>CAZYTV010000325.1:2000-3988 GCA_964650455.1 uncultured Chitinophaga sp. | reverse complement strand
GAGCCTGCCTACCGGACAGGCAGGCTTGCCGAAGGATGAGCAGAAGTAAGCAGTCGAATCAGCCATCAGGACTGGTTACTTGAATACAAGAAGTGCTGAATGCGGTTGTCCTTCACGGAAAAAAATATTGACTAAAAAGAAGTGAGATTGGTAAGGCTATGAAGTTTTCGCATTTACACGTACACACACAGTATTCCCTGCTGGACGGGGCAGCATCGATAAAGAACCTCTATAAAAAAGCGATCAGCGACGGAATGCCGGCACTGGCTATCAGTGACCATGGCAATATGTTCGGGGCTTTTGAGTTTGTGGCCGAGGCATACAGAAACAAAGATGAGCACGGCAAACTGAAAGTAAAACCCGTGGTGGGCTGTGAGTTCTACATCACCGAGAACCGGCATCAGAAAACATTTACCAAAGACCTGAAAGACCGCCGGATGCACCAGATCCTGCTGGCAAAGAATGAGCAGGGATACCGGAACCTGGTCAAGCTGACCTCCCTGGGTTTTATTGAAGGGATGTACAGTAAATACCCCCGCATCGACAAAGAACTGATTTTAAAATACCATGAAGGGCTGATCGCCACCACCTGCTGCCTGGGGGCTTCTGTACCGCAAGCCATCCTGCGCAAGGGAGAAGAGGAAGGAGAAAATGAATTCAAATGGTGGCTGAATATTTTCCAGGATGATTTTTATGTGGAACTGCAACGCCACGGCATGGCCGAGCAGGATAAAGTGAATGAAGTATTGGTAAAGCTGGCCCGCAAATACAACGTGAAGATCATTGCCAGTAATGACTCCCATTATGTGGAGCAGGATGACTTTAATGCGCACGATATTCTGCTTTGTATCAATACCGGTGAAAAACAGTCCACCCCTGCCCTCCGTGATTTTGCAGATGATGACATCAATATGAAGGACCGGCGTTTTGCCTTTCCCAATGACCAGTTCTATTTCAAGAAAACGGCAGAGATGAGCCAGGTCTTCCATGACCTGCCGGAAGCGATTGATAATACCAATGAGGTCGTGGATAAAGTGGAACTGCTGAACCTGACCCGTGATATCCTGCTGCCGAATTTCCCGGTAGAAAAAAGATTTGAGATCCATACCAAAGAAGAAACCATTGGAAAATATAAAGTCTCTGCTGAATCGCAGAACCAATGGGAATTTTTAAAGCATATTACCTACGAAGGAGCGGCCAACCGGTATACCGAAATCACTGATGAAATCAGGGAACGGATCGAGTTTGAACTGTTCACCATTAAAATGATGGGCTTTGCCGGTTATTTCCTGATCGTCAGTGACTTTATCAGGGCAGGCCGTGAGAAAGGGGTATTCATTGGTCCGGGTCGTGGATCTGCAGCCGGATCGGTGGTCGCTTTCTGTATTGGCATCACCAATATTGATCCCATCAAGTACAACCTCCTTTTTGAGCGTTTCCTGAACCCCGACCGTAAGTCGATGCCGGATATTGATACGGACTTCGATGATGAAGGCCGTCAGAAAGTAATTGATTACGTTGTTCAGAAATACGGCAAGCAACAGGTAGCGCAGATCATCACCTACGGTACCATGGCCGCCAAAATGAGTATTAAGGACGTTGCGCGGGTAATGGACCTCCCGCTCATGGAATCCAACATCCTGGCTAAAATGGTGCCGGATAAACCCGGTATCCAGCTCTGCCGCATTTTCAATGCGCCATTGGAAGGGGATAAAAGTCTCCAGGAAAAAGAAGGCCTGGCCGGTGAGGATATTGAGAACGTAAAGAAACTCCGCGAACTGATCAAAGGGAACGACCTCCAGGGTGAAGTACTCCGCGAAGCCTGCGTACTGGAAGGTTCCGTTCGGAACACCGGTATCCACGCAGCAGGTATCATCATTGCCCCATGTGACCTTTCAGAACTGATCCCCGTGGCGGTGGCCAAGGATTCTGATCTGCTGGTCACGCAGTTTGAAGGAAATATCATTGAGAGCGCCGGTGTAATTAAA
>CAZYTV010000325.1:0-1990 GCA_964650455.1 uncultured Chitinophaga sp. | reverse complement strand
ACCGGCTGGAAAAGTATTGCATGAAGCGGAACGCCTGGAAGGTTCCGTGCGCAATACCGGTATCCATGCGGCAGGTATCATCATCGCGCCTAAAGACCTGACCGAATTAATACCGGTGGCCACGTCCAAGGACTCGCATTTATGGCTGACCCAGATCGAAGGCAGTGTGATTGAAGAAGCTGGCGTCATCAAGATGGACTTCCTGGGACTAAAGACCCTCACCATCATCAAGAATGCGCTGGTACTGATCAAACAAAATCACGGCGTAGAAATAGATATTGATACTATTCCCCTTGATGATGAAAAAACCTTTGAACTCTATCAGCATGCGTCCACCATTGGTACGTTCCAGTTTGAAAGTCCGGGTATGCAGAAATACCTGCGTGAACTGAAGCCGGATAAATTCGGTGACCTGATCGCCATGAACGCCCTGTATCGTCCGGGTCCTATTGCTTATATCCCCAACTATATCGACCGTAAACATGGCCGGGAAGCGATCAGCTATGACGTTCCGGAAATGGAAGAATACCTGCAGGAAACCTATGGGATCACGGTGTACCAGGAACAGGTGATGCTGCTGGCGCAGAAACTGGCGGGCTTCAGTAAAGGAGATGCCGACGTATTGCGAAAGGCAATGGGTAAAAAGCAGAAGGCCGTCCTGGATAAGATGAAGGCCCAGTTTATCAGCGGGGCAAAAGAAAAAAAATTACCTGAAGACAAACTGGAAAAAATCTGGACCGACTGGGAAGCCTTTGCCCAATATGCGTTCAATAAATCACACTCCACCTGCTATGCTTACGTGGCTTACCAGACCGCTTATCTCAAAGCCCACTATCCGGCAGAGTATATGGCCGCGGTGCTGAACAACGCCGGGAGTATTGACAAGATCACTTTCTTTATGGAAGAGTGTAAGCGGATGGGATTAAAAGTGCTGGGGCCGGATATCAATGAATCACTGAAAGGTTTTGCAGTGAACGAAAAAGGTGAAATCCGTTTCGGTCTTGGTGGATTGAAAGGTGTGGGCGAAGCCGCAGTGGAAAGTATTATAGAAGAAAGAAAAAAGAACGGCTGGTTAAAAAACATATTTGATTTTATCAAACGCATCAACCAGCGTACCGTCAATAAAAAAACACTGGAAAGCCTGGGCTATACCGGGGGTTTTGATTGTTTCCCCGAACATCACCGGGCCCAGTATTTCACCATACCCGAAGGTGAAACGATCAACGGGCTGGAGAAAATAATTAAATACGGCCAGATCATGACGGCCCAGAATGCCAGCAGCACGAATACCCTGTTTGGCGACCTGCCGGCCAGTATGGAAATTCCGCCGCCACGTATTCCCGATTGCCTGCCCTGGGCACTGGTGGTGCAACTGGATCATGAAAAAGAAGTGGCGGGCATTTTCCTGAGTGGACACCCGTTGGATAATTACCGTTTTGAAATGAAACATTACGGGGTTACCGCACTTACAGATTTTAATGAATTTAAGGACAGTATTAAAATGCAGCCCAACCCGGGCCGGCCGTTCCGGATTGTAGGACTGGTGGCCGATGCGCAGCACCGGATTGCCCGTAGCGGAAATAAGTATGGGAATTTTGTCATTGAAGATTATTCCGGGAAAACGGAATTCCCTTTGTTCAGTGAAGATTATATGCGGCTGACGCCGATTCTGCAGACGGGCAGTACGGTACTGATCCATGGCTACTTTAAACCCCGGTATAATAAAGATGAGTTTGAATTCAAAGTAAGCTCGGTCAGCCTGGCGGAGACCATGAAAAAGACAATGACCAAACAGATAACGATTGAAGCACATCCGGGTGTGATCAGCACTGAGATGGTCAGTTTTATAGAAAAAAACATGCGGAATTTTCCGGGAAAATCAACCCTGCGGATCAACCTGGCGGAACCAAGGAATAAGATGAAAATCAGCCTGGTAACCATGAGTGGCGGCTTTGAAATGAATGAGGAAATGATCCAGTTCCTGGAAACC
>CAZYTV010000324.1:0-3994 GCA_964650455.1 uncultured Chitinophaga sp. | reverse complement strand
CTTTAATGGCCGGTCTGCTCGGCAATGATCACCGGTTTGACGGGAACTGCCCGGGCGTGGAGCATATAAAAGTCGCAGCAATTATTGATAAATACGGGATCACTGATGTCTGGGACTGGGGGTATGGAAAAAATCTGACCAGCAAGTCTGCCCGGAACTGGCTGGGTGATAAAGCCAATGACCAGGCTTTTGCCGCATCCGTTTCTCCCATTCATTATGTCAATAAGAATAGCCCCCCGGTCTTTATTGTTCATGGAGATGCAGATCCTACAGTGCCCTATCAGCAGTCGGTTGATTTGCATAAGAAATTACTGCAGGCCGGGGTGAAAACCGAGTTGATCACCGTGCCGGGCGGATTACACGGTAAGTTTGAGAAAACGGTGAACAGTGATCTCAATAAAGCGATTATTAAATTTATCGGGGAAGTATTACAATAAGCTATACTTGTGCAGACTTTCCAATAAAAATATATGCTGATGCAGATATTGATTGATCCTGATGTTTAGTGATTTCTTTTTAGATTTTTTCCGGAGTCTATAGTGATCAGGTTATTTTCAGGAGTATAACTAAATGTATCCGGTAGCCTGTCTGGCTTTATTTTTATAGATTTTATACGGTTATGGATCCGGATTATCCATTTGCTGATTTGAGATAGGCCCCGAAACTTACCCCTTTACAGGTATGTCAGACATACTGTATTACGCTGCTCAATAAAGGTACTTGCGCAATTAACTTCAAGACAATCATTGCTCAGTCCGTCATCTTTCACTCATTTAAGCCTGCCATTTTTTCCCTGTTAAAGAACTAATGTGCGTTCATGGGTATTCCCTTTTTTGGATGTAAACCAGGCAATGGTCAACAAAGGATATAGTATGAAATATATGTAGTACCTGATAAAAATCATACCCGTTTCTCAATGCATGCCAGAACATATTTTGAATAAATTCAGGTATTTGCTTATTTTTAAATACGATTGCTAAAATGAACGGGTATCAATTATACGATAATAAGATACTGATCAGCTTGCTTTGTGAGGGTGATGAGACTGCTTTTACTGAACTCTATCACCGTTACTGGAAGCCGCTTTTTTCTATTGCCTACAACCGATTGCGGGAGATGCAGACCGCTGAAGATATCGTGCATGATGTGTTTGCCAGCCTCTGGGCAAACCGGAATAAAATTACTATCGAATCATTGGAGAATTATCTGGCCACCGCGGTGAAATATATGGTCCTTGCCCGGATTAAAAAGATGGAAAGGGAACGTGCGTATAAATTAAATTCAGGAACATCCATTGTTGATGATCTTCCGGCCGAAAATAAAGTTCATTTTAAGCGGATACTCGAGATAATTGACATCGAAGTGGAGAAATTGCCTGAAAAATGTAAACTGATTTTCAAATACAGCCGGGAGCAGGGAATGCCTGCAAAAGAAATTGCCCGGGAATTGCATATATCCCCTAAAACGGTTGAAAATCAACTGAATAAGGCTTTACGCCAGTTGAAACTTGTCGCCAAGACTTTTTTGAACATGCTTTGATATTTCTTCTCTTTTTATGCCCCCCGGAGAATAATTGGGATTAGCGTAGGTGCCAGGCACTTCCGGATACACTTGTATAGTATATGAGGATTCCGGAAAACATCACGGTGCTGATAGAAAAGTACCAGGCCGGTACGGCCACTCAGGATGAAATTCAGTATTTAAATGACTGGTATCATTCTTTTAATGACAGTGAGGCTGAATTACTGACCGCGAAAAGCGAAGAACAATTAAGCACTGATATTCGAAACAAGCTGATGAAAACCATACAGCAGGCACCCGTACACCCGATACATACTTCACGCAGAAAATGGTATTACGCAGCAGCAGCCATTCTTTTACTTTTTATTTCTGCAGCCATTTACCGGTTAATACCCGCGAATACAGGAGGGAATGGACAGGCACAGGCAGATATTTCTGCCGCTTCAATAGTTACTGACCTTGCTCCCGGAGGGAACAGGGCTATCCTGAAACTCGCTGACGGATCGGCCATCATTCTGGACAGTGCAGCCAATGGGATGCTGACCCAGCAGGGAAATATTAAAGTGGAGAAGCTGAGCAATGGATTACTGGCTTACACGATCGGCGGGAAACAACTGTCAGAGAATGATGCCGCTTTCTATAATACGATTTCCACACCACGGGGCGGGCAATACCAGGTTACATTATCAGATGGAACAAAAGTCTGGTTAAATGCCGCTTCATCCATTCGTTTTCCGGTACTGTTTGCCGGAAATGAACGCAAAGTGGAAATAACCGGCGAAGCCTATTTTGAAGTGGCTAAAAATATAAGCCGGCCATTTAAAGTAAAAACCAGCGCCTCTGAAATAGAAGTATTGGGTACCCATTTCAATGTGAATGCATATGATGACGAGGCTGCCGTTAAAACCACTTTGCTGGAAGGAATCGTAAAAGTATCAGTTCCGGTATCCGCGGGTAAACAAGCCTCGAGGTTTTTACAACCCGGACAGCAATCCGGTATCACCAAAGATGGAAATATCGCCGTACTGAATAATGCCGATACAGAAGAAGCCCTGGCCTGGAAGAACGGACGGTTTCAGTTCCGGAGTGCCGATATAAAATCGATCCTCCGCCAGATTTCGCGCTGGTATGATGTGGATGTGGTTTTCAAAGGAAACGTAAACCTGCATTTTACAGGACAACTGAATCGGGATGATTATGTGTCCAAAGTATTTGAGAAACTGGCATTGACCGGGGAAGTGCATTTTAAGATTGAAGGGAAGAAAATTATTGTTACACCATAAAAACTGCAATATGCTGAAAGTTAATTTTTTATACCCCTCGGGCCGGGATGGATAGCCTGACTTTATTTGGTGCCAAATAAAAAAACCGGGCTCCGTTTGCGGCGGAAACCCGGCGAAGATTTGAGTGCTGAAATAAACGTCGTCTGACAACGGTTGCTTATTCTTAAACCCAAACCAGCCTGCCGGAAAGGCAGGCAATACAAATTTATGTATTTAACTGCTCTTTGTAAATCTGGTCTTAAAAAAGGCCGATTTTCAACTCAAACGATTAGAATAATGAAACTTATAACAGTTTTGTTTTTCGCTGCCTGTCTGCAGGTGAGTGCCAATGGTTATTCCCAGAAGGTTACGCTGAAAGGGGATAACATTTCACTGCAGAAAGTATTTGACCAGATCAGAAAACAAACAGGTTTCAACTTTTTTTATGCAGATGAAGTGCTCTCTGCGGCAAAAAATGTTACGGTTAATGTAAAAAAAGCTGCTATCAGCGAAGTACTTGATCATTGTTTCAGGGATCAGGGACTGTCCTACACCATTACGGAAAGCACTATCATCGTGCGCCGTAAGATCGTTAGCCCGGAACCAGCTGTCACTGAAGAAGCTCCCGCACCTCTTCCCATAGAGATAAAAGGTAAGGTTACCGATGCCCGGGGGAACCCATTGCGGGTGGTAGTGTTGTCAATGTAAGGACAAGACGCGGTGTATCCACAGATGCAAATGGTAATTACAGCGTACAGGCCGAACCCGGCGATGTGCTTAATTTTTCATTTGTTGGGAAAGCACCACATTCTGTAAAAGTTACCGAAGGAGTTACTTCCTTTAATATTTCCCTGGCCGATGCAACCATCACTGTTGAAAATGTAGTGGTGACCGCTTTGGGTATTAAGCGGGAAGAAAAGGCACTGGGTTATTCTGTTCAAAAGGTATCCGGGGAGAGCGTGCAAAAAGTTTCCGGCCTGGATGTGGCTACATCCCTTACCGGTAAAGTAGCAGGTGTATTGGTGAAAAACTCAACCGATTTCGCTGCTGTTCCTGTTGTAACCTTTCGGGGTGAAAACGCTTTACTGGTCATTGCAGGAATTGCGTATCAGAATAAGTCATTAACTGATATTTCTTCCGAAGATTTTCAGTACATCAGTGTACTGAAAGGAGCAACGGCTTCAGCTTTGTATGGCTACCGTGGTGCAAAC
>CAZYTV010000323.1:0-4018 GCA_964650455.1 uncultured Chitinophaga sp. | reverse complement strand
GACGCAGGTAAGGCGTTTTTGAATTCTTCTCACGGCGGATGGCAGCGAGTTCGATCAGCAGGTTATGAGCCAGGTCGAGTGCGAGGGGCATATAATGCTCGGTTTCGTTTGTTGCATAACCAAACATCATTCCCTGGTCACCGGCACCCTGTTCTTCTTTCTTTTTCCGGTCAACTCCCTGGTTGATATCAGCAGACTGTTCGTGAATAGCGGATAATACACCGCAGCTGCTGGCTTCAAACATATATTCACTCTTGGTGTAACCGATCTTGCGGATTACACCACGGGCGATTTCCCGTACATCCAGGTACTCTTTTGATTTTACCTCACCGGCAAGCACTACCTGTCCGGTAGTAACCAGGGTTTCGCAGGCAACTTTAGACTGTGCGTCAAAAGCCAGGAAATTATCAATCAGTGCATCTGAAATCTGGTCGGCTACTTTATCAGGATGACCTTCACTTACGGATTCGGAGGTAAATAAATAAGGCATGAGTTATTGATTTTAAGGACGCAAAGATAAGGGGGCCGGTAGAATGAACAAAGTCCTTCCCTGAGAAAGGAAGGACTTTTAAACATATCTTGATAACTCTTTATAATTTGGAGTAAACGAGCCGCAGCCGCAGGCGCTTCGCCGGGTTCACATAACTACCACCAGCCAGTACCACCCGGCCATAACCGGGCTGGTCAGTCACATAAATCTGATTACTGGCATTATATCCGGGGGAGAACACAAAGGTCCTGACCGGAGAATACAGACGGAGTTTGTAGTTTGTTGTACGTTTTGTCACCATACTCTGTACATACCTTGATATATTAAACCGGTAAGTGCTGTCTGATTTGAGCAGGCCGCCAAAACTGGTGATTTGGTAGGTATAATTGGAGAAATTATTGGATAAACCCATATCGGTATCAAACGTAAGCGCGGAGTCCCCGGTTGCACTGACCCGGTCAAGGAACAGGGCTTGTTGCTGGGGGAATGTTCCATCCTGCGCAGAACGGATAGGTGTGGCAATGATTTCGGCACGATGGATCACTGAATTCCTGAACGTATCGAGGGCCGGTATCCGGAGTAATCCATAAGAACCGGGGGTACCCGGAATGTACAGCAGGTCATCATTGGTCCCGGTATTGGCCAGGTAAGTATTCCAGCCGCCGCCCGGAGTACGGATAATTGTATTTGCCTGTCCACCGGTAGCATGCAGGAAATCCACCGATGTAGTATCAATCGTCCCGTTTTTCCTCACCTGGTAATAAACAGTCAGTTTGGTATTAATATTATCAGCGGGCTTGATATAAGCCAGGGCATTACCGCTGTTATCTGTTTTGATCGCCAGGCCACGGAATAAAGTTTTAAAGATTGAATCGGAACGAAATCCACCGTTGGCAGTAAAAGTGGTATCATAATTCTTCAACCGGGTTCCGAGAGCGGTGGTCAGTGGAATCCGCAGCACATTGGCCAGCCGGGTGGTATCCCTTTTCCGGATATGAAGGATGGTATCATCCAGGTTCTTTATCTGAAAAGATTTTGACCCCAGTTCGCCACCGGTGGTCAGGAAATCAGCCTGGTTATACTTGAATAAGGTGGTATCATTGAAACCGGCAGCCTGGGCAATTTCAAATACCCGTACGGTCTGAACACTGTTTGTATCGCCGTAATAACTGTCGTATCCCAGCGATAAGACTACCGAATCGATCGCTACCACGGAGTCCTTTCTGTAAAAAGGATAGATCAGGTAGTTGGAATAACTGATATTGAAATATGACTCTGCACGGGTGGTGCCAAATTCAGGGTCATTGCTGATATAGCCAAGGGCATGGATATCTGAATAATAAACTTTATTGGTATCGTTATAAAGCAGGTTATCTGTTTCAATATCCAGGAATGTTTCAAAAGTATTGATATTGTCAATCGGCGGAATCAGGCCGCTGCCCAGCTCGGTCGCATCATTGATCTTACGGCAGGCAGCAAACAGAATAGCAACCGCGAGAACGATTGCTATACCTGAAAAGGCGGTTTTAGTATACTTCACAAAGAAATTTTATAATCGGGGTTAGTGATTTTTATTTGCCTGCAAGGTCGCTATACAGTTGTAAATAGTCTGTTAAATCTCCCTCCGGGTTATAAGGGAGGGTTTTCTTGCCACGGACTTTGGTAAATTCTTCAACCAGTTTTTTATCAATTTTATCGGCCCCAAAAGTAATGGCATCCGAAAAACTGGCTCCGCCACGCTGCATCGCCGTATTTGTTCCTTCCTTAAACACTTCGAGGTCTTTTTCCTTCAGGCTGGCATGGATCAGGGCTTTTTTGATCAGGCCGCTGCCCAGTTTTTCTTTAAAGGTATTCTGGCCAATGGTGTAAACGATTTTACTGTGGGCAAACACCGGCTCTTTTTTGTATAATGTTTTCAGGTAAGCAGGTATCAGGCCGGTCATCCATCCACTGCAATGAATGATGTCCGGAGGCCAGCCAAATTTTTTCACTGTTTCAAGTGCTCCTTTGCAAAAAAAGACGGTCCGGAGATCATTATCATCGTACCATTTTTCCTGCTCATCATGGAAAACAAACTTGCGCTTGAACAGTTCCTCATTGTCCAGGAAATAAACCTGGAGACGGGCACTGGGCAGGGATGCCACTTTGATCTGCAGCGGCATATCATCGTTATCCACCGACACGTTGATTCCTGATAAACGAACGACCTCGTGGAGCCGGTGACGGCGTTCGTTGATAATGCCGAACCTGGGCATGATACAACGGACTTCAAAGTTGTTATCATTTGCTTTGATCGCGAGTTTATTCACGATTTCAGAAAACTCTGTCAACTCCAGGTAGGGTGACATTTCGTTCGCGATAAATAAAATTCTTTTCTTTGCTGACATGTGCGTCCTTTTTTGGTACCAGGCTAAGGCGGGAAATACACCCGCTTTCTTCCCGTTACATTCGCCTAAAGGCGTGCAAAGGTAATTAATTTTGACCGAATTTTATTTTTTAAAGACCATTATAACTCAAATGCTACCGTAACATGATTTTATTCAAATACGCAAATGACCTGCGTAAACATATTGATGCTCAACGAAAATCTGGTGTAAAAATTGGATTTGTGCCCACCATGGGCGCATTACACGAAGGGCATTTATCCCTGATCCGCTTGTCAAAAGAGTCAGCGGGCCTGACGGTATGCAGCATATTTGTCAACCCCACCCAGTTCAACGATCCGGCCGATTTTGAAAAATATCCGGTCACTACGGATAAAGATATAGCCCTGCTTATTTCGGCCGGCTGTGACCTGCTTTTTTTACCGGAAGTGCAGGAAATGTATCCCGGAGGGCTGTCCGTACAGGAAATATATGAATTGGGTGATATGGAAACCCTGCTGGAGGGCAAATTCAGGCCCGGGCATTTCCAGGGAGTTTGCCAGGTGGTACACCGGTTGCTGAAGAAAGTGCAGCCGGATGATCTGTACCTGGGCCAGAAAGATTACCAACAATGTATGGTCATAAACCGGCTGATTCAACTGACCGGTTTTGAACATAAAATAAATGTACATGTCTGCCCCACCCTCCGGGAATCCGATGGCCTGGCCATGAGCAGCCGTAACCGGAGACTAAATGAAACAGATCGGCAGACAGCGGTACATATTTACCAGACACTTTTATTTTTAAAGAATACGCTTCAACCTGGCGATCTCAGGAAATTGCAACAAACTGCTTTTAAAAGGCTGCAGGAAGCAGGATTCCGGCCTGATTATATGGAGTTAGCCGATGCAGAAACCCTTCAACCGGTTATTAACTGGGATGGAAAACAAAAGCTGGTAGCCCTGGTTGCCGCGTTCCTGGGCGAAGTAAGACTGATCGATAACCTGGTCCTGAATTAATACATCCTTCCCACACATAGTTTTGTTTTTACCTTTCATCGCTTTACTTTCGGGCAGTGATGAAGAAAAACCTGCGCATTATATTTCAATACCTGCTTTTTCTTGGCCTCGTTCCGTTTCTTTTGTTGTTCGTATTTGAACTTGCC
>CAZYTV010000322.1:0-4019 GCA_964650455.1 uncultured Chitinophaga sp. | reverse complement strand
CTGAATAAAAATGGCAGTATTATGTCCCGGGGGCATTTTCCGCGTGATCTCTGAGCCACGGACAATGATCAGGTTGTGGTTCTTCGCTTCTGCCAGTGCCAGTTCATACGAACGGTTCCGGTCCGGATGGGGAATATCAGTTTTATGCGGCTGGTATTCCAGGTGCTCGGTCAGGGAGATCACATCCAGTCCGTCCATTAATGCTTCCATCACCCGTATATCCGGCCATACACTGCCATCCGAAAAAACCGTGTGCTGGTGCAGGTCCGTCTTGAGTGTCTTATACCCGGGAATATCCGGAAACAAGATTTTACGTCCAATGGAATGACTGTGATCCTGGGCCATCACCGTTGTACTTATGAGGATCATCAAAAGAAGCAAGAGTCTTTGCATAACAGGAATTTTGTGGAAGGTAAATTGTTAAAAGTCAAAAATCAAAAGTAAAAAGTAAAAAGCAGGAAGTCGCTTCTTATTAGCAGTAGTCCTATTATTGAATTATTAATTATTGATTATTCCATTCAGTTTGAGCAGACAAACTGAATGGAATAACTTTTATAATAAGAAACCGGCTGTTGGCTGTTGGCTCCCGACTCCCGACTACTAACTCCCTACCACCATATATCTTAGTAATAAAATATCCTGGTTGATAACCATATCACCTTCGCTTACCTGTCAATTCCCCTCCATTCTGAAACAACGTCATCGACACCACTTCATCTTTCTCATTGCGGTTGAAGCGGACTTTTGCCTCGACCTCTTTCAGGAAAAAATGATCTTTCTTCTCGGCATGCAGTTGCAATGGCTCCTGGCCTTCCGGGGCACCGATCAGTTTACCATTCTCCACATACAATTTAATGATCAGTTCAGGGGATAATTCAAACACTCCGGTATACTCTTTCAGTTCTTCTTCTGTCATACTGATGGCAGTCTTTTCTTTTGGAAGTTCGTAAGGCAGATTGTAAATCACGGCAAACAGACTTTTAGTAATGGGCGAAAGATGCGGTGTACTGAAATTGCTCAGCAGGATCACCACCGTACTGTCTTCCGGGATAAACACCATATTGCTGACAAAGCCATGTATGCCGCCACTATGTCCAATCGTCCTTTTGCCGGCAAGGGTATCCATGCCCCAGCCATAGCCGTACTTATTCTTCACCGGGGTAAAGGCCTGTTCTTTGGAAGATGCCTTGATCAGTTTATCAGCCTGCAGGGCCAGGAACCATTTATACAAATCGCCCGTGGTGGAGAAGATGGAACCGGCGGCAAAGGAAACAGAAGAATCCACGATGGGGGCTGTAGTATTTCCATCGGCCTTTATCCTGAAATAACCGGTGGATTTGAGGGGATCCTGCAAATGGGTAAAATCAAAACCGCTCTGTTGCATGCCTGCTTCATTGAAGATATATTTCCGTACTGCTTTCTCCCAGGACATTTTCGCCACATCTTCAATGATATAACCCAGTAACATATATCCGGAATTCGAATAACTCCACTTCGTACCCGGTGAAAAATCAAGTGGCTTGTCTTTAAAACGGGCCATCATTTTTTCACGGGTGGCCGGGTTGGTCACTTCTTTATTCATAAACTCCGCATCATTGGTATAATTGAAAATACCCGAGGTATGCGAAAGTAACTGGTGAATGGTAATACTATCCCCCTTCGGATAATCCGGAAAGTATTTACTGAGTTGATCCGTTACTTTCAGTTTCTTCTTTTCCTGCAATTTCAGGATCACCGTCGCGGTAAACTGCTTGGTCACCGAACCGATCTGAAAAATACTATTCGGATCGTGTTTCAAACTGTCTTTAATGCTGCGCCACCCATACCCCTTATCCAGCAGGATCTTTCCTTTATGTGCCACCAGCACCGTGCCATTGAATTTATACTGGCTGGTATACAGGTTCAGGATCTCTTCCATTTTGGCAACATCCTGGCCAAAGGAAAACTGCAGGGAAAGAACAGCAATCAGGATCAGCGTTATCTTCTTCATAAACAATTTCGGGGTTTGACGAGGTTTGCGGAAGGGTGGTTACAGGAGGTAAAATTAGGGAAAGTCGGGAGTAAGTAGTCGGGAGTCGGGAGTCGGCAGTCGGGAGTCAACAGCCCCTCCTAAGAAAGATTGTCTGATCCCTGAAAACCATCTCTACCCACAACCTTATCAGCCCTGCGGGCGGCGCTAAAGAGATCAAAAGAGAAAAAAAGAGAGAAAATCCCCCTCCGCTAAAGCCTGCCTGTCCGGTAGGCAGGCTACGGAGGATAAAAGAGGGCGTGATATGTGTAATGCCCCTCTAAACATCTAAACGCCTAAACAACTAAACCTTATCAGCTCTGCGGGGCGACAATAAGGTTTTACTACGCGTAATGTCCTTCCAAACATCTAAACGCCTAAACAACAAACTATTTCGGATGAAAGGTAACGTCCTAAGAAAACTACAGCACCTTACCCTGGAACGATCTTCTCAGAATGGGCTGTTTACTGTGGACTGTCGTCTGTTGACTGTGGACTGACCCAATTCCCCTTAAGTAGCAATATCGTACCAACATCCCTTCCTAAGCAAAAACATCTAAATCCAGCTCCACCCTCCCCTTCTCCTCCCGCAATGCTGCCGAATAGTAATCCAGGCGGCTGGAGAGGTCACGGTTACGGGTATCCATAAACCGGGAAGCAAAATCCTTCAGGTTGGAGTCGTGTTCAAAATCAATACAGAGTTTACGTCCTTTGTGGAGATGCACATGCAGGAAACGGGTACTCCCGCTGCCGGCAATAATATCGATACACTGCTGCAGGATCCGGTAAATGGAAAGGCGGACGATTTCCGGTATATCGGCTGAATTGTTTTTCAGTTGGATGTCGATGGGTATTCCGTATTTATCGGTCAGCAAACCGGCATAGGTTGCCAGTCCTTCTTTAAACCCCAGGTCGATCAGCATGGAAGGACTTAATTCGAGTGAGATATCGTTTAACCCGGCCAGGGCCGCTTTTACCTGTTCATCCGCCTTGCGGGTAAATTCCTGCTGCTCCGGGTACATCTGGAGGTACATCCGGCTGCTGGCCAGTGTCTGTGAAATATCATCGCGTAAAGAAAGCAGGAGGGCATATCCTTTTTTCTCTCTTTCCATATCCAGCTCCCGCAGCAGTACCCGGTGCTCCTTTTCCTTATCTTCTAAAACAGACTGGTGCATGGCCAGAAACTGTTTGTAAAGCGACATCAGGACAAAGATGGTGGCGGTGATAGAAAAACCCAGGTTGATTAAATATATTTTCTCGAGATCCGGTTCAGGCAGGATAAAATGCGTTGACCGCATCTCCGTATAAAAAAAACTGATTACCAAAAAGATGAACATCACCAGCACCTGGGCAATGGTCTTGGCGGCACTGGAATAGTAAAGAAACAAATATAAATAGCCAACCATAAACGGGAAATAGTATAACATAGCCCCGGAGGAGCGACCCATGTGGAAGGTCACCCAGAAAATCATACTATTGAAAACAATCACCACCAGCAGTATAGCCAGGAAAGTGGAGAAATACCGGAAGATGACCATGCCCAGCAGTAAAAAGAAAATTCCCAGGGAGAAAACAAGAATGGTAGCCGGGTCTTTAAAAGGCCAGAGAACCGATAGTATTGCATTCGCCAGCAAAATAACAATCCCGACCATACAAAAAAGATTGTAGGGTACAGTTCTGCCTGCCACCTTCTTACCAAACGGACCTCGTTGAAGTATCATTGCCTTTAACCAGTTGAGACAATGTAGGTAAAAATCAAAAGAAATATACTGAGATTGATCTTGTTGTGCAAACAACAACGGATTAATAACACCGATCCGGAATTTGTAGAATTAATTCTACTAACGACAGATGGATCAACCAGATTTCACTGGGCTGAGAATAGCATTCTAAGTACAGGCTGTATACTGTATACTGCTTACTGGTTACTGGTTACTGGCTACTGCCGGCTGACTGATGGGTTTAGTTGTTTAGGCGTTTAGATTTTTAAAGGGGCCTTACCCTAAATTAT
>CAZYTV010000321.1:0-4019 GCA_964650455.1 uncultured Chitinophaga sp. | reverse complement strand
TTATTGGAAGCAGCATCAAGTTCAAAATAATTCATCGAAGCCCCGTCATTAAAAGACGAACAACTCTGGCATTTATCGCAGGCTTCACCTTCTTTGGTGGGTTTTTCGCAATTGATGGTTTTGGCCAGGATACGGGCACAGGTGGTCTTGCCTACACCGCGGGGGCCGCAGAAAAGGAAAGCATGAGCCAGTTGCTGATTCTTAATAGCATTTTTTAGTGTAGTGGTAATATGCGACTGTCCCACCACTGTATCGAATGTCTGGGGCCTGTACTTTCTGGCCGAAACGATAAATTTATCCATACCGGCTGCAATTTAAGGAACCGCCGGATTGCGGGCTAATATTACCCGATCCTGTGAATAAGTTTAAGCCAGTACGGGGTGTCTTTTGAACGGACGGGTCCGGTCAAACTGGTACCGGTAGGTAATCAGGTGCCGGGATTTATAGGTATCCCCGAAGTTTTCTGCTACATTGATCATTTTGGGATTGAAATCGCCGATCCAGAGCAGTTCATATTCTTCATAATCTGTCTGGGGCTGTACCACAAATTTGGCTTCATTGATCATAAAGGCATCCACCCCGGTTCCCTGGAATTCGGGTACAATCCCAAAAGCAAGACCGCTGAACCGGGTATTTTTTTTAGTCTTTTTATACCAGAGAAATTTCAGTTTATGCCAGAGATCAAATTTGCCATTGAGGTATTTGAACCATTGATTGAGATCCGGAATATTTACAAACAGGGCGATGGGGGTTTCATGGTAGTAAACAAACCAGACGATTTTTTCATCCATCACCGGTTTCATTTTTTTGAACAGGGCCAGCACCTGTTCTTTTTTCAGTTCTTTCATGCCTCCGTGTCCTGCCCAGGCTTTATTATAAATAGTGGCAAAATCACCGGCAAATTTTTCCAGTTGATTTTTATTGATATGCCGGGCTTTATAACCCGGGTCTTTGGCAAGCAAAGCGTGGCGTTCAATAATTTTCTGGCTTACTTCACGCCGGGGGTCCAGTCCATAACAATACTGGTTGAAAAAACACTGGAATCCATAGTTTTCAAATAATTGCCGGTAGTGTGGCTGATTATAATTCATACCATACGGGGTGGAATGAAACCCTTCAACGATTAGTCCCCACCAGCGGTCCCTTTCCCCGAAATTGATCGGACCGTCCATGGCTTCCATGCCCCGTTGCATCAGCCAGTGTTTGGCAACATCAAAAAGCATATCTGCGGCTTCCTGGTTATTAATACAATCAAAAAAGCCGATTCCTCCTACAGGAAATTCATCGCCCTTGGTCCTGTATTTTTTATTCACATACGCAGCGATACGGCCAATTCCTTTTCCATCATCATCTTTCAGTATCCAGCGGGTGGCTTCCCCGAAACGAAAGGATTTATTTTTTTTAGGATCAAATATTTCATGGATGTCCTTATCGAGCGGACGGATATAATTAGGCTCGTTTTTATTGATTTCCACATTGACCAGGATAAACTCTTTGGCCAGCTGGGTAGAGGTGACTTCAATCAGTTGCATGCTGCAAATGTAGGAAAGAGATGAACGGGAAGAAAGACTCAGGCGATCTGTTGCATTTTAGTTAGTTTCCGGTAATTCCCTTCTTCGATTTCCACCAGTTCGTTATGATGACCCCGTTCAATGATTTCTCCTTCATGTAAAACCAGTATTTCATCCGCCTCCCTGATTGTGCTCAGGCGGTGAGCAATCACCAGGGTGGTACGGCCCTTCATCAGTTTGCCCAATGCATCCTGCACCAGTCTTTCCGATTCGGTATCCAGGGCCGATGTGGCTTCATCCAGGATCAGGATGGCAGGGTTCTTAAATACGGCACGGGCAATACAGATCCGCTGACGCTGACCGCCGGATAACCGGATCCCACGATCGCCGATCACCGTCTGGTAACCATCTTCCGTCTGCAGGATAAATTCATGAGCATTGGCAATCTTTGCGGCCGCGATCACTTCTTCCATACTGGCATCCGGTTTTCCGATGGCTATATTGCTGAAGATCGTATCATTAAATAAGAAGGTTTCCTGGGTCACAAAACTCATATGCGAACGGAGCGATTCCATCCGGTAATCCCGCAGATCAAGTCCGTCGACCAGGATGGCGCCGGCACTTACTTCGTAAAAACGGGGGATCAGGTCAGCAATCGTGGATTTGCCCACGCCAGACATGCCCACCAATGCTATGGTTTTTCCTTTTTCAATGGTAAAACTGATGTCTTTCAAAACCGGCACCTGGGTGTAGGAAAAATGTACCTCACGGAATTCGATAGCACGGGAAAAAGAAGACAGGTCAACCGCGTTTTCTTTATCCTGGATCTCGACGGGTTTATCGAGCAATTCAAGTATCCGTTCTCCGGCCGCACGTCCCCGGTGAATATTTGCTCCTGCCACCACCATGGCTTTGGCCGGTCTTAATACCTGGGAGAAGATGGCGATAAAGGCAATGAATTCGCTGGCGCTTAACCCGGCATGGGCAGTGCCTTTACCAAGGATCAGGCTGCCACCGTATAATAATATACCGGCTACCACGATCACACCGGCGGCTTCAGAAAAAGCAGGAGCCATTTCCCGCCGTTTGAAACCCTGCAGGCTGGCCTGCCGGTAGAGGTCATTTTCAGTACTGAATTTTTTCAGGGTAAATCCGGTGGCATTAAAGGCGCGGATGATACGCATCCCGGTTAATGTTTCATCCATGATCGTCAGTAAACGTCCAATAGAAGCCTGCGCATCTGTAGCATCCCGCTTCAGTCTTTTTTGCACCGTGGCGATTCCCAGTGCAGATAGCGGAATGATGATCAGCGTAAATAAAGTAAGCGGGGTGGATATGGAAAAAAGCGCGGCAAAATAACCGATAATCATCGCGGGTTCACGGATCAATACCTCTAATGAACCGGCCGCCACACCTTCAATTTCAAAGACATCACTGTTCATCCTTGAAATCAGATCGCCTTTATGCTCTTTGGTAAAAAAGCCCAGATGAAGCAGGTTTACTTTTTCAAACAATGCTTCCCGGATTCTTTTGACCAGCAGGGTACGTGCCCGGATCAGGGTGCGCTGGGCCAGGTAACGAAACAGGTTGGCCAGTAATACCGCTCCTACCAGTACGGCAGTAATAAAATATAATGCATAGGCCGGGTGGACCGCTTTTAGCCGGTATACCTGGTAATAAAAAAAGTCTTTGAAGAAATGTCCGGAAAATGAAAAAGCAGGCAGGGTCGTTGATCCGTTTGACGGTGAATTATCAAAAAGTACATTCAGTAACGGGATGATCAGGGCATACTGAAAAACAGTAAAAAATACGGCCAGCAGGGTGAACACAAAAAAAGGCAGCAGGAACCACCGTAAGGGGCGTGCATAAACCAAAAGACGCTTATATACATTCATATGCGTAACCGGAATATTTTTTAATAGAGGGAACGATAGACGGAAAGATACTGCTTTGCCGATTGGTGCCAGTTAAAATGCGTACCTCGTTCCCTGATTTTATTGCTCATATTCTGTTCGGTATAAGAATCCATTCCCGCAGTAAACACCTCCTGCATATGGTCCGGACTAAAATCCCTGAAATAAAAAGAGACCTCTCCGCCAATTTCAGGTAAGGCTGTAAGGTCAGAAAGAAACAGGGGTTTGCCGCAACTCATGGCTTCCACCACCGGCAATCCAAATCCTTCAGATATGGAAGGGAAAGCAAACGCCCGGCAATTATTAAAATACCATGATTTTTCCGGTTCGGTCACCCGGCCCAGCAGGTGCAGGTTATCCTCCACACCCAGTTCCCTCGATCTCTCTTTGATAAAGGAGATATAATGTGCATCGTCATGTTTGCCGGCGATCAACAGTTCCATGGTATTTTGTTTCAGCAGGGGCAGTAGTACATGAAAATTCTATTTACGGTGAACGACACCGATGCAAAAACGAAACGTGTTACTCCTCGGGTATGAGTGTAACGTACGCGAAGACGCTTCCAGCTGGTTGCTTCTCACACGCATTACGTATA
>CAZYTV010000320.1:0-4033 GCA_964650455.1 uncultured Chitinophaga sp. | reverse complement strand
AAATATATCATTCTTTAAAACCCGGGAAGCATCCACCGTACGCATTAGTCTGCCCATTCATTCCAAACCTGCACAACATGCCTAAATTCAAAATTGCTATTGCGGATGATTACCCGGTTTACCGGGATGGCCTCCGGGTCACACTCTCTTCCGACGAAAACCTGGAAGTTATTTTTGAAGCTGATAACGGGCAGGAGCTCCTTGAAAAAATGGAATCAGTTGTTCCGGACCTGGTCATCATGGATTATAAAATGCCGGTCCTGGACGGGATGGCCGCCACCCGCCTGATCAAGGAAAAATATCCGGAAGTAAAAGTGCTGGTCATCAGTATGTTTCATGATGAAAAATTCATGAACCACCTGATGGATAACGGGGCAGACGGGTACCTGCTGAAAGACGCGGAACCTGAACAGATCATGTCTGCCATTCAAAATCTCCTGTACTAAATCAGCCGCGCAGGTTCTTCAGCATATCTGCAGTCATAGCCGCCAGGTTATACTCTTCTTTCCAGCCCCAGTCTTTACGCGCCACCGTATCATCAATACTCTGAGGCCAGCTGTCAGCAATGGCCTGGCGGTAATCCGGTTTGTAAGAAATCGAAAAGCCATCGACATGTTTACCGATCTCGGCTGCGATTTCCTTTGGGGAGAAGCTCATCCCTGAGACATTATAGGAGGTTCGAATTCTGATCTTACTGGCCGGCGCTTCCATCAATTCAATCGTTGCCCGTATCGCATCCGGCATATACATCATCGGGAGATAGGTATCTTCTTTGAGGAAACACTCATACTTCTTTTCTTCCAGTGCTTCATGATATATTTCCACGGCGTAATCTGTGGTACCTCCGCCCGGTGCTGACTTGTACGAAATAAGACCCGGGTAGCGGATACTCCGTACATCCACCCCGAAACGCTGGTGGAAATAATGACACCAGAATTCCCCGGCATATTTGCTGATGCCATATACTGTTGTAGGCTCAATGATGGTTTGCTGCGGGCAGTTCTGACGCGGTGAGGTAGGTCCGAATACGGCAATGGATGAGGGCCAGTACACTTTATGGAGCTTTTCTTCGCGGGCGATATCCAGTACATTGAGCAATCCCTGCATATTCAGGTTCCAGGCAAGACCGGGATTTTTTTCACCGGTGGCAGAGAGGATGGCAGCCAGGAGGTAGATCTGGGTGATATTTTGCCGGATGACCTGTACATGCAACATTTCCTTATTCATTACATCCAGTGATACATAAGGTCCCGTTCCTTCCAGCAGCGGATTCTGCTCCCGCAGGTCGGAAGCAATCACATTAGCATTCCCGTATAATTTTCGGAGGGCCATAGTCAGTTCCACTCCTATCTGACCGGAAGCGCCGATGACCAGGATTTTTTCTTTTACCATAGCAAGCAATTATAAGGCAAAGATGATGGTTCAGCATTCAAATTCCAACTTAAAAACCAAATCCCGGAACTTCGTTTTATTTTTGCCACATGACAAATTTTCTTCCTGAATTATTCCGTGGGCAGTCTTATGATTCCTCCGGTTTTTTCCTCCTGGCTGGTCCCTGTGTGGTTGAGAGTGAAGACCTGGTCATGGAAGTGGCCGAAAAGGTATCGGGGATCTGCCGCAACCTGGGTATACCCTATGTTTTTAAAGCCTCTTACCGGAAGGCAAACCGCACCAGCGCGTCTTCGTTTACAGGTCTGGGTGACCAGCCGGCACTGGAAATTTTGAAAAAAGTAAAGGACAAATATCATTTACCTGTCGTCTCCGATATCCATGCGCATGAGGAAGCTGCAATGGCGGCTCCTTATGTGGATATATTACAGATTCCTGCTTTTCTTTGCCGGCAAACCGACCTGTTGATTGCCGCCGCAGAGACGGGAAAGGTGATCAATGTAAAAAAAGGTCAGTTTCTCAGCGGACCCTCTATGAAATTTGCCGCGGAGAAAATCCGCCAGGCGGGAAATGAAAAAGTGATGCTGACGGAAAGAGGAACCACTTTTGGTTACCAGGACCTCGTGGTGGACTACCGCAATATTCCCTGGATGCAGGAAATTAACGCCCCGGTGGTGATGGATGTAACACATTCCCTGCAACAACCCAACCAGACCAGTGGAATTACAGGTGGCAATCCCCAACTGATCGGTACCATAGCCAAAGCCGCTATTGCTGCCGGTGCGGATGGCTTATTTATTGAAACACATCCCAATCCCGCCGTGGCAAAAAGTGATGGAGCCAATATGCTGCGCCTGGATCTGTTGGAAGATATACTGGCAAAACTGGTGAAAATCCGGAAAGCAGTGATATAAAAATTAGCCGGGAAGGCGGGAATAACAGGAATGAATTTTGCCTGTGGCATAAAAAGGGTGCCACTAAAACACACGAAAGGTCACGAATGAATACAGAAAGGAGGTCTGTGGCCTGTGTTTTTTCGTGTTAATTTGTGTGTTTTTGTGGCCAAAATATAACCGCGAAGCGGGTATATCTTTCCCACCTTCCCGCTAAATTATTTTTACGGTATTATTTAATAGAAAAAGGCCGTTTCAAAAAGAAACAGCCTTTTAATCAATTATTTTATTTTTTCTTACCGCAGGTCTTCCACATTCACGCCGGGGTACTTGCTTTTATCAAATACAAACTGGCTGTCCGCTGCAGGTATATTCGTCTTCATGGAAGTAACCGTATACGAATAACGGTTGCCTCCATTCTCCAGCACTTTGGTACTGTAAATTGTCTGGGAGGCTTTATCGATCTGGAGGTATACAGTATGAAATGATTTCTTCTTATCAACAGGGGTCATCTGAATCTCCTGGATCAGTTTACTCCCTACTTTCTTCTCACCATTGAAGGTGTAATAAAAATCTTTATCGTAAAAATTGGAGAATAATTTCTGGGGAGTAATGGTACTTCCGGAGGGATCCACATTATTAATCGTTACTTCGTTGGCTCCTTTTTCATAATTCCAAACAGTGGTGCCGTTACAAAATATTTCCTGCCCGCTGAAACTCAGCCGGTATTTGGTCCCTTTCATCAGTATGTTGCCGCTCTTGGTGGACAGTACTTTACCAGAAGCATTTTCAACTTTATAGGTGAAAACGGCCTGAACCGATGTAAATGTCTTGAATTTGGCACTTACCGCATCCAGGATTTTCTTGGCTGCGGGGTCATTTTTTGTCGGGTTATTCTGCCCAAAGGCCATGCCTGTCAGCAGGATACAGATTAATGGTAATACGTATAACTTCTTCATCATTTGGAGTTTGTGTGGCTGCCCCCAAAGGGCGCCGCAAAGATAATTGAATTACAGGAATAGGATAGTTACCGGAGGCAAGAGGTTGCATAAAAGCCTGTTTCTTAACAGGCTGATAACGGAAATACTAAAAATAATCAACCCAGGGCATCGAGGTGCTCCTGGAGTTCCATTTCTGTCTTTATCATCACATCCCTGGCTTTACTGCCCTGGCTCGGTCCCACTATGCCGGCTGCTTCGAGCTGGTCCATGAGTCGCCCGGCCCTGTTATAACCCAGTTTCATCCGGCGTTGCAGCAGTGAAGTGGACCCGATCTGGTTCTGAACGATCAGGCGGGCAGCATCCTCGAAAAGGGAATCCCGGTCACTCATATCAAAATCCTTTCCCTCCAGTTCCTTCTCATCCACATATTCCGGCAGGAGAAAGGCCTGGGAATAGCCCCGCTGGTTGCTGATAAAATCCACCACTTCATCCACTTCCGGGGTGTCCACGAAGGCACACTGAAGGCGGGTCAGTTCCCCGTTATACCAGACCAGCATATCCCCTTTTCCGATCAGTTGTTCCGCACCCCCGGTATCAAGAATGGTCCGGGAGTCAATTTTGGATGATACTTTAAAACCAATACGGGCCGGGAAGTTGGCCTTGATTGTTCCGGTAATGATATTGACGGAAGGACGTTGGGTGGCAATGATCAGGTGGATACCCACTGCACGGGCAAGTTGGGCCAGCCGGGCAATCGGCATTTCGATCTCTTTACCAGCAGTCATGATCAGGTCGGCAAATTCATCAATA
>CAZYTV010000319.1:0-4094 GCA_964650455.1 uncultured Chitinophaga sp. | reverse complement strand
ACCTTACGGCATCAGATCCTAAGTCTGACGTGTCTACCAATTTCACCACATCCGGGGAATACAAAATTTCAAGATCCAAAGAACCTAAGATCCAAATAAATCTCAATGAGTAACAAATATTCAATACTCAAGACCTTCTAAGAAGTAACTCTATATATCGGGGCTCTGGCTTCCAACGCTCAACGCTCAACTCCCCGGGCTTCTTCCTAAAGGGCTGCAAAGGTAGGGCATTTTAGCCAACGTAGGGGTAGGGTCAAAAGACTTAATTTCAATCAAAATGGCAGAATCCGGCAAACAGATTGCATATCTTTTCATAAAAATTTGTAGGTTTGGTTGCTTGCCGCGATGAATCCATCCGGTGAAATACTACTGAAGGCTCTGTCTTCCCCTTTTAGAATTTGATTCCTGGAACTACTGGTGCGCCAACCCGCATCTAACCGATTACTGCAACCAAAATATCTGTAGATGAGAAAGTTATGCTTACTCCTGTTGGGGTATATGGCCTGTTTTTTTGCTGCTGGCCAGAACCCTGCCACCACGTTTTCCATTCCGAACCGTTTGATCCAGCTTCCCTGCGGCACATCCTGTACCACGATCAGTGCCCAGGTACCCCATATCAAACAAACGAATGACTATGTGGTCACCACCCCCGCTTATATGCCTTTTGCGTATGTTACCCCTGGCGGTATTGATGTACGGACCCTGATCTCGGGCTCTTTTTATGATGATCAGTGGACTTCCAAAGTACCCATTACCTTCCCGTTTTGCTATTATGGCATTACCTACCCGACACTGCTGATCGGAACCAACTCGGCGGTTACGTTTGATACCACCCGGGCTTCCACCAACAGTGGCTATTCCATCAGTTCCACTACTGGTGCAATTCCCCGAACCACCTACGCGCCTTCGATGATCTTTGGTCCTTACCATGATATTGATATTGACGAACCTTCCGCCAACAAGCGGATAGAATACCGGATTGAGGGAACGGCTCCTAAGAGGAGGTTTATCGTCAGCTATAATGAAGTACCCTATTTTGGCTCTGCCTGTGCCGGTAATATAGCCACGCATATGCTGGTGATGTATGAAAGCACCGGAATCGTGGAAGTTTATATCAAGGACAAACCGTATTGTACCGGCTGGAACAGCGGAATGACTATTCTCGGTATGCAGGACCATACCCGCACAGCAGCCGTTGCCCCGTTTGGAAAGAATGCAACGCTCTGGGGCACTGCCGGGATGGATTCCTGCTGGCGATTTACACCAAGCGGCGGAACATCCCGTTTGAAGACCGCCCAGATACTGGTCAATGGTACGGTGGTCGGCAATGCAGATACGAGCACGGTATCTCCCGGTATCCTGAACCTGACTTTTCCGAACGTTTGTCCAACCGGCGACAGAACCGCATACGGGATCCGCGTGACCTATGGTCAGTGTAACAATACATCCAGTGATGTGGTGTTTTCTGATACCGTGTATGTGAAAAGAGACTTGGCACCCGTGCTGAGTTTTACTAAAACTGACGCTACCTGTACCACAACCGGCAGCATTATCATTACAGCCACGGGTGGCGGTGCCGCTGCAAAAGAATACAGTATCAACAACGGAACCAGTTATCAGTCTTCCGGAACGTTCAACAACCTCCCTGCAGGTACTTATAACCTGAAAGTGAGAAATGTGGGGTCTGCCTGCACTTCTGCCACACAGACAACAACGGTTGTACTGAATAATAACCTGACACTGACTATGGGTAATGGCGGCACGATCTGTTTGGGTGCTTCATTTACTCCCACAGTAACGGGTAATGCGGCCACTTATTCCTGGACACCCGCTGCAGGCGTCAGCAATACCTCCGTCGCTAACCCGGTTCTGACCCCGCTGACAACCACAGCTTATACAGTGACTGCAACCCTGGGTACCTGTACCCGGCAGGGAACTGTTTCTGTCATTGTTGTGCCCGGTGCTACTGCTGATGCAGGTGCTGATGCTATTATTATTGCAGGTGACAGTTACCAGGTCCAGGCAACTGGTTCAGCGGGTACTTATCTCTGGACACCATCCACGGGATTGAGTTCAGCAGCCATACTGGCTCCTAAAGCCACCCCGGCTGTAACCACCACCTATAGCCTGCAGGTTACCACCCCACAAGGTTGTATTGCCAGGGATGACATGACGGTAACCGTAATTCCTTATTGCATTAAACCCATGAATGCCTTTACACCCAATGGGGATGGTATCAATGACCGATGGCTGATCACCAATGGAAACTGTTTATCCAAAGCCAAAGCACAGGTATTTAACCGCTATGGGGCTAAAGTGTTTGAGGCAGGCGATTATAAAAACACCTGGGAAGGGACCTATGAAGGCAAACCATTGCCGGATGGCACCTACTATTATGTGATTACCTATACACTTTTAAACGGCAGAACCGAGTACCTGAAAGGCAATGTGACCATTCTGCGTTAACACTTCAAATAAAATGGCATGAAAAAAATTAGTATACTCTTCTTTCTTTTCGCTGCCGGTTATGCCGGTACCGCCCAGCAGCTGATGACCGCCTCGCTGTATGATCAGCATGGTCATTTATTTAATCCTGCCACAGCCGGTGTCCGTAAAAACGGAAGTATCGGGGCCTCTTACCGGTCTATGTGGGATGGTATTGATGGCGGACCAAAGACCACCCTGTTATTTGGTTCCGCTTTTTTACAGCAGGCCAAAATCGGAATCGGCGGATATATCTATAGCGATGTGACAGGTCCCACGCGCCGCACTGGCTTGCAGACTTCCTATGCCTACCATATTCCGCTGAAAAACGACGCCGGTTTTTCGATAGGACTGGAAGCCCGTTTCCAGCAGTTTTCGATTGATAAAGGAAAGATCCAGGAATCACTGGGCAATGACCCGGTTATGGGTACTTCAGAAAACCGGATCAAGGGAGATGCCGGCCTTGGACTGGCGTATTCCAGCAAGAAATTTCAGGTAGGCCTTTCCGTTAGTCAGTTGGTGCAATCCAAACTGGATGTGTACACCGGTAACCTCACCCGCAATGAAGAAGCCCGGCTTTACCGCCATTACTATTTGCATGGTCAGTACAACTGGAATGTGGATGGCGTAACAAAGATTATTCCCAATTTGCTGCTGATCTACCTGCCCAATGCACCCACGGAATTCCAGGCCGGTGCAAGGATCGAGCACCATGATATTTTCTGGTGGGGACTGGCCATGCGGGCCCGTCAGAGCTGGATGCTCTCTGCCGGTGTGAAGCTTCAGAAGAAATTTAATATCGGGTATTGCTTTGATATCTATAACAGTCCGCTGAGTGTGTACGACAAAGGGGCCAATGCACATGAGATCATGCTGCGGTATGATTTCCTGAAGTAGGGGAAGGTTGATAGGGTTGAAAAGTTAAAAAAGTTTAGATGTTTAGTCGTTTGTTGTTTAGGAGGACAATTTCTTAGCCAGGACTGTTGTCCGAAGCATTGGAATATTGACCTGCCTTTGGTGGCCCGCTTCGACGCGAGGCGAGCTGGCAGACTATCGGCTTTCTTCCCTTTTTTCACTAAATTCGTTGACCGATGGAAACCGTAGCGCAGCTCCCGAAATATAACCTGAATGAAGAGGAAGAGAAGAAACTTATCCTGCGGGAATACCGTTCCCTCCTCAAAGTGATTAAAAGCAAGTTGAAGCCAGGCGATAAGAAGCTGGTCCGTACTGCTTTTGAAATGGCGGCTGAGGCTCACAAGACCATGCGGCGTAAAAGCGGCGAGCCCTATATCCTGCACCCACTGGCCGTGGCTAAGATCTGCGCCGAGGAGATCGGGCTGGGGGTACGTTCCACCATTTGTTCCCTCCTGCATGATACCGTGGAAGATACCGATATCAGTCTTGAAGATGTTAAACGCGAATTCGGTGAAGAGATTACCCGGATCGTGGACGGACTGACCAAGATCTCCAATGTAATTGATGTGAATGCCTCCCAGCAGGCCGAGAATTTTAAAAAAATATTGCTGACCCTTACCGATGATCCACGGGTGATCCTGATTAAACTGGCCGACCGCCTGCACAATATGCGGACGCTGGACAGTATGAAAAGA
>CAZYTV010000318.1:0-4101 GCA_964650455.1 uncultured Chitinophaga sp. | reverse complement strand
TGGGTAAAGTGCCCATCGGTGGTGCCAGCAAATAACAGAAGGCCTTTTTATTACTCCGTCCCACACGGCCACGGAGCTGGTGCAGGTCACTCAGGCCAAACTGATGAGCATTGTTAACAATGATGGTATTCACATTGGGAATATCCACCCCGCTCTCCACAATATTGGTACACACCAGTACATCATAGCGGCGGTCAATAAAGTCAAGAATCTTTTCCTCCAGTTCATGTCCCTCCATCTGACCATGTGCGTAGCCGATACTCAGGTCCGGACAAAGTGCCTGGATGATGGCCGCCATCTCCGCAAGGCCGGCTATGCGGTTATAGATGAAAAAGACCTGTCCTCCCCTTTCGGTTTCAAAATAAATGGCGTCCCGGATGAAGTCTTCGTTGTACACCTGTACTTCCGTCTGAATCGGTTGCCGGTTAGGCGGCGGGGTGTTCATGATGCTAAGGTCACGGGCACCCATCAACGAAAACTGCAGGGTGCGCGGGATCGGCGTAGCGGTCAGGGTCAGGCAGTCCACGGTGGTGCGGAGTGTTTTTATTTTCTCTTTATGCCCCACCCCGAATTTCTGTTCTTCATCCACCACCAGCAGTCCCAGGTCTTTAAACTTCACTTCCTTGCCCAGCAAACCATGGGTACCGATGATGATATCAATCTTCCCTTCTTCCAGTTTTTTCAGGGTTTCCTTCCGCTCTTTGGCGGATTTAAACCGGTTGATATAATCCACGGTTACCGGAAAATCCTTCAACCGGTCCTTGAATGTTTTATAGTGCTGAAAAGCCAGGATGGTGGTCGGTACAAGTACAGCAGCCTGTTTTCCGTCCAGGCAGGTTTTAAATGCGGCCCGGATCGCCACTTCCGTTTTACCAAAACCCACATCGCCGCATACCAGCCGATCCATGGGCGACGGAGATTCCATATCTTTCTTTACATCAGCGGCGGCCTTGCTCTGGTCGGGGGTGTCTTCATAAATAAAAGATGCCTCCAGTTCCGTCTGCATATAGTTATCCGGCGTATGTGAAAATCCCTGCTGAGCTTTCCGTTTCGCATATAGTTTGATCAGGTCAAAAGCGATCTCTTTGACTTTGGCCTTTGTTTTTTCCTTCAGCCTGTTCCATACATCACTGCCCAGCTTGTTCACTTTAGGCACACTCCCGTCCTTACCGGTATACTTGGCAATTTTATGAAGGCTGTTGATATTTACATAGAGAATATCGGTATCCTTATAGATCAACCGCACGGCTTCCTGCGTACGTCCGTTTACTTCCAGTTTTTGCAGGCCGCTGAATATCCCCACGCCATGATCGATATGGGTTACAAAATCGCCGGGTTGTAATTCCCGCAGGGTGCGAAGGGTAAGCGCTTTGTTTTTATTATAGGCCTGTTTGACTTTATACTTATGATAGCGCTGAAAAACCTGGTGATCGGTATAGCACAGCAGTTGCAGGTCTTCATCAATAAAGCCTTCATGTATAGAAGTGGCAACCGGGTTAAAAACAATATCGGCTTTGAGATCATCGAAAATGCTTTGCATCCGTTCCAGTTGCCTGGGGTTCTCGGCAAAAATGTATAGCCTGAATTTTTTGGCTTCCCAGCTTCTGAGATCCCGTATCAGCAGGTCGAACTGCCGGTTAAAAGAGGGTTGTTCTTTCGTATTATGCCGGATCGTAAAAGTGACAAACTCTTCCGGGAAGGAATTGCTATGACCAAATCCCACCAGGTGATGCTGCACGATTTTTTCTTCGAACTCCTGGATGGTAATAAAATCTTTTGTTCCCACATTTTTCTTTTCCAGCTTATCATCCTGTTCCTCCCGGTGTTTCGATCGGGTTACCGGGATCGCTTTCAGTTCCTCTTGTATCCGGAGAAAAGCTTCGAGGTCTTCAATACTATCCGCAATATGTTCCCGGCAGAGGGCATAGTCCTGTATCCAAATGACGGTATTCTCCGGGAGAAAATCAAACAGGGATATCCGGTCCTCACTGTCAAACTGGGTATCCACATTGGGAATAATACTCACCTGCAGCAGTTTCCGTTCACTGAGCTGTGATTCGGGATCCACGATCCGGATGGAGTCCACTTCATTCCCGAAAAGTTCCACCCGGTATGGTTTTTCATTGCCGAATGAATAAATATCGAGGATACCGCCCCGGATGGCAAACTGGCCGGGTTCATAGACAAAATCGGTCCGTTCAAAACCATAGTCCCCCAGTTTCAGTAATAATTGCGCGGTATCAAGGGTATCGCCTGTACGTATATGAATAATATTGGATGAAAGTGTTTTAGGAAGCACTACTTTTTCAAAGAGTGCTTCCGGGTAGGTCACCAGTACTTTTTTATTACCTCCAGTGGAAATTTTAGTCAAGGCTTCTGTCCGCAGCATCACATGCGAGGAATTCAGCAACTGGTAGTTCTTACGATTCTTGAAGGAGGCTGGGAAATAAAAAATATCAAGGGCTTCGGTGAGGTTCTCGAGTGTATTATGGAAATACGCGGCTTCTTCCGCATCATTCAGTATGATAATATGATTATGCTGTGCCAGTGATGGGTGGGTGAATGCGGCAGCGACTATAAACTGGGAAGCACTGCCCCTTAAGTTTTCCAGGTAAATTTTTTCAGGCCGGGCATAAGACAGCCTGTCCGCCAATTGAAAAAGGCGGGGTGTCTGATGATACTGTTGCAACAAATCCTGGACACTCATGTTCTTTGCGAAGATAATTCAAACTGCAGAAAGCAGGATATTTTCCGTGTTTCAGAACTTATAAACGATTTATTGGTTTTACCTTTATCTAAACGCGAAAGAATGGCATTACAACCCTGGCTGAAAGGCCTTGTTATCAGGATTGATGATCATACGCATAATACCAGGCGGTTCTGGGTGCAGGTGCCCGGATTGGAACGTTTTGATTTTATCCCGGGACAGTTTGTAACCCTGGACCTGCCCATACATGAAAAGCCCAACAAAAGATGGCGGAGTTATTCCATCGCCTCCTGGCCCGATGGTTCAAATGTTTTTGAACTGCTGATTGTTCATGCGGAAGGCGGATCTGGTACCACCTATCTTTTTGAGGAAATAAAGGTGGGCAGTGAACTGGTTTTCCGGGGAGCACAGGGTGTATTTTCCCTGCCCCCACAATTGGATAAAGACCTGTTCCTGATCTGTACCGGCACCGGGATCGCACCTTTCCGGAGTATGGCACAGCATATTCACTTACAACAGATCCCGCACCAAAAAATCCACATGATCTTTGGCTGCCGGAATAAAGCGGACCTGCTTTATTATGACGAGCTGAGCGAACTCGAAGTGAAAATGCCGGGATTCCATTTTCATCCTGTACTTTCCCGGGAACATTGGGAAGGGCATAATGGCCATGTGCACGAGGTGTACCGGGATCTTTGCCGGGACAAGCAGGACGCTTATTTTTTCCTTTGCGGCTGGAAGCACATGATCGATGAAGCGAAGACCACAATCCTGGAAATGGGGTATGATAAAAAGTCCATTCACCAGGAATTATACGGATAAGCCCCTGCCCCCGCCCCAAAATTTTAGCTGACAAAGAACAAGTTTTGCTGTGATATGTGTCATGTACCGCATTTAGCGCATTGTTACTATATTCGTGCAAACACAATCTGAATATGGGCGCTTCCTCGCTTATTGTCCTGATTATTGCAGCAGTTGCCTTCTCTGGCATTGCGATTATGCTTTCTAAATTTGTTTTAAAAGCCTCCACCAATAAACAAAAGGGTGAGCCCTACGAGTGTGGTATACCCACCAAGGGCAAGACCTGGATCCAGCTGAATGTCGGATATTATCTGTTTGCCCTGATCTTCCTGATTTTTGATGTGGAGCTGGTTTTCTTATACCCCTGGGCTGTCGTTGCTAAAAGTATGGGATGGGTAGCCCTGGTGGAAATAGTGATTTTCTTTTTTATCCTGTTTACCGGGTTTTTATATGCCCACAAAAAAGGAGCCCTGAAATGGGTATAGTATAATATTATAAGATGTCAGTGAAACAAAATACCGCAAACGATTTCCCCGGTCAGATACAAGAGACACCCGGGTGTGGCATTGTCCCCAGCAAACTGGAAGAAATCA
>CAZYTV010000317.1:0-4170 GCA_964650455.1 uncultured Chitinophaga sp. | reverse complement strand
ACTGCCTCTTTTTAGTATCATATAAAGCATAACAAAAAAATCTAGATGAAAAAGATCCTTTCAGTCATTGCTATCGTGGGTTTGCTGGCATTCTCAGGTACCGCCAATGCACAAACAAAAATCGGCTACATTAAAATTGATGATGTGGTGAGCCTGTTTCCTGAAACAGCCAAGATTGATTCCATCCTGGAACGCTACCAGATTGATTCACTCAATCCGGAATATGCATCCACCGTTCAGAACTACCAGTTCAATGACAGCGTATATCGTGATTCTGCACATACCCCAAAAGCGGTGCGTGATGAAATCGCCAAGAAGCTTCCTGAATATATTTACAAAATCCAGAACTGGCAGCAGTTGTCTAACCAGTACCTGGAAAGCAAACAAAATGAAATACTGGCCCCGCTTTACCGCAAGGCCTACGATGCCATTAAACTGGTGGCTAAGGAAAAGGGATACACGCACGTGTTAAGCAAAGAAGCCTTCCTGGTAGCACCGGATGGTGATGATATGCTGGCAGCAGTGGCCGCCAAACTGAAACTGAAAATTCCCCCGACCGCACTTCCTGCAGGTAAATAAGGGTTGAATAAAAATACTGAAAGCTGTCCCGGTTCCCGGGGCAGCTTTTTTTTGCCTTCGGCAAAAAGGGTTGGCCACAAAATCACACGAAAGGCCACGAATGAATACAGAAAGGCAGGCCACGGATCACACGGATCAGCACGGATTTTTTTGCCTGCGGCCAAAAAGGGTAGGCCACTAATTTTCACGAAAGGACACGAAAATACAGGCCACGGATCACACGGATCAACACGGGTTTTTTTCTGCGGTAAAAAGGGTTGGCCACGAAATCACACGAAAGGCCACGTATGAATACTGAAATGCAGGCCACGGATTACACAGATCAACACGGATTAAATTATAACTCTCAGGAGGGGCTGTTGACTACTAACTACTAACTACTAACTTCTAACTACTACCTTCGCCCCATGTCCCAACGCAACCCCATTGGTGTCTTCGATTCCGGCTACGGCGGACTTACGGTATTGAAGGAGATCGTGGAAAAACTGCCGCAATACGACTATCTCTATCTCGGTGACAGTGCCCGCTCTCCCTATGGTAACCGGTCATTTGAAACCGTGTACCAGTACACCCTGCAATGCGTAAAATGGTTTTTCGACCAGGGTTGTTCATTGGTGATCCTGGCCTGCAATACGGCTTCCGCCAAAGCGCTCCGTACGATTCAGCAAAATGATTTACCAAGGCTGGCTCCAAATAACCGCGTACTCGGTGTCATCCGTCCAACCGCGGAGATCATCGGCCGGTTTTCTGAAACAGGTAAAGTAGGCGTGCTGGCCACCAATGGAACGGTGGCTTCTGAATCCTACCCGATGGAGATCGGTAAATTTTTTCCGGAACTGACAGTGGTTCAGGAAGCCTGTCCAATGTGGGTGCCCCTGGTGGAAAACAATGAGCAGCACAGCAAGGGGGCTGACTATTTTGTCAAGAAAAACCTGGAACAGATTTTTGAAAAGGGGGAAGAGATTGATGTGATTCTGCTGGCCTGTACCCATTATCCATTGCTGAAAGATAAAATTGAAGAATACCTGCCGGTAGGCGTCAAAATCCTTTCACAGGGCGAAATAGTGGCAGAAAGCCTGGCGGATTACCTGCAACGGCACCCCGAAATCGATAGCCGCTGCAGCAAGCAGGGCAGACGCAGCTTCTATACCACCGATTCCACCAGTGATTTTGACCAGCATGCCACCGTTTTCTTTGGGCAGGAAGTACATTCAAAACATGTGGATCTGGATGCCTCAGTTAAATGAAAATCAGGTTGTTATAGAATAAATTTCCAATGACACCCTGTTGGTTGAACCAGCCTCCCTCGGGTAAAATAATCCCGCTTCGTTTTCTTTTCTGCTCCTCAACCCTTACCTTTGCCGTCCGAAAACATCGGACCTTTCACGAACAGCGGGTGTGGTGACCTGTTGTCGAGATGAAACCAGGGCCGTTCTCCCGGTCCATATTTCAAAATTCTCCGCAGCAATAGCAATGGAGAATAAAAGTGAAAAAGCGAAATAATTATGAAACGTACATTCCAACCTCATCGTAAGCGTCGTAAGTCGGTCCATGGATTCCGTAAACGTATGGAAACAGCCAATGGCCGTAAAGTATTAGCCAGCCGTCGTGCCAAAGGCCGTAAGAAGCTGACTGTTTCTGATGAGCGTAAGCTGAAGTAAAAAGGTTCCCCGTTGATTCAACGGCGGTTTCGATAATTTTACAGGGCTGTATCTTACAAAGGATACAGCCCTTTTTTTATAGCGTGGCAAAACAGTTTACCCTTGGCAGTTCTGAGCGGCTGAAAAGCCGGAAATCCATTGACCAGTTGTTCAGTGAGGGGCAGCGCTTTTCCCAGCCGCCGGTACGGATTCTATTCCGGAAGACAACGGATACAGGATTGCAATACGGGGTGGCCGTCAGTTCCAAACTCTTCAAAAAAGCAGTGGACCGTAACCGGGTCAAACGAATATTCCGGGAAGCCTGGCGCCTGCAGAAAAATGAACTGGAAAACAGATTGAAAGAAATGGGAAACGGGCTGCATGTTTTTTTTATTTATACCGATAAGGAACTGCCGGAATTTGCCACGATCAGTAAAGTCACCGCCACCATTATTCGCAAATTAAATGAACGGGTAAATGGGTAAAGAAATCATCCGGGTGCTTGGGCGCATACTGAGTATCCCCTTCCTGGTACTGATCAAATTATACCAATGGATCATCTCCCCCTGGCTGGGTCCTAAATGCCGGTTTACACCCACCTGTTCGCATTATGCGGCCGAAGCCCTGAAAAAGCATGGCCTCTTCAGGGGGTTCTGGCTTTCTCTTAAACGCATCAGCCGTTGCCATCCCTGGGGCGGCAGCGGGTACGATCCGGTTCCATAAATTGTTTTGTATTAAGCCGGCACCATAGACCGGTCGCTGATTATTCAGTAACTTGCTGTTTAAAGTGTGTGATTTGATTCCTGTTTCCATCATAGAAGATGATCAGAGTTACCGGGAAGGACTGGAGGATTTTATCAATGCCTCCGGTGAATTCAGGGTATTGAACAGCTATCCCTCTGCCGAAATAGCATTCCCCCATATCATTGAACATCCGCCCGCCATCGCTGTGGTGGATATAAAATTACCTGGAGTCAACGGCGTGGATCTTATTTACCGGATTAAAAAAATGCGGCCTGAGATTCAATGCATCGTGTGTTCCTTTTACGATGACAATGAATTTATATTTAATGCCCTCCGCAACGGGGCCAGCGGTTACCTGCTCAAGGATTCCATGGCACAGGAGATCATTGACTCCCTGAAAGAGTTATACAATGGCGGTGCCCCGATGAGCCGGTACATTGCCCGCAAAGTGATCTCTGTTTTCCAGGAAAAACAGGAACTGCCAAAATTATCCGAACTGACTGAAAGAGAAAATGAGATTCTGAAACTGATCGCTACCGGACTGTCCATTAAAGAAGCCGCAGCCGAACTGCACTTAAGTGCTCATACAGTGACCAAACACCTGAAAAATATTTATATCAAGCTCCACGTCAACAACCGTATTGAGGCGGTGAATAAGCTAAACCAACGATAAGTACGAAGTTAGAAGTACGAAGTACGAAAGAATACAAAGTACGAGGTTAGAACTACGAAGTACTAACGACTACACCGAACGACGTCAGAAGTAGCAAGTACGAAATACACGCGTAGATTTTGACTCGTGCCCGGTAATTCAGTTATTATATCAAAACTTCAAATACAAAACAAATACTCCGGAGAACCTTCGTACTTAAAAAAGCTGGCCCTGTAATAGAACCAGCTTTTCGTTTATCAAACCAGCTTTCCGGAGTACGCCTCGTACTTCGTACTTCTAACTTCGTACTTCTAATTTCGTACTTTATCTTACGCTTCAAACCGTTCAGCGACTTTGTTCCAGTTCACTACATTCCAGAACGCACCCAGGTAATCCGCTCTCCGGTTCTGATACTTAAGGTAATACGCATGTTCCCATACATCCACACCCAGGATCGGGGTACCTTTCACTTCTGCCACATCCATCAGGGGGTTTTACTGGTTGGGGGTTGAACTGATTTCCATTTTTCCGTCCTTTTCCCTTAAAACCGGCAAA
>CAZYTV010000316.1:0-4192 GCA_964650455.1 uncultured Chitinophaga sp. | reverse complement strand
TACCAACCCGGTTGCTAACTGGCGGATCAGGTCATGCGCTTTAAAACGCCAGGTTTCATCCATGGCGCGGAAAGTACCCATCAGTTTCACTTCATTAGGAATGACATTGGTGGTATTCCCTCCATTGAATGAAGTGATCGATAATACGGATGGGTTAAAGGGGTTATTATGACGGCTGATCAGTTGCTGCAGCGCAACGATCAGGTGGGAGCTGATCAGGATCGGGTCGATGATGAGCTGGGGAGAAGCCGCGTGGCCACCCTTGCCTTTAATGGTAAAATATAATTCATCGGCACTGGCCATTACTTTACCCCCGCGGAAACTCAGTTGTCCGACTTCTAGTATTGTATTTACATGCAGGGCCAGTATTGCCTGGGGTTTTGGATTTTCCAGTACCCCGTCTTTGATCATCAGGGAAGCACCACCGGGGTTTTTTTCCTCACCGGGCTGGAAGACCAGTTTCACAGTGCCTTCCCATTCCGTACTTAGTTCTTTCAGGATTTTAGCAGCACCCAGCAGGCAGGTGGTATGCACATCATGGCCACAGGCATGCATCACCCCTTGATTTCTTGATTTATAGGGGATATCATTTTCTTCTTTGATCGGTAAAGCATCCATATCGGCCCGCAGGGCAATGATCCGGCTATCAGGATTCCTGCCTTTGATCAGTCCCACCACACCTGTGGTCGCTTTTACCTCAAAGGGGATACCCATCCCGGTAAGTTGCTGCTGTACAAATTTTGAGGTTTCGAATTCCTGGTAGCTCAGTTCGGGGTGAGCATGCAGGTGATGGCGGACTTCAATAAATTCCGGGGCATATTTTTTGGCCAGGGTTTTGATTTTAGAATGCATGGGGCAAAAATAAACAAACCATTCCTTAAGGGGAATGGTTTGTTCAGTTCTTTATATAGTATTTCTCTAGATGGAGAGTTCTTCTTCGCCCGGCTTCAGGGGCTTCACTTCAATGGTATCGTTCATAATGAACACGCCTTTCGGAAAATAAGTATTCAGCTTTTTCTGATAGGTCTCGGCTTCCTTACGGTCTTTAAAATTGCCGGCCTTTACTTTATAATAGGGGGACTGGTGCCAGAGGTAGGCTTTCAGTTCCGGAAAATAGGTGTACACTTTGGTCTTGGCACTCAGCGCTTCATCGCGGCTGCTGGTACTGATGATCAGTAAACGGAATCCTTTGTCGGTGCGCCTGCCGGACCGGCTGGTTTCTTCATTGATCTGTGCCTGTTTTTTAATCAGCAGGTCCACCCGCGGATCCTTATGTATAATCACATAGTTAGTATCGGTGGTTTTACCGGATGTATCCTTCAGCACAGCCTTTGGGATATCCTGGGCTATGGTTTGAAGACAAAAAAAGGCGAGTGCAAGAGTTATACTAAGTTTCATCATGTCAGTGGTGCAAATATCTTACCAATCGGGGTAAAAAAGTACAAAGTGGCTGTTAAGCAGGGGATAATGTTTATAACTGCCTCATCCTCTTTCATCTTTGCCTGTTAATATCCGCCGCCGGCACCCGCAATATTTTCCACCGGGTGCCAGGTGGTTTTGATTTCCTGGGTGTCCATAATAAAATAAGGGGACTGTCCTTCGTCACTGTACCAGTTCACTTTATCATAGAAATATACTCTTTTCAGGTTTGACGCTGATTTTTCCCGGATCATTTTCTGCACTAAAGAATCTGATTCGCAGTAAAGGGTTGCATTTACATCCATGTGATCGGAGAACCAGGAAGCCAGTTCAGCCGGTTTCCCGGTCAGGATATTCACCACGCCACCAGGCAGATCGGAACTGTTGAGTACTTCGGCAAATGTAACAGCACAGAGGGGCTTGGTTTCGGATGCCAGTACCACGCAGGTATTACCACCGGCGATAACCGGGGCAATCACAGAGATCAGTCCCAGTAATGAATCACCCTGGGGTGCAATAACTGCTACAACTCCGGTTGGTTCCGGCACGGAGAAATTAAAATGGGAGGAAGCCACCGGGTTAACGGCACTGAATAACTGCTGAAATTTATCACACCAGCCGGCATAATAGATCAGGCGATCGATTGCCAGGTTCACTTCTTTTTCAGCAAAAATTTTAGTCGCATCCTGTTGCAGCAGTTCATCCATAAACTGGGCTTTTCTGCCCTCCAGCATTTCTGCCATCCGGTAAAGAATCTGGCTGCGGTTAAAAGCGGCACGACTGCTCCATCCACCGAATGCGCCCCGGGCAGCCACAACTGCATCCCGGAAATCCTTTCGCGAACAGAGACAGACATTGGCTAGTTTTTTTCCGGCCTTGTTTACAGGACTATAATAACGGCCGGATTCAGTACGGGGAAACTGACCGCCGATGTAGATTTTGTAGGTTTTGAGGACTTCGAGTCGGGACATAGTTGGTAGTATTTTAAAATAGGTTGGTAGTGGCTTGCTGGTAGTGATGTTTATAAAGTTTATAGGGTTTATAAGGTTTATGATTTTCTAAGTCGCTCCATTTTAAACTATTAACTTTTCAACTTATTAACTCCAGATAGGGGAGTAATCCATGTAATCCTCCTTCCCTCCCGAATCCACTTTCTTTATATCCACCGAACGGAGAAGTGGGATCAAACTTATTAAACGTGTTGGCCCAGATCACACCGGCCCGCATCCGTTTGGTCATGTTAAATATTTTGGATCCCTTATCGGTCCATACGCCGGCACTTAAACCATAAGGAGAGTTATTGGCTTTTTCAATGACTTCATCATCCGTTCTGAAAGTAAGAATGGAAAGTACCGGTCCGAAAATTTCTTCCTGGGCGATGCGGTTGCTCTGCGCCACATTGGTAAACATCGTGGGTCGGCAGTAAAAACCTTTATTGGGGAGGCGGCAACTGCTCTCATACATTTCAGCTCCTTCTTTTTTACCAATGCTGATGTATTTCTGTATGATGGCCAGTTGTTGTTTTGAATTAATGGCCCCGATATCGGTATTCTTATCCAGCGGATCACCAACGATCAGTGATTCCATCCGGTCTTTTAATTTACGGATCACGATTTTGGCTACTGACTCCTGAACATATAACCTTGAACCCGCACAACAAACATGTCCCTGGTTAAAGAAAATACCATTAATTACTCCTTCAACCGCCTGATCCAGCGGGGCATCTTCAAAAATGATATTCGCCGCTTTGCCTCCAAGTTCGAGGGTTACCCGTTTATTGGTTCCGGCCACGGCCCGCTGAATAATTTTTCCTACATCGGTAGAACCGGTAAATGCAATTTTATTAATATCAGGATGGTTTACCATGGCAGCACCGGTGGTCCCTGCACCGGTGAGTATATTCACCACCCCCGGTGGCAGGTCCGCTTCCTGAATAATTTCTGCCAGTTTAAGGGCGGTAAGCGGGGTGGTCTCTGCAGGCTTTAAAACAACGGTATTGCCGGTAGCCAGGGCAGGTGCTATTTTCCAGGCGGCCATCAGCAACGGAAAGTTCCAGGGGATGATTTGTCCGGCTACTCCCAGGGATTCTGTTTTTCGGTTGGGGAAAGCATATTCCAGTTTGTCAGCCCACCCGGCATAATAAAAGAAATGATTGGCGGCAGTGGGTACATCAAAGTCACGGCTTTCCCGGATCGGTTTGCCTCCATCCAGTGTTTCGATAATAGCCAGTTCCCTGGCTTTTTCCTGCACCATCCGGGCGATACGGAAAATATATTTAGCTCTTTCTTTTGCCGGCATTTTTTTCCAGACCTTGTCATACGCAGTTCTGGCCGCTACCACCGCTTTGTTTACATCGGCGGCACCGGCTTCGGCCACTTCACTCAGTTTTTCCTCATTGGCTGGATTGATCGTATCAAAATAATTTTTGCTCACGGGCTTTTGCCATTCGCCATTGATAAACAAATCATATTGTTTATTGATGCTGGCGGCGCTTTTGCTTTCCGGGGCAGGGGCGTAGGCCCAGCTGGTATCAAATTTCAGCTTGATGCTGTTGTTTTTTTTTGTCGCGTCTTTACTGCGGACCGCCTTTTTTGTCGTTGCCATATGTTTATTAAATCTATGGGTATTTTAATTGAACATTGAGCTTTGAATATTGAAAATTTCAGCAACTAAGGAAATACAATGCTCAATATTCAAAGCTCAATTTTCATTTTAGAAACTTCTAGTCAGCACTAAAATAGTTTCCGGCCTGGTACAAACCGGTTTCCATTTT
>CAZYTV010000315.1:0-4199 GCA_964650455.1 uncultured Chitinophaga sp. | reverse complement strand
TTTTATGCCAAGCATCGCGCCTTTGGCATATTTCTCTTCAAACTCATCCGGTTTAGCGGTGTACTCAATATATACAGTATAGGACTCACTGGCTTTGTAGGTTTTATTCAACTGAATCTTCAGCTGCCAGTCATCATAGGTGTATTTCAGCGGCACTTGCTGTGTACCTTTTACCAGGACAATTTTTTTAATCTCCATTCCTTTCGCATCGAGTGTCAGCGAGTCAGTAGCATAGAAATGGGGTTTGAGGGTGACCCAGGCTTTTCCATAGAGCCAGGACTTGCTGAAGTCAGGCTTTACTTCCAGCCTGGTGTGTACCAGGTTATTGATCCGGGTGGCGGTTTCCCGGTATTCCTTTTTCCAGGACGTGTCGGGTGCTGGTTTGGTCTGTGCCATCAGGGTAAGACCAATCAGGAGGAAAAGAACGGAAAGCAATACTTTGTTCATAAATAGTAGTTGAATTTAGGCGGCAAAATTAAGTATTTAACCTGCCGCCAGACATGGTTTTAGGATGGATGGTCACCAGCTTTAACAAGACCTTGTATTCCCGCCCCCAATTTCCACTCCCTCACTTCATTACAGGATGACAAGGTTCACTTAGTACTTCCCACTTCCCACTTCCCAATTCCCAATTCCTATTTCCTATTTCCCAATCCCCCAATATTCCCCCAATTCAATTAAATTTGTTCTGAACCAATCAGGTGTATGAAACGAATTATTCTTGTTTTAGTGCTGGCGGGACTGGCTTTTACCGCTTCTTCCCAGAAAGTGTACTTCCTGTATCTGCAGGCTGAGCCGGTACAGCCCTTTTTTGTGAAGATGAACGGAAAGATCCATTCCTCTTCTGCCAGCGGCTACCTGATTCTGGCCAAACTATATGACAGTACCTATTCCTTTACCATCGGATTTAACCAGTCAAAATCGCCGGAACAAGCCTTTACCGTAAAAATGGGGCAGAAGGACCATGGGTACCTGTTGAAGAATTTCGGGGATAAAGGATGGGGCTTATTTGACCTGCAAACTCTGGGTATACAATATTCCGCTACAGCAGTTGCTGCAGAACAGAAAATGGCTGAACCCAAAAAAGAAGTGTCTCCTTTTACAGATTTGTTATCCAAAGCCACCGGTGATCCATCACTCCGGGATAAACCGCCGGCACCTAAAGTGGAAGTGAAACCTGAAATCAAACCGGAAGCTGTAGTGGTGGAACAACCGAAGCCGGCAGAAACGAAAACAGCACCTGTTGAAGAGTCAAAAGTGATTGTCAACATACCACCTGTTGTTACAGAGAAAGTCCAGGTGGAGAAAAAAGAAGAAGCGGCCCCGGTAAATAAAGAAACAATAGCAGTTAAAACTGAACCGGTTGCGGTGATTAAAGAAGAAAAGAAAGAAGAACCAAAGCCGGTGGTGAAAGAACCAGAGTCTAAACCAACGGAACCAGTAGTCATCTCAGCAAGTAAAACGGTGATTCCTGAAGTTCCCAAAGCGAGCGAACCGGAGATAAAAAAAGAAGAACCGAAAGCCGTTATTGAAGAACAGACACCGGTCAAAACGGAACCTGTTCCTGAAAAAATCACGGAATACCAGCGGTCAGTAGTGACCAAGCGTTCAGAAAGTTCTACCACGGAAGGATTTGGACTGGTGTTTATGGATCGTTGGGAAGGAGGGAGGATTGATACTATCCGCTTACTGATCCCCAACCCGAAGCAGGTAGTGGCATTGGTGAAAGAAGAACCCAAACAGGAAAAGAAATTCCTGGAGATACAGGCTACAGCAATAAAGACAGAAGAAAAAGTTCCGGCAGTTGAAGATAAACCCAAATCAGCGGAGCCGGTGATGCCCATCGTGCAACCAAAGACCGAAGAGAAAGTACAGATAGTTGAAGAAAAGCCCAAACAAACGGAGCCGGTGATGCCCATTGTGCAACCAAAGACGGAAGATAAACCGGTGCAGGCAGAAAAGCCTTTGGAAAAACCTGCCTTGCCTGCTCCCTGTGCGGAAGTAGCCGTGGAAGCCGATTTCTTTGCTTTACGTAAATCTATGGCCGCCTCCGATGGAGATGATGAAATGATCAGCCAGGCCAAAAAATATTTCAGGCAAAAGTGCTTTACACCGGCCCAGCTTAAAAACCTCAGCGCCTTATTCCTCAACGATGAAGCCAAATACAACTTCTTCGATGCGGCCTATAAATACACTACAGACAAAACGGCTTTTGCCGCCCTTGAAACTGAATTAAAAGACACTTATTATATCAACCGCTTCAGGGCCATGATCCGTTGACAGTATCCGGAGCATGCGCTTTCGTGCGTCAGCCGATTTCTAACTTCTAACTTCTAACTTGTAATGTCTCGTTATTTTCTGGAAATATCGTACAAAGGCACCGCATACAGCGGTTTCCAGACACAGGAGAATGCGATCACCATTCAGTCGGAGGTGGAAAAAGCTTTTATGATATTGCAGCGGGAACCGGTAAGCATGACCGGTTCTTCCCGAACCGACGCGGGTGTACATGCTTTGCAGAATTATTTCCATTTTGATTTTGAAGGGATCATTCATCCGCATTTTATCTATAAACTCAATGCCATATTACCCCCGGATATTGTATTGCACCACCTGATACCGATGGGAGCGGAGGCGCACAGCCGTTTTGATGCAGTCAGCCGGGAATACAGGTATTTTATCTACCGGTCCAAAGATCCGTTCCTGCAGGACCGGGCCTATTATTTTCCCTACCAGATCGATTTAGCCAGCATGCAGGAAGCGGCATCCATCCTGAAAACGTATGAAGACTTCACTTCTTTTTCCAAGCGGAATACGCAGGTAAAGACCTTTACCTGCCGGATCGAAGAAAGTGACTGGTCACAGGAGGGAAATAGCCTGGTTTACCGGGTAAAAGCCAACCGGTTTTTAAGAGGGATGGTCAGGGCCCTTACGGCCACCATGCTTAAAGTAGGCCGGGGTAAAATCAGCCTGGATGAATTCAGGTCTGTTATTGAAGCCAGGGATTGTACAAAAGCCAGTTTTGCAGTGCCGGCACATGGGTTGTTTCTGCAGCAGGTCAATTATCCGGCCGGTTATATTCCTCAATAATCCTTTTCATGTTTCTTTTTTTCAATCAGGAACAGGAGTTGGGTTCCTGAAATGAGTCATTGGGCTCAATTGTAGTAGTTTATATTGTTTTTTTGGGGTTTGCGTTTCAGTTTCAGAACTTTTACAGTACTGTGAATAAGCCCTAAAAGGCTGATTCCGGGTATCCGGAAGGGCTCAAAAAGGGTAAAAAATGGGGTGCCGGGAGCGAAATTTCAAACTTTTTTTCGGTGAAAACCTGCATCAGTACTGCATTTCAAAAAGTGAGTGGATTTTTTTGGTGAAAATCGTTGGTTGGTAAAGGGGGTGCCCTTATCTTTGCAACCCGCTTGAAAAAACGGGTAGTTCTCTGAAGGTTGTGAAGGAAAAAAGGATGAAAGATTTGACAAAAAATCAGCAATAAAATTTGCTGGTAATAAACAAACCCCTACCTTTGCCGTCCGCTTCTAAAAAAGCGGTCAAGTTCTTCACCAAACAAGTTGATTTTCAGTCCAAAAGCTTCTTCCTTTTTTTTGAAAAAAAAGAAGAAAAATTTGGTAGAAATAAAAAAGCCCTTACCTTTGCACTCCCAATCAAAAACGGGGTGCTGGTAAAACGGCAAAAGATCTTTGAAAGTTGGGAAACAATAGCACTTCTTTCCGAAGCAATTCGGGAGGAAAACAACAAGGTAAGTCAAGCTAAATTTACATTTAGATTTGACACGTTAATTTTCTAATTGAGAATAAAAACATGTCAGTATCAAACATCATTTACAATGGAGAGTTTGATCCTGGCTCAGGATGAACGCTAGCGGCAGGCTTAATACATGCAAGTCGAGGGGCAGCATAGCTGTAGCAATACAGTTGATGGCGACCGGCAAACGGGTGCGGAACACGTACAGAACCTTCCTTCGAGCGGGGAATAGCCCAGAGAAATTTGGATTAATACCCCATAGTACATCAGAGTGGCATCACTTTGATGTTAAAGATTTATCACTTGAAGATGGCTGTGCGGCTGATTAGGTAGTTGGCGGGGTAATGGCCCACCAAGCCTGCGATCAGTAACTGGTGTGAGAGCACGACCAGTCACACGGGCACTGAGACACGGGCCCGACTCCTACGGGAGGCAGCAGT
>CAZYTV010000314.1:0-4208 GCA_964650455.1 uncultured Chitinophaga sp. | reverse complement strand
GGGGGCGGCCGGACCGTATAAAAAATTTATAGCCGCGGTACAACTACTGGCAGACCATACCTGGAAAGAACTCTGATCGGTTTTGTACGTTTGCGTTATGACGAAGCTTTCGGTTAACATCAATAAGATCGCCACCCTGCGCAATTCAAGAGGGGGCAACAATCCGGATGTGGTTAAAGTGGCCGTGGATGTACAATTATTCGGGGCAGATGGCGTAACGGTTCACCCGCGGCCGGATGAACGGCATATCCGTTATGATGATGTACGGCAGATCAAAAAGATCATTACCACAGAATTTAATATTGAAGGCAATTGCACCGAACAGAAATTTGTGGACCTCGTTCTGGAATCAAAACCAGACCAGGTAACCCTGGTCCCCGATACGCTGGGACAACTCACCAGTGATCATGGCTGGGATACGATTAAAAACAAAAATTATTTACGGGATATCATTGCTGTATTTAAAAAAGCCGGCATCCGGGTCAGCATCTTCGTTGATCCCGTGGTGGAGATGGTGGCCGGAGCGGCAGAGACAGGTACGGACAGGATTGAGTTGTATACGGAGAGTTACGCAAAACAGTCAGTAGTCGGGAGTCGGGAGTCGGGAGTCGCTCCTTATGTAGCTGCGGCTAAAATAGCACGGGATTCCGGTTTAGGGTTAAATGCCGGGCATGACCTGGATTTGAATAATCTGCAATTCTTTAGGCAAAATATTCCCTGGCTGGATGAAGTGAGTATCGGGCATGCGTTGATCTGCGATGCGATTTACCTGGGACTGGAGAATACGATACAACTATATAAACGACAGTTACAATAATTGTTTTGGGTTACAGTTATATCTGCCGGAAATACAGTGTATTTGCTGTAGTCAGTATTTATTACACCTACCTGACCAAAATCATCCCCTTTCCTGACCCCGTCACCAGTCTGCGTAACCAAGGTTACATTTCCCTATCAACCAATTAGCTTCTTTTGCACTATCAAACAGTTTAGAAGGCCTTCTTAACCTTTCAACCTGTTAACCTGTTAACTTATCAACCGACATGAAGTACATCATCATAGGAGCCGTAGCCGGAGGAGCCAGTGCCGCCGCCAGATTGAGAAGATTAAATGAGAAAGCAGAGATCGTGATTTTTGAAAAAGGAGAATATATTTCCTATGCCAACTGCGGTCTGCCTTATTATATCGGGGATGTGATCACCGACCGGAATAAACTCTTTGTACAAACCGCCGCTTCTTTCCGCAAACGTTTCAATATTGATGTACGGATTTCCACGGAAGTGACCGGTATTGATCCATTGACAAAAACCGTTTCAGCAAAAAACATACTGACCGGGGAAACCTATACGGAACTTTTTGATAAACTGGTGCTCTCCCCGGGTGCTGAACCGATCCGGCCTCCACTGCCAGGGATCAGTCTTCCGGGCATATTTACCCTGCGCAATGTCAATGATACCGATTATATCAAACAATATGTAAACCACCGCCCCCATGGGAAAGCCGTGGTGATCGGGGCCGGTTTTATCGGACTTGAAATGGCTGAAAACCTGCACGACCTGGGGATGGATGTGAGTATTATTGAAATGGGCAACCAGGTACTGGCCCCGGTCGATTTCCCGATTGCCGCCATGGTACAGCAACATATCCGCAGTAAAGGAGTAGACCTCCGGCTGAACAGTGCCGTTACCGGTTTTGAAAAAGAAAATGACACCCTGAAGGTCCTGCTGAAAGATGGCAGCACACTGCATGCGGATATAGTGATCTTATCGATTGGTGTAAGACCGGACACCAGACTGGCCGTTAACGCCGGACTTGAACTGGGAAAAGCCAAAGGCATTTGGGTAAACGAATACCTGCAGACCTCTCATCCCGATATTTATGCTGTAGGTGATGCTATTGAATTTGCCAACCCGATCACGGGACAATCCATGAATACGTACCTGGCCGGACCAGCGAATAAACAGGGGCGTATTGCCGCCAACAATATTGTGATGGGAAACAGGCACCTGTACAAAGGAGCAATCAACACAGCCATCGTAAAAGTATTTGATATGACCGTGGCCACTGCGGGTACAGCCAGCAAACATTTAAAAACAGCCGGTATCAATCATATCGTATCCACCAATCACAGTGGCTCACATGCAGGTTACTATCCGGGTGCCCGCCAAATGACCATCCAGATTGCTTTCTCCCCGGAAAACGGCCGTTTATACAGTGCCCAGATAGCGGGTTATGAAGGCGTGGACAAACGGCTGGATATAATTGCCTCCGCGATCAGCCGGGGCAGTACGATCTATGAGCTTACAGAATTTGAACATGCTTATGCACCGCCCTATTCATCCGCCAAAGACCCGGTGAATATGGCCGGATTTATCGCGGAAAATATCCTGCAGGACCGGCTGAATATATTTTACTGGAATGAACTGGGCGACAGCGACGACAACAGTTATCTCCTGGATGTAAGAACGGCCAGTGAATTTGAAGCGGGACATATTGAAGGAGCCGTTAACATTCCGGTTGATGAATTACGAGAAAGGTTAAAGGAAATTCCCACCGCCAAGCGGATAGATATTTATTGTGAAGCGGGACTGCGGGGATACCTGGCCAATCGTATCCTGCGGCAAAGCGGGTATCATGAAGTATTCAATTTATCCGGAGGGTACATTCTGTGGAAGGCTTGTGATACCGAAGCCAGGCTGGCTGAGACAAGTAAACTAGTGTTAGGATAACTGTTAATCTATCATTGATTAATTAGTGTCATGAATAGCTCGAAGCTCAAAGCTCAAAACTCATAGCTTTTCCAGAGCCAATTCAGCAGTTCGGGATACTGCGCGGGTGCAAACCAGTTTATTTCTTTATCCTTTCTGAACCAGGTGAGTTGTCGTTTGGCATACTGCCGGGTATGCGTTTTGATTTCTTCAATGGCCTGCTCCAGGCTGATCTTCCCATCCAGGTAATCAAAAAGCTCGCTGTAGCCCACGGTCTGCAAGGCATTCAGGTGTCTGAAAGGCAACAAGGATCTTACTTCCTGTTCCAGTCCGGCATCGACCATCTGATCCACCCGGTGATGAATATTGCGGTGAAGGTCTTCCCTGGGCAGATCTAACCCGATCTTGATAATCCTGAAATCACGAACTGCTTTTATACCTGTACGATAGCTTAAAATACTTTTACCGGTTGACCATACCACTTCAAGTGCCCGCATACTGCGTTGCGGGTTTTGTATTTCACCGGTTGCATAAAAGAGCGGATCCTTTTCTTTTATTTCGTCCTGCAACCAGGCTAGTCCTTTTTCTTCATACCCGTTGATGACCTGCTGCCGGATAGCCGGATCCGTTTCCGGTATAGCATCCAGTCCTTCACAAAAAGCACGGATATACAAACCCGTGCCCCCGGTCATCAGTACAACCTTGTTAGTTAAAAACAATTCCTGTGCCTTCTGCAAAGCGAAGGTTTCAAAGGAAGCCGCTGTTACTTCTTCTTCAATACTATGAGACGCCATGAAATGATGGGGAACCTGTAACAACTCCTCCCTTGAAGGACGGGCCACTCCGATATTCATTTCGCGGAAACACTGGCGGCTGTCGGCGGAAATGATTTCTGTACTGTAATGCTTCGCCAATGAAATGGCCATACCTGTCTTACCCGATGCCGTTGGCCCGGTAACAATAATGACCGTATTTTTTGTATTTGAATTCAACGTTTATCCGAAATTATAAACCGGTCTTTTTTTCAACCTAAAAAGCTGTGGTCCTTGTCATCCTGCCTGCCCGCCGGAGCGAAGCGTAGGCGGGAGCAGATCGCCGCCGTGAAGCGAAGGTGAACGTATCGATGGGTGACTAATAAAAACCCTGGTATTACCAGGGCTGTATATAAAAATGATTTTCTACAATTTCTTCCTCATCCCCGGGTGTTTCTTCTTCCGGACTCACATCCTCTCCTTCCTCATTCTTTTCAGCAAATCCTTCAACGACCTGGGTCAGGTCATATTTTTCTTCAATATCGGCAAACTTTTCACCGAGTAATCCTTTGGTACCATACTGGCTGGGAGCAATTCCTTCAGTACGCACTACAGCAGGATAAGTGATCTTGGGATTTTCCTCTTTAGTCACATTAATCAGTTCAACCAGGAAGCCCCAGTTTTTATTAAAATCATAGAGATAAATAAACCGCTGGTTAGGATCCCGGATTTAGGAACCAATCGTGGT
>CAZYTV010000313.1:0-4267 GCA_964650455.1 uncultured Chitinophaga sp. | reverse complement strand
AAAAATATAATACTTATGATCCGGGAGTTCTGCAGGTGTAAAATAACTCATGTTTTCCACCAACCCGATGATGGGTACGCTGAGTTGCGCCTGCCCGAACATTGCAATACCTTTTTTCGCATCTGCAAGAGCAACATCCTGTGGCGTTGTCACGATCACGGCACCTGTTACGGGAACGGTTTGCATCAAAGTCAGGTGAATATCGCCGGTACCCGGTGGCATATCAACAACAAGATAATCGAGTTCATCCCAGTATACATCGGTTACAAACTGGCGGATTGCGCTGCTGGCCATGGGGCCTCTCCAGACGACTGCATTTTTTTCATCTACCAGAAGACCGATACTTATTAATTTGATACCATACCTTTCTACGGGCGCGATCATCGGTTTCTCCAGGCCAACATCGATCATCAGCGGGCGTTCACCCCGCACCCCGAACATAATCGGCACACTGGGTCCATAGATATCCGCGTCCATCAGCCCTACTTTTGCGCCTCCCTGCGCGATCGCCAGGGCGAGATTGGCTGCCACCGTAGACTTACCGACTCCACCCTTGCCGCTGACAACAGCGATGATATTCTTAACACCGGGTAACAGCGCTTTATTATCGGTACGTTTTGTGGTGGTATTAGCGGTAAAATTGACTTTTACGATCGCATCCTTGTTGACAAGCAACTTTATGGCATTGGTTGCCGCAGTTTGCATCAGGTCCTTCATGGGGCAGGCGGGGGTAGTCAGTACGATCGTAAAAGAAACATTATTGCCTTCAATTTCGACGTCTTTTACCATATTCAGCGTTACCAGGTCCTTACCAAGGTCAGGTTCCTGCACATTGCTCAACGCTTCAAGTACTTTTTCCTTCGTCATTTTCCAAGTATTTGTTAAAAGTGAATAGGAAGGGCAAAGTTAAACATCCCCGGGGCAATTTGTTTTACGAAATCAGCAACTTGTCTTTATTTTTGGCGCAGTGAAGAAAATTATACTTTTTGCTGGTTTAGTGTTGTTTCTGTTACCCAGGAACGCCCATGCCCAGTTCGAAACCTCCCGCGATTCAGTCGTTCAGTTGTTTGGTATTATTATGACGGCCGACAGCCTGGTGGGCATCCCTGCCGTAAGTATTATGGTGAAAGGCCAGAACAGGGGAACCATTTCCAATAACCAGGGTGTGTTTTCCATTGTGGTACTTAAGGGTGACGAGGTAGAATTCACCCACGTTTCTTACCAGTCCAAAACGGTCAGGATACCGAAAAACCTGGAAGGAAATCAATATAGTGTTGTGCAGTTAATGGTGGCCGATACGATCTACCTCCCGGCCACGATCCTGAAGCCAAGACCCACAGCGGAACAGTTTGCCCGCGATTTTGTCAAAAACCAGGTCCCCGACGATGAATATGAAATAGCCCGTAAGAATACCAGTGCGGCCAAGCGAAAGATCCTGATGCGGACCACCCCCGGTGATGGCGGCGAAGCCACCCGGATCCAATTAAATAAAGTGGCCACCAGGGCCACTTACCAGGGACAAACACCACCCCAGAATATTTTCAATCCTGCCGCCTGGTCCGAATTTATACAGGCATGGAAAAGAGGCGATTTCAAGAATAAAAATTAGCAACTCCGCTCCTTCTTATTCTTATTTTTGTCATACCAAGTTAGTAACGTAAAGACTTTGTCCATTCCAATCAAACAAAGTATAAATTCAGCAATATGATAAAGCCAGGAGCTAATATTTCAGTTGTAGGTGCCGGCACCATGGGCAATGGCATCGCCCATGTATTCGCACAAAGAGGTTATAAAGTCACCCTGATTGATGTATCACCTGATCAGTTGGAAAAAGCGGTGGCTACGATCGGGAAAAACCTGGACCGCATGGTCGCCAAAGAAATTATCCGGAATGAACTGAAAGAGGCTGCCTTGAAAAATATCGGTACATCAACCTCGATACCGGATGGCGTGAAAAACGCAGCATTAGTGGTTGAAGCCGCAACAGAAAACCTGGACCTGAAGCTGAAAATATTCCGGCAGATGGATGCGGCGGCACCTGCAGGTTGTATTCTTTCCACCAATACCTCGTCCATTTCCATTGCTAAAATGGCGGCTGCCACCAGTCGCCCAGAATTGGTGATCGGGATGCATTTCATGAACCCGGTGCCGGTCATGAAGCTGGTGGAGATTATCAATCACCCGGGCACGTCAAAAGAAGTCTCCGATACGATCGTTACGATGAGTAAAGACCTGGGCAAGGTTCCATGTGTGGTCAATGATTTTCCCGGTTTTATTTCTAACCGCATCCTGATGCCCATGATCAATGAAGCCATTTATTGTCTGCATGAAGGGGTGGCGGGAGTAACTGAAATTGATACGATCATGAAACTTGGTATGGCACACCCGATGGGGCCGTTGCAGCTCGCCGACCTGATCGGACTGGATGTTTGTCTCTCCATTATGAATGTCTTATACGAAGGGTTTGGCAACAATCCCAAATACACACCATGTCCACTGCTGGCTGACATGGTAAAAGAAGGTAAACTGGGTTGGAAAAGCGGGGAAGGATTTTATATGCATACGGCAGGCAGCAAGGATATGGTAGTAAGTGGAAGATTTAAATAATCGCGTGCAGTTCCACCCCCCTCAACTCCTTTAACCTGAATAAAACTTCATTCAACCGGTTTTTCGAAATTCCTGCATCAACAGAGCAGAATAATTGTGTTTCCTGCCGATGTACGGTACAGTCGAAATGTTTAATCACCCGCATCACTTCATTCATCTGTGTATAGTCAAACTGTATATGATAATTAACCTCAATGGGTTTAGCCACGGTGGGAATGACCTGCAATGCCAGTGCCGCGGCCGTCTTATACGCATTGATCAATCCGGGCACACCCAGTAAAGTGCCACCAAAATACCGGACCACCACAATCAGAACATTGGTGATCTTCTTGCTGTCGATCTGGCCAAGAATGGGCTTACCCGCCGTACCGGAAGGTTCGCCGTCATCACTGACCCGGAATGTATGGCCATCCAGTCCGAGCCGGTATGCAAAACAATGATGCACCGCTTTCGGATGCTCTTTTTTCAGCGCTGCCAGTTTCTCTTTGAAATCCGGCACATCGGCCAGCGGGTAAACACAGGCAATAAACCGGCTGCCCCGGTCTTTGAACTCCGCCTGCCCCGCCTGTTCCACGGTATTGTAATAAAAGGATTCAGTACTCTGTTCAGCCACGCTTTTCTTTTTTGATAAAGAGATAATAAAACTGGATAGCAGTGATAAAACTATTGGGAATAATGATAGGCAGATTCATATCCAGCAGGATCCCATACAGCAAAAAAGTTATGGCCCCAAACATATTGATCAGCCTCACGGTCCTGATATTGGAGCCTACCAGGAAACTAACCACTACCAGTCCGGCAGCCAGGTATCCGACCCATGCAATCCAGTTCATAATTCGTTGTTTTTGTATTGACTTGAATTTTTCCAGGTCAATAGTTCATCACTCAAAATTTCCTGCCGGCTGATCAGTTCACCGTCATTCAGCACCGGTGCCGCTAAGCCGGCTCCGGTATAAAGTCCATTGTTAGTTATTATACGTGCTTCATCCCAGTTACCTGATTGGATAAAGGACTGGAATAAACGGGCGCCTCCTTCAACCAGGATACTCTGTATCCGTAGTTGGTACAGGGCCTCCATTAACTGCGAAATAAGGCTTTTATTCTTTTCCAGCTGGTAATAAATCAGGTTGGGGTGCTCCTCCTTTTTTATAGAATTAAAAACAATCGTTTTCTGTTCCCCGTTAAAAAGTTTTAAAGAAGACGGCAACCGTAGTTCCATATCTATCAGCAGCCGGACCGGTGATGGCCCGGGCCATAAGCGGTTGGTCAGTTCCGGATCGTCCATTAATGCAGTATTGGTACCCACGAGAATTCCCGCTTCTTCACTTCTCCATTGGTGTACGATCTGGTTTGAATATTCATTACTGATCAGCAATCTTGTGGACCCTGCCATTCCTGCGATAAATCCATCTGCGGTCCGGGCCCATTTCAGGATCACATAGGGCCGTTGTTGTTCATGAAAAGTAAAGAACCGCTTATTGAGTTCCCGGCTTTCCTTTTCCAGCACTCCTTCCACCACTTCAATACCCGCTGATTTTAATTTCTCTATCCCTTTTCCATTTACTTCTTCAAAGGGATCACGACAACCGATCACGACCCTGGGAATGCCAGTCCGTATGATCAGGTCAGTACAGGGCGGAGTTTTGCCGTGGTGGGCACA
>CAZYTV010000312.1:0-4270 GCA_964650455.1 uncultured Chitinophaga sp. | reverse complement strand
AACGACTCACGATTGCCCGTGCCGTTTTAAAAAATCCTCCGATACTCATTCTTGATGAAGCCACCTCTTCACTCGACACCGAAAGCGAGCGGCTCGTGCAGGATGCCATAAACAATATGATGCAGAACCTGACCAGCATTGTGATAGCCCACCGGCTCAGTACGATCCGTCATGCGGATGAGATTGTGGTGCTGCAGAAGGGGAAGATTGTAGAACGCGGTAATCACGAAGTATTGATGGAACAGAACGGGTTTTACAGAAAGTTGGTGGAGATGCAGGAGGTAAAATAGTTCGTAGTTAGTAGTTGGTAGTTAGTAGTCAGATTTTTCAGGAACGTGGAGAGTTAGCATGCTAAGGATAAAAAGAAAATGACCACTCAACCTTAGAAGTGGCTGTTGACTACGTACTACTATCTGCTAACTACTATCTAGCGCAACACTTCCCGGCTGATCACAATCTTCTGTATCTCACTCGTACCCTCCCCGATCGTGCAGAGCTTGGCATCGCGGTAGAATTTTTCGACGGGAAAATCTTTGGTGTAGCCATAGCCGCCGAAAACCTGGACGGCATCATTGGCCACTTTGACGGCCACTTCACTGGCGTAGTATTTGGCCATGGCCGCTTCTTTGGTCATGGGGAGGTGACGTTCTTTAAGATCACAGGCCTGTAATATCAATAATTCAGCAGCGGCGATCTCGGTAGCCATATCAGCGAGCTTGAAGGACACGCCCTGGAAAGAAGAAATGGGTTTATCGAACTGGTAACGCTCCTGTGAATATTGTAAAGCGGCTTCATAAGCGCCTTTGGCAATGCCGAGTGAAAGAGATGCAATAGAGATCCGGCCGCCATCGAGCACTTTCATCGCCTGTTTGAATCCATCCCCCACTTCACCGAGGCGATTGGCATCCGGAACGCGGCAGTTATCAAAAACCATTTCGGCAGTTTCGCTGGCGCGCATACCGAGCTTGTTTTCTTTTTTACCGGCACTAAAACCAGGCGTGCCTCTTTCAACAACAAACGTGGTCGAGTTATTTTTTGTACGGGGTTCACCGGTCCTGCAGATGACGACTGCAATATCCCCGCTTTTTCCATGGGTGATCCAGTTCTTGGTTCCATTGATGATCCAGTGGTCGCCGTCTTTTACCGCAGTACATTTCATATTGCCGGCATCACTGCCGGTATTGGCTTCCGTTAATCCCCAGGCTCCGATCCATTCGGCCGTGGCCAGCCTGGGAAGCCATTTCTTTTTCTGCGCTTCACTGGCAAAGGCCAGGATATGACCGGTGCAAAGCGAATTATGGGCAGCAAGACTCAATCCTACTGAACCGCACACTTTGGAGATTTCTTCGATGATCGTCTTGTATTCAAAATAACTCAGGCCGGCTCCGCCATATTCATGCGGTACCAATACCCCCATCAGGCCCAGCTTTCCCATTTCTTTAAATACATCCACAGGAAATACCTGGCTCTCGTCCCATTCCATGACATAAGGCCTGATGTGTTGTCGTGCGAAATCGCGGGCTGTTTGTGCCACCTGTTGATTGAGTTCGGAAGATTGAAAATTCATAATGACTTAAATCGTATATGGTTTTAAAAACTGTGCCACTCCTTATTCCGATAAAAGCCGGAAGGGGTGGCACAGTATCTCTGTCAGAGATTTAGCAAGCATTCGTTAAAGGCAGTACAAAGTACAGGATTTTATTTTGAACTAACAAGTGTTAGCCTTAATTTTTTCTATGAACAGTTCAGCGCCAGGCCATCCCAGGCCAGGTGGATATTATCCGGAAGCTCGGCTTCGATATCAGCATGCAGGCCCATCTGGTGTGACATGTGGGTGAAATAACCCAACGGTACCCGGAGTTCCTGTACCATATCCACCGCCTCGCCCAGGGTAAAATGGGAAATATGTTGTTGCTTACGTAGGGCATTCAACACCAGGATCTCAGAGCCGCGGATTTTATCTTTTTCAGACTCTTCAATCCGGTTGGCATCGGTGATATAGGTAAAGGGACCAAAACGGAACCCGAGCACCGGCATTTTCATATGCCACACTTTTACAGGGATGACCGGAATATCACCCACTACAAAGGGCTGGTCAGAAATAGTGATCAGGTTCAGCTCCGGGATGCCCGGATACTTGGTATCGGCAAAAGCATAATAAAAATCACGGCGAATGGCTTCCTCCGTCAGCGAGTCCGCATAAATATCAATATGTTTCTTCTGGAAAAAATTATAGGCCCGTACATCATCCAGTCCGGCCATGTGATCGCGGTGCGGATGGGTAAAGATCACCGCATCCAGTTTTTTCACCTGTTGCCGCAGCATCTGGTAACGGAAATCGGGGCCGGTATCCACCACTAAAGTAGTAGTGGCTGATTCAACCACTATACTGGAGCGTAAGCGGTTGTCTTTTATATCAGCAGAGGTACAGACTTCACAGTCACAGCCGATTAACGGTACGCCACTACTGGTACCGGTTCCAAGAAATGTTATTTTAAGCGGAGGGCAGGTCACCCGGTAAAGTTAACTGGTTAACCGGGTAAAAGTTAACAGGGATGCAGGAAAAATCTGACAGAAGAAATAAAGATGACCGGAAATAAGGAATGAAAAACATGGAATTAAATAGTAACAGCCCCCTATTATCTATTCACTATTATCTATTCACTATTCTCTATTATTCTTACCCTTCTTCCGTTTCCAGCTTTGCCAGGATATTGGCAAACAGTTTCGCTGACTCTTCGGAGAGATGTCCGGGGTCGATCGACAGTTGAGGGATCAGGTCGACCAGGGTATTGATACGGCCTTCGATCTGCAGGAATTTATTCAGGACCACCACTTTCTTTTGTTCAAGAATGCAATAGCCGCTCTGAAAAGTGCCTCTTTCATAGCGGAGTACGTAGCCGGCCTGTTCGGGTATCGCCTCTAATTTATCCAATGTGGACTGGTTGTACTTCATGCTGCAAATTTAACCCTCAGAATCACGGAAATTCAGGGGATTTATCAAATCTTATCCACAGGGAAAGTTTAGGGGTTTAGACGTTTAGTCGTTTAGTCGTTTAGTCGTTTAGCGGGGCATACGATCAGGAGGATCAAACAACAAACGACAAACAACAAACGACTAAACTTCCCTCACTTACTTTCCATCTTGATCACCGGCACAATCATTTCCTCCAGGCTCACACCGCCATGCTGAAAGGTATTGCGGTAATAATTGACATAGTAGTTATAGTTATTCGGGTAACAGAGAAAACTGTCTTCCCGGGCAAAGATGTAGGAGGAGTTGATCGTGGGCACCGGTAACCCTGCTTCACGGGGATCGCGGAAGGCGAGTACTTCTTTGGGTTCGTAATTCAGGTTGCGCCCGTGTTTATAACGGAGATTGGTGGTGGTTTGCTTATCCCCCACCACTTTAGTGGGTGTCTTTACCCGCACACTGCCATGATCAGTAGCCAGCACCAGCCTGACCTTTTTATCGGCGATACGCTTCAGTGCCTGGTGCAGCGGGGAATGTTCAAACCAACTCGCGGTGATACTGCGGTAACTGACTTCATCCCCGGCCAATTCTTTAAGTACTTCCATTTCGGTACGGGCATGACTGAGCATATCCACAAAATTATAGACGATCACATTGATGTCATTGTTCATCAGGTTGTGCATGTTATTCACCAGGTCAAGACCGGCCTGGTTGTTCACTACTTTGGTATAGGATACCCGGAGATCCCCCTTACCGAGCCGTTGCAGTTGGGCCCTGAAGAACTCTTCTTCATGCAGGTTCTTCCCGCCTTCCTCGTCATCATTCTTCCATTGTACCGGGAATTTCTTTTCAATATCCACCGGCATCATACCGGCAAAGATGGCATTACGGGCATATTGGGTGGCGGTTGGCAGGATGGCATAAAAACTATCTTCTTCCAGGATGCGGAAACTTTCTGCGAAAATGGGCTGAATAGCTTTCCACTGATCAAAACGAAGGTTGTCGATCAACACAAAAAACAACGGTATGCCTTTTTCCACATGGGGAAGTACTTTAAACTGAAAAAGATTATGGCTCATCACCGGGCTCTCCTTACTTTTAGGCGAAAGCCAGCCCGCATAATTCCGGGAAATAAATTTGAAGAACTCTGTATTGGCCTCACTTTTCTGACTTTGTAATATTTCCTGCATTTCGGGACTACCGCCTTTCTGCATTTCCAGTTCCCAATAGATCAGTTTTTTTTAGATATCCAACCACTCATTTTAATCCGGGCCTCCTTTCATCGCGGTAAAAAAA
>CAZYTV010000311.1:0-4282 GCA_964650455.1 uncultured Chitinophaga sp. | reverse complement strand
TTTTTTGGTGGAAACTGTGATTTCAACCCGTCATCAAGGTTGCCATAAAACTTGGTCTGCGGTAAAGCGCCGATATTGCCTCGGAAAGGAGACCAGTAACTGTAAGTACCCGTACCTCCGGTATTAGACCATTTCAGGGAAGTGTTATCCGCATTCGTCTGCATGGCAAGGTCACAGTAGTAAACCACTGAATCAGGCTGATATAATCCGGTCTTATTGGTAATACGGTTATAGGTTCTGGCGAGTACGCCGTACACAAATTTTTTCCATTTGTTGACATCACCGTTATTCATATATGCATCCCCGAGGGCCAGGTTGGTCTGACTTACACCGTCACCGGTTTTGGACAGGTTTTCCAGGGAAGCTTTACAGAGGCGTTTGATTTCCTCGAAAACTTCAGACTGGGGATCATATTTAAATACCAGTTGTTCCGGGTTGAAGGCTTCATACAGGATTACATCATCGTGGATGTCGGTCAGGGTCAGCCAACCCCAGGCGCGGATGGCCTGGGCCACACCCACATAATCCCATTTCTTTTCTTCTGTGCCCCATTGAACCACGCGCTGGAGGTTCTGTCCCATGCCATAATAATGCATGGCCCAGATACTACCCATGATATCACTGCTGTTGATAAAATTATCACCCATCTGGTCGTATTGATTCCCCGTGGTGTTGGTAGCCCAGTTCTGGATGAAACGGCCGATATATAATCCATCATTCTGCGGACCATAAAGGGTACCGTTGGCAGAGTGCTGGATCGCCATGTTGGAAATGATACCCGGCAAAAGGGTTTCAATGGGTTGTTTGATCTGTGCATTCGGATTGGCGTATGCCTCATCAATCTTCTTGGTACAGGAACCCAGCAGGAGCAATGCTCCCCCGGATACTGCACAAATGAACTTATTAATTGACTTTTTCATATTTCAAAAATTTTTGTTTGTTAGAAGGAAGCTCTGATGCCAAAATTTAACTGCATGGGGCTGGCGAGTGTGCCATAGTCGAAACCAAAGGCACCCACACCTCGTCCACCGGCAGAATTACCATTTACAGCCGGGTCAGCCCCGCTGTAATTGGTCAGGAGGATCAGGTCATTACCTGTTACAAACGCACTCAGGTTCTTCAGACCGCGGATAAAGTTACTGTTGAAAGTGTAGCTGAGGGTGATATCCCGCAGGCGGAAATAATTCACATCTCTTTCAATAAACTCTTCATCAGGCAGTGTGTAGAACGTATAGTTATAAGCTGGTACTACCGCAATGGTATTCGGTGTTGGGGTAGCAGAATTCTGCAGGCCATCATTTAATACGCCGGAAACCACACGTGGGGTATAGCGGTCAAGTGTACGTTCACTCAAACCCGTAACCGTCATGAAACGGCTGGTACCATTAAATACATCCCCACCTACTTTCAGATCCCAGAGCATATTCAGTTTCCACTTCTTGTAACGGAAGCTGTTGTTCCATCCTGAAGTAAAATCAGGATTACGGTCACCAATGACTTTGAAAGTTGCATCCGTAATCGGGAATCCATTAGCCGGGTTGATCAGGATTTGTCCGGCGGCATTACGGGAGTAGGTACTACCGGTAATAGAAGTGGTGGGTCCGCCGAGTTTCAGTCCACCTCTCGCGGTATACAACCAGGTGTCAGCGATATAATACTCAGATACGCTCTTCGGCAATCCAACCACTTTGTTGTGCATGCGGTTGAAGTTGAAACGCATATCCCAGGTGAAATCCTTTTTCTTGATGACGCCATAATCCAGTACGATCTCAATCCCTTTATTGCGGGTAGAACCTGCATTCTGGGTATTCAGTACAAAACCGGTACCATAGCTCAGCCGGAAGTTCTCAATGATCTGGCCTTTATTCAGAGTGTTGTAATACGTAAAGTCAACACTCAGGCGGCTGTTGAACAACCGGAACTCAGTACCCAGTTCCTGTGTATTTTGTTTCTCCGGCTCGAGTTCTGAGTTATTATTGAAGAAGCCGTAAGAGTAACCACCACCACTGGCCAGGTTATCCACGAATACAGACTGGGTGGAATAAGGAGAATTCAGACGGGCAGTAGTTGCACGTGAAGTTCTTATTTTCCAGTAATTAAGGATATTGCCTTTTTTCAAAGCAGGAATCAGGTCACTTACAATCAGACTGATACTGGCACCCGGATAATTATACCTCCGGTTTTGTTTGGGAAGTGTAGAAGCTTCTTCAAAACGATGGGTGTAGTTAATGAAGGCCAGGTTTTTATAACTCAGGGCCACTTCACCGAAGTAAGCAATCTGACGTGACTGTACATAGTTCCATTCGCCGAATTTATTACGGTTCAGGCGTAAACGGGTGGAAGACCGGGTTACATTACTATCCATATAATTACCCATTGCAGCAGCCAGGTCCTTGTCAGAAACAATACTTCCGTTCTTATACATTTTACCGTTTCCGCTGATATTGGCGATACCGCCAACAGAGTCAACCAGGTTGGTTCCGTATACAGCAAACATTTCTGTTTTATAATCCTGCCACATCGTACCGCCCATGGCTCTCAGGCTTAAATTCTTACTCAGATCTTTTTTCACGGTACCGGTAATGGTATGGTTGTAACCGGTATATTTTCTCCAGTAGTTATCCAGTGTACCACCGCTTGATGCCGTTACATAGAATGACTGCGGGTGGAAAAACAGGAATCCGTTCTGGTCGTAGGTATCATATCCAAAGCGGCCGGAAAGGGTCAGCCATTTCCAGGGGTTGATATTCACACCCAGGCTGAAGGTCTTACGCTCAGATTCATCTTTACCAAAGTTGTTGTTTACATTCCAGAGGGGGTTGTCATATTCACCATTGGCAGATGTACCATCAAATAAGTCGAGCTTATCACCGGACAGATCATTCTCATATTTCCGGATATCGTTGGTATTCGGCCAGATCAGGAGACTCAGCAGGTAACCGCCGGAGCTTCTGAGTACTTTATTATTCTCTGTTTTGATATAGGCGAAAGAAGGGGTGATGTCCACTTTACCTTCCCAGAATTTAGTGGTATTGGATATGCGCAGATTATAACGCTTGAAATCGTTATTAGGTACCACACCTTTCTGATCAAACAAACTACCGGAAACACGGAATTTGGATTCACCAACACCGAAATCCATCCCGATATTATGGGTTTGGGCAAAACCGGTACGGAAGAAGTTGTCGATATTATCATAAAACTGGGTGCCGGCAGGGTAGGCCGGACCAAAGCGGTTAAATGAACTGCTCGGTATTCCATTCAGACCACCGCCATAAGTATTCTGTATATCCGGGAAGCGGGTGACTTCCTGGATACGGAAACTATTATCGTACTGAATAGCCAGTTTGTTTGTTTTGGCTTTACGGGTGGTGATAATGATGGCGCCGGAACTGGCCTGGCTGCCATAAAGCGCAGTGGCTTCAGGGCCTTTCAGTACCGTTACACTTTCAATATCACTGGGGTTGATATCCGCAATCCTGTTCTGGTAGTCACTGACCCGGTTTGGACGGTCAGAAGCCAGTCCGTTTGTTGCGCCCCCGGAAGAGGTTTCATTCAATGAAGAGTTATCCATGATCACCCCGTCCACCACATATAAGGGCTGGTTGCTGAGGGACAGTGAGTTAAAACCACGTAATACAATGGAGGAGGAGGAACCCGCCACACCAGATGTCTGGTCGAGTGTAAGACCGGCTACACGTCCCTGCAAACCATTCAGGAAATTCTCCCGCTGTGTCTCCTGGATCTCATCCCCTTTCAGGCTCTGTGTCGAGTATCCCAATGAACGGGGACTTCGTTTGATATCCATTGCGGTCACCACCACTTCACCCATTGTATTATCAGCGGTTTTCATGCTGATACCAACGGTGCCTGAATCACCAGGTTTTATATCTGCGGTTACATAACCAACATACGTTACCTGTAACACTTCACCAGGGTTTACTTTCAGGGTAAATTTTCCGTTTGCATCCGTTTGTGTGATCTTACGGGTGCCTTTCACCCTGACCGTTACACCGGCCAGCGGTGTCTTATTATCCTCTGACACGATAGTACCTGTAATGGTACGCTCCTGCGCCTGCATGACCTGCGGCAACAACAGCAACACTACAGAGAAGGCCAGGAATAACTGGAGAATTTTTCTCATAGCTGTTTTTTTTTGATATAATTATTAAATAAGCAGTTTACAAATTAATTACAAAACATGGACACCTGCATCAACGAATGTTTTCAACAGGGGGTTGCCGGGATCCAGTTCCGTGATCAGCATATCGATATCGCTGAG
>CAZYTV010000310.1:0-4304 GCA_964650455.1 uncultured Chitinophaga sp. | reverse complement strand
AATTTCGCGGAAGACTTCAGTATTTCTGTCAGAATGATCTGGCAGACCTATCCGCTGATCTGGATGCTGCTGGGCCTGGTGGTGGCCGTACTTTTTTTCCGATGGATGTATCACCGGAGTCACTGGCAGGTGATCAACCGTACCGACGGGAAAGGCATTCCGCACCGGCGAAAAGTTTTTGTCATCAGCAGTTTTATTCTTCTCTTCCTGATTTATGGATCACTTAGCTGGCCACCGTTGAACCGGGCCGACAGCTTCCGGTTTAATAACAGTTTTAAATCCTACCTGGCGATTAATCCACTGCAGAATTTCGTTGCCACCCTGCGTTTACGCAAACCTGATTACAATGAAAAGAAAGCCAGGGAAGTTTTTCCGGTAATGGCCGAATGGATGCAATTACCCAATCCCAATGACTTTAGTTTCCGTCGGGAAATTGGTCCCAGGAGCACATCCTTTGAAAGCCGTCCCAATATTGTGCTGGTTCAGTGTGAATCGTTCAGTATGTACAAAAGCAACATGAGTGGTAATCCGCTCAATGCATCCCCTTATTTTGATTCATTATGCCGGCAAGGTGTTTTTTTTGACCGCTGTTTCTCTCCGCATTTTTCCACTGCCAGGGCCCTGTTTGCCGTTCTGTCCGGCATCCCGGATGCGCAACTATTCAAGTTTTCCACCCGCAACCCAGAAGCCCTGCAGCAGCATACGATTATCAACGGGTTTGAAGGCTATGATAAACATTATTTTCTCGGTGGTGATCCGGAGTTCAACAATTTTGAAGGGATACTGAATAATATCAGGGGTTTGCAAATGCATACCGGTGAATATTATAAAACACCCAAAGTGAATGTGTGGGGGGTCAGTGATAAAGATTTATTCCTGGCGGCGAATGATGTATTCCGAACTAAAGACAAACCCTTTTTTGCATATATTCAGACTTCCGGGAATCACCGGCCGTATAATAAGAGCATACCGGATACCGATACTGATTTTGCCAAACTGACCATTCCGGATGAGGAACTGAAGAAGTACGGTTTTGAATCGCTGGATGAATACAATTGTTTCCGGTACTCCGATTATTGTTTCCGGAAGTTTATCGAAGCGGCCCAAAAAGAAAAATATTTCCACAATACCATTTTTGTCTTTGTCGGTGATCATGGTCTGGCGGGAAATGCAAGCCCAATGTACCCGCCGGTATGGACAGAGCAGCGGCTGACGGATGAACATGTGCCATTATTGTTTTATGCCCCAGACCTGCTGGCCCCGCAGCGTCGTCAGGAAGTGGTGTCGCAGATAGATATATTACCTACCATCGCCGGCTTCCTGCATCAGTCCTATGTCAATACCACCCTGGGCCGCGATCTCCTGGATCCGTCCAAAAAAAATAATTTTGCCTTTATTACAAATACGTCAGACCGGATTGGAATTGTCACCGATGACTTTTACCTGACCCGTAATATCAATTCCGGGGAAGAACTGCTGTCACCCCTGCAAACCGGTCAGGTTCCTTATACAGCTATGCAATTGGATTCAATTCATAAGCGGCTTTCCTTATTCACCACCGCTTTTTATGAGACATCAAAATACCTGTTGATGAATAATGAGCGGGATTGAATTATTCGGTGACCACCTGCCGTATCAGCAGGGTAAACGCTTTCTGATTTTTATCCGCCGTTTCAGTCAACCGGAACCGTTCCGGGGCAATTCCCTCTTCTTCTTCCAATACCCTGATTATTTCCTGCCTGAATTTTATTGACGGGACTGCATCGGCAGGCTGACCGGAAATAATGAGTGCCATATGTATAAACGGATTGTTTTTCATTTGCAGGGCCAGTTCGGCAAGGGCGGTACGTGTATCGGGTTTCACTTTCAGCTCATTCTTTCTGAACGAAAGCAAAAGCGGAGCGATCCGGTTCTCGATTCGCGGTACTACCATGGTATGAAAGGAGCTTTCACCAGCCGGTTCATATAAAGTGAAATCGTATGAAGTGGAGCCCATGGCCGGGTGATAGTTTCTGACTGCATTATTCAGTCCGGGAAACCCGGCCACCAGTTGAAAATTTTTAATACCGGTTGAAGTAATATCCGGAAGAACAAACGAGAACCGTCCTTCTTTGTCAGTATGGCTTACCAGTTTGCCATTAAAAACAATTTCTGCCGATTCCAATGGCTTTTTTTGAATATCCCTTACCGACCCGCTAAGTATAATACTATCACCGGGCAAATAACAGGATTGCTTTTTTTTATGTTCGGCTGAATACAACTGGCGATCCGTCTGTACGGCAGCAGCCTGTAATTGAAGACTCCATAAAATCAATACAGCGGCGGCCCGGGGAAGAGGGAAGCTGGTTTTGGTTACCGGTGATGGTGCCATGCCGATCATCCGGTTCAATTGTGTTTGGTGAAAACGGCCACAGGGGATTGATCCGGAATGGTGGAGAAAATGCTGCAACTCCGGATCAGACATACTGCTGAAGTCGATCACCTGTTTTTTGCAATTCAGGCAAAAGCGTCCCTTCCCGTCGGGCAACATGTTGTTCCAGTTCTCGCCACAGGGTAAATCCACCTGTACAATAAAAGGGGTGAGCGTGCTTTTCATGCACCATGAATTTACTTATTTCCGTGCAATGATGATCATCCGGGGTGACTTCCTCACATCATACTGACTGAACTGGTAATCCCCGAATACTTCCTGCACCTGGAGCCCGTGGTAACTGAACATATCGGTGAAGTCGCCCAATGAAAATTTGGCCACTTTTTCAGTATAGCTCATCGGCTGTCTGAGTGAAGCATCTGTTACCGTTATCTTTTTATAGAAATGGCTTTCGTCGTCCCAGCGATGGATCTCGTACAAAGTGCCGTCAATCTGTTTGCGGTCGTTATGCACCAGGTGATCCTCTGCATAGTGGACATTGAGATAGTCAATAACAAACAGTCCGCCCTGCCGCAGGCAGGTCGCAATCGTGCGGATGGCAGCATCATGTTCGCGGCGGGTGCGGAAATAGCCGAAGCTGGTAAAAAAATTAAAGGCGTAATGGAAATAATTGCTGCGAAAAGGGAGCCGCATATCGTGTTCAAAAAATTCCAGGTTTTCTTTTTCGGTTTTTTTCGCATGCCGGATACTGTCCGTGGAAATATCAATGCCGGTTACATAAAAACCTTTAGCTGCCAGAATTTTACTGTGTCTTCCTTTCCCGCAGGCCACATCCAGCATCCTGGATTGCGGAGCAGGTTGCAGGTGATGGATCAACTGGGTGATAAAGGCCTCCGCCTCCTTTTCATCCCTTTTAAAATAGAGTTTATGATAAAAGGATGAATTAAACCAGTTTTTGTACCATGCCGTATCCGTCATACGGCAAATGTAAGCAGGCTGTGTAAAAAATCCGATTGAATCTGAAATGCGTATTTTTGTAATCCAAAAAAGAAAAAAGTGGCATTAATTAAGAGTATTTCAGGAATCAGGGGAACGATAGGCGGGAAACCCGGCGACAACCTTACACCAGTGGACATTGTAAAGTTTGCGGCAGCATACGGAACGATTATTTCTGCAGATAAACAAAACGCCAGAATAGTGATTGGCCGTGATGGCCGGATCAGCGGGGTCATGGTACAGGAACTGGTCACTCATACGCTCACCGGCCTGGGTATTGATGTGGTAGACCTCGGACTTTCCACCACACCCACCGTGGAGATGGCTGTTAAAATGTCCGGGGCGGACGGTGGAATAATCCTGACGGCCAGCCATAATCCAAAGGAATGGAATGCGCTCAAACTCCTGAATGAAGAAGGGGAATTTATTTCAGCTGAAACAGGAGCCCGTGTACTGGAGCTGGCAGCAAAGGAAGATTTTATATTTGCTTCAGTGGACAAGCTCGGCACGGTTACCGTGGATGACAGTTATGGCCAATTACATGTTGATGCTATCCTTAATTACCCGTTGGTGAATGCAGCCGCGATCGCCAATCAGAATTTCAAAGTGGTGGTGGATGCCATCAATTCCACCGGGGCGATCTATGTGCCTGCTTTGCTGAAGGCCCTGGGTGTAAATGATATTATTGTGTTAAACGGCGATGTGAACGGGAAATTTGCTCATAATCCAGAGCCCCTGCCGGAACATCTTTCCCAACTATGTAATGAAGTGGTCAAGCAGCAGGCCGATCTCGGTATTGCCGTGGATCCGGATGTAGACCGGCTTTGTTTTGTAAATGAAGACGGAACCTTGTTTGGGGAAGAGTATACTCTTGTAGCGGTGGCAGATTATGTACTGAGTAAACGTAAGGGTAATACCGTGAGCAATATGAGCAGCA
>CAZYTV010000309.1:0-4359 GCA_964650455.1 uncultured Chitinophaga sp. | reverse complement strand
CCCCCTTACCCGCCGTTGCATGGATATCGATACCCAGTCTTCCCGTGGAGGATTTGCCTTCCAGGAACGGTACATGGGCATGGGTTTCAGTGTATTCCTCGGTCACGCCAAGGTAGAAAATATGGGGATATAATACAATCCCCTCATCCGGAATTTCAAAATAATCGATCTCATTGTGCTTTTTCGCATCGATCATATGTTCTTTATACGTGGCCAGGGTTTTACCCAGGTGTACGTCATAGGAGTTGCTGCCCAGGCAATCCCGTTGATAGGGGACCACTTTAATCGTTCCTTTTTCAATTTCTTCGAGAATGCGGGTATCAGAAAGTATCATTTATCTTCGTTTTTATTAAGGGCAGCAAAGTAAACAGGAATAAGAAAGGAATGCCGGTTTTTTTTCAACAACAAATCAACGAAACCACCCGGTTGGGGGTTTGGAAAATAGAGGAAACAGAGGCTTTCTTCAAAGGGAATGTGCCGGTACACCGGGATGTGACCCATCCAAAAAAACGCCTGCAGCACCTGGCCGGGCGTTTTCTGCTCCAGTACCTGTTTCCTGATTTCCCCTATGATCAGGTTCAGATCGCGGACACCCGGAAGCCTTTTTTGCCGGATGAACGTTACCATTTCTCCATCTCCCATTGCGGTGATTATGCGGCGGCCATCGTCAGCCGAACCCACCGGGTAGGGGTGGATGTGGAAGAAACGGAGGACCGGATACTGAAAATCAAAGACAAATACCTGTCCCGGGAAGAACAGGCGCGGTTTATTCCCGATCCGGCCGCACCTGATAACCGGGTACTCACTTTACTCTGGTCAGCTAAAGAATCTGTTTATAAATGGTATGGGGCCGGCGAGGTTGATTTTAAAAAGCATATCCGATTAAATAACCTTCAACCAGGAAAAAGCACGATAAACTGTGACTTCGGCTTATCCGGTCAGCGGCTGGAATTACAATTCCGGTTGTTTGATAAGCTCGTGTTAAGTTGGGTGAGTGGTGAGTAGTGAGTGGTGAGGTATTCTAAGATAGACTGCCTAAACCTTATAAACCATCTAAACACCTCTTTCAGCCACTTACTCCTTTCAGCCACTCTAAACTCTCAACCCTCAAACCTCCTCAATCCAGCACCAGATCATCCGTGCCATCTCCCAGTAAATTCAGATCCACTTCTGTGCCCGAAATACCTTCAATGGAACCACGGATACCAGTGGCATTGATCATTACTTTCTCCAGTTGTTTTTCCCGGGCTTTCCAGAGTTTTTCCATCGCATCCCTTTCTTTCTGGATAGAGAGTTTCATACTCATGAACCCTTCGCGGATAGCTGACCACTGGTCGGCAAATTCACGGCTGGTGAGGTAGTTATAAAGCAGGTGCATTTTATCACCCCTGTTTTCCTGGCTGCGGGCGGCATTGGCCACATTAATGATGCCATACCGGATCATTTGCACCAGCGGTTTTACTTCGGCAAAACTGCAGATCCAGACACCGTCTTTTTCTCCAAACCGGTCCATATCCTTAGGCAGGGCCTGGCTGACGATCACTGCCACATCAGCTCCCTGGCTCCGCATATCGGCTTTAAGTTTTTCGATCCATTCATTGGCAAAATCCTTGGTGCGTTTGCTTTCAAAAATGATTTTGCCACACTCCTGGCCAAAATTGTTGCGTACGGTCTGGATACAATCCGCTCCCCGCACCCCTTTGCCTACTTCACTGATCAGGTCAAACGGAAAGGCTGTTTTCAATAATTCTTCCAGCAGCAATTCGAGTACTTCCCCCTGGGTCTGCATACTTCCCTGTTCTGCTTTCCGGCGCATTTCATCGGCCAGTTTTTTCTGATCATCCAGTTGTTTCTGCAGTTCTTTAAGTTGTAACTGGAATTCTGTTTCTTTGGCACTCATCCGTTGTTCCTCCAGTTTGCGTATTTCGGCGGAAAGTTTTTCTCTTTCCTCCTGCAATTTTTGCTGGATGGAGAGTTCCAGTTCGGCTTCCTTGTTTTTCAGCACCTGCTCTTTCTTTAAAAACTCCAATTGTTGTTTACGGGCCTGTTGTAATTTCTCTTCATAATCTTTATTATTCTGCTCGGCCATTTTTAGCTGGGTTTCAAAATCCGCAGCGATCGTTTTCCGCAAATTCCCTTCCAGGCTTTCATGCAGGCGTTTTTTCTCTTCATCCATTTTTTGCTGAAACTCCTCATTCTTCTTTTTCTGCCAGTCGGCTGCCTTGCTGCGCAGTTCCTTTTCCACCTGCTCACGGATCGCATCGTTCGGCTCAAAGGAGTGGCCGCAATTGGGGCATTTTATTTCAGTTGACATGCTCTTCCTGTTTTAGTCAAAGCTACAAAGAAGAAGGGAGTTTGCCGTTGGAGGATTCCCCATCATTGCCAGGCCGCTGATGCTGCGGGATGCCCTTACATGGCTGAGGTTTTCCGTAACGGCAATGTTTATCCCGTTTTGAAAGGAAGATTTGAATAATGACTGAAATCAAACTTTTTAATGATTCTGTTGATTACAAAGCAGCCTCTTCTTTTCAATACTGTTTTTTATTATTTTTACAACACTTATCCAGTCATCATGCCCAGCAGGCCATTACTCATTGTATTCCTTTTTTGTGTTTATTTTTCCGGTATTTCCCAGCCCAAAGTGGTCTATACTTTTCCGTTGGAGGATTCCACGTTAAAAAAACAATTATTTACCGAGGCGCTCAGTAAAAAGGAGAGCATGATCGCCTCTCTTAGCGGGGAGCATAAAGACGATTATAAAGAGGTTTATGAAAACCGGTTTGAACTGATCTCCTCCCTGATGAAAAGCAGCCGGGTGATTGCGGAGCCGGATGCACATACTTACCTGCAAAAAATCCTTGACCATATCGTTTCTGTTAATGAGGAATTAAAACCCCTGTCAGTCCGGCTGGTTTTTTCCCGCGATAGCTGGGCCAATGCCTACAGTGTGGGTGAAGGGACTTTAATTGTCAATGCCGGTTTACTGATCAGGATGAAGAATGAGGCCGAGCTGGCTTTTGTTCTTTGCCATGAACTGGCCCATTACTACCAGGATCATTCGGAGAAAAGAATCCAAAAGATGATCAGTACGGTTAACAGTGAAAAGATCAGCACAGAATTGAAGAAACTGTCAAAGCAGGAATATGGGGCAGGGGCCGAACTGGATAAACTGATGAAGTTGCTGGCCTTCAGCTCCAGGCGGCATAGCCGGGAAAATGAAGATGAAGCGGATGAACTGGCCATACAGTTTCTCCGCAAAACCAGGTTCAGCGGCGAAGGGGCCATTACCTGTCTGCAAATGCTGGACAAAGTGGATGATTCCACCTTCTATGCATCGCTGAATCTGAATGAGGTTTTCAATTTCCCTGGGTATCCATTTAAAAACCGCTGGGTGCAGCAGGAATCGGTGATTTTCAGTCAGATGAATGGGGACGCAGGGGAACTGACAGAACAGGAAAGGGATTCGCTGCGTACACATCCGGATTGTCAGAAACGAATTTCTGCCATGGAGCCTGTCATACGTTCCCTGCAGGGGGGGCAGGATTTTGTAGTGGATGAAGTGATGTTTAAGCGGTTGCAGGACCGGTTTGGAGTAGAGATCATTGAGGAATTATTCCGGGAAGACCTGTATTCGCAAAACCTGTATTACTCACTGGGCCTTTTACAAACCGGTCATCACCGGACCTATGCGGTTTATTCTGTAGCCCGGGTGCTGAATCATTTATATGAGGCACAACAACAACATCGGTTTGGCCTTTTTGTAGAAAAGGAAAACCGGACCAATCCGGACAATTATAACCTGTTGTTACGCCTGCTGGACAGGTTAAGGCTGAATGAACTGGCGGAACTGAACTATTATTTCTGCCTGCAGTTTAAAGAAGAGATGGCCGGTTATACCGCCTTTGAATCCGAATGGAGAAAGGCAAAAGCAAACAAGGAAAAACATACTCACTAAACAAACCAAATATGAAGCAACTATGCCTGGCATTGTTCATTTTTATCACTGCCACCACGACTGCCTTAGCTCAGAAAATCAGTATTGATAATGTGCGGAAAACTGCCTTACGCACTTCTGATGCCATTCGCCAGGGTGCGGATGTAAAAGGGTATTATTTTTTCTATGTCAGTGATAAAATTGACAAGAAAACCAATCAGTACACGCTCCGCATCTTTGATAATGGCCTGAACCTGCTGAAGGATATTACGTTCCAGGACTCCAAACATGTAACGGTGCTGGAGTCTTCCTTTAACGGGACGGATCTTATTTTTCTTTTTTACAATGAGGATGAACTGACATTTGAATACCAGGTATATGGGGCAGACGGGAAAAAGAAACCATATATCTATAACCGCCAACTG
>CAZYTV010000308.1:0-4383 GCA_964650455.1 uncultured Chitinophaga sp. | reverse complement strand
GTATTGTTATTAAGGATTTCCGAATTAACCGGAATTTTCCAACCTTTTTTCAAACTGGGCATTCGGGGAAGTGGCAACATCATTTTCATTGAGTGAGTTCAGGGCATAATCCTTACGGAGCCGTGCAATTTCTTCTGCTGTCATACAGCAAATTTAGCCCGCAGAAGGTTAGTCTTTGCTTTTTGTGTAAAGAGAAAACTGATCCCCAGCAACATTCCCAGGAAAGCGCCTACATAACTGTACTGGTGAACGGAGCCCACCACAATAAAATCAACCGGGTTGGCCAGGCTTTGGATCAGGGACCGGTCCACCGCTTCATTCACCTCTACCACTTCCCCGATGAAATAGCCGATGATCCCCATCAGGATGGTGCTGAGGAATACAATCAGAATGGCAATGACCATATTCCGTCTCTTTTCACGCTGATTATCGAAGATAAAACCGGTAAAACCGATCCCGGTGCCGATCAACAGGCCTGTCCACCAGGTGGCTTTAAAACCGATGACAACCGCAGCCATCCGGTCTCCCCCGAATTCAAACGGATTGATATTATAATGAGGGAATTTATAGTGTGTGTAATATTCCGGTGAGACCGTATAGGTAAGCTGATCAATCAGGATACCATAGATACCCGCCATGATACAACATAATAATATGGTGCTGCAGCAGCCACCGAATTTTCTCATAGAATATGTTTGGTACCGTAATATACCAAAAAATAAAAAAACCGGGAAACCCGGTTTAATGCTGCTTCTCAGAAATCAGGTTATACCAGCTCTCCTTTCCGTTCGCGGGCCAGTGCTTCACCCAGTTCCAGTGCCTCGCGGTTAACCGGTAACAGGTGATGATATTTTTCCGGCAGTACTTTAGCCAGTGCTTCAAGTATTGATTCATTTTTAACAACCGGCTTCAGTTGCAGGTAGGCGCCCAGCATGATCATATTCATTGTTTTCGCATTCTTCATCTTTAATGCTTCTGTGGTGGCCGGAATACCAATAATATCTATATCATTGCGGGTAGCTGGTTTGAAAATATTTCCGGATTCATATAACAATAAGCCGCCGGGCTTGAGCCGCGGGGCAAACTTATCCATCGAAGGCTGGTTCAGCACAATGGCTGAATCAAACTGGGAGAGGATCGGCGAACTGATTTTATTTTCAGACAGGATCACAATACAGTTAGCGGTACCCCCGCGCATCTCCGGGCCATAAGAAGGCATCCAGGAAATTTCTTTATTCTCCACCATACCGGCGTAGGCCAGTGTCATTCCCAGTGATAATACACCCTGGCCACCAAATCCGGCAACAATCAGTTCCTCAAGTTGGCGGCAATCATTCAGGCTGTTCATATCGGTTCGTTTTAAACATTAATATATTTTAAGATCCTCAGCATTGGGGATCTTGATATCCCCCAGCGGGAAGGTTTTGATCATTTCTTCATCAATGAATTTAGATGCCTCTACCGGTGTCATCTTCCAGTTGGAAGGACAATTCCCGATAATCTCCACCAGGCAGGTGCCTTTATGCAGTTGCTGGTACTTAAACGCGTTCAGTAAGGCTTTCTTTGTCCTCCTGACTGCATTCGGATTATTCACGGCCTGGCGGGTAACATAGAAAGAGCCGGGCAGGTTGGCCATCAGTTCAGATACTTTGATCGGCGCGCCATAATAACTCACATCCCTGCCATCCGGACTGGTGGTGGTATGCATACCGGGCAAAGTGGTCGGCGCCATTTGTCCGCTGGTCATGCCATATACCGCATTGTTCATAAAGACGATCAGGATATTCTCCCCGCGGTTAATCGCATGCAGGGTTTCTGCAATACCGATGGCCGCCAGGTCACCATCGCCCTGGTAAGTGAACACATATTTCTCCGGCATCAGCCGTTTGATCCCGGTGGCTACCGCACAGGCACGGCCATGCGCCGCTTCCTGCATATCAATATCCATATAATCATACGCAAAAACAGAACAACCGACGGGAGCCACCCCCACGGTTTGCTCCTGTATATCCATTTCTTCCACCACTTCCATAATCAGTTTATGCACCAGGCTATGGGCACAACCCGGACAATAATGCATCGCTGTATCCACCATCGTGGAAGGTTTATGATACACCATTTCATATTCATCTTCCTCCTTATGGCAGGCAGGAAGGTTGAGTACCGGCTCCGGACCGGACAATACATGCTGATCAATTGACATGATGATACTGTATTAAAGTTTCTAAATGATGTACGATCTCTTCAGGATTGGGCATCATACCACCCATACGTCCGTAAAATTCAACGGGTACTTTTCCATTCACCGCCAGCCGCACATCTTCCACCATCTGGCCACTGTTGAGTTCCACACTCAGCATCATCTTCACTTGTGAAGCCAGTTCGTTCAGGCGCTGATATGGATAAGGATAAAGGGTGACCGGACGAAACAGCCCGATCTTAATTCCTTTCTGCCTGGCGATATCCATTGCTTTCTGGCAGATGCGGGCACTGAGGCCATACGCGACAAACAGAAATTCCGCGTCACCGATATTGATCTCTTCAAAGCGCACTTCATTTTCGCGGATCTGTTTGAATTTTTCTTCGAGATGACGGTTATGCTCTTCCATTTTCTCGGGAAGAATATGCAGGGATGTGATATAATTTCTATTCCTTGTTTTGGGTTTACCCGTGGTGGCCCAGGATGATTTATCCACCACCGGCCGATCGTATGGTTTGAACTGTACTTTCTCCATCATTTGCCCGATCGCGCCGTCGGATAACATCAGCACCGGGTTCCGGTACTTATCGGCCAGGTCAAAGCCGAGATAAACAAAATCAGCCATCTCCTGTACCGATGCGGGTGCTAATACGATCATCCGGTAATCACCATGACCTCCTCCCTTGGTGGACTGAAAGTAATCGCCCTGTCCGGGCTGTATCGTTCCCAGGCCGGGGCCTGCACGGTTTACATTCACGATTAAACAGGGCAGTTCAGCACCGGCGATATAGGAAATTCCTTCCTGCATCAGGCTGATCCCCGGAGAAGAGGAACTGGTCATGGTCCTGAACCCGGCACCGGCGGCACCATAGACCATATTGATCGAAGCCACTTCACTCTCCGCCTGCATGACAATGCGGTTATGTTTCGGCATTTCCCGTGCCAGGTATTCCAGAACTTCGGATTGCGGGGTGATGGGATAACCAAAATAAGCATCACAACCGGCCAGTATCGCGGCTTCGGCCATGGCTTCATTTCCCTTCATGAGTTTGAATTCAGTCATATCACTTATTTTGACGTACTGATAATTTGTTGGAGTTGTTCGCGTATATCCGTTGGCGTTATATCCACCGGTTTCTTTTTCGGATGGGTGCGGTACACAGTAATCACCGCATCGGGACAAACCAGGGCACAGTTGACACAACCGGTACATACGTCATTATTCGCCAGGATATACCGATACCCTTTAATGTTGATCGTGTCTGATAAAGTGAGTGCATGTTCCTTGCAGGCGGTTGTGCAGAGTTCACAACCTTTGCAGCGTTGGACATCAATCTCCACCTTCCCTTTTACCTTCCTTTCTTTCTGGGCGTTGGGGCTGCTGTTGTTTTGTTCCATTGTCTGGGATTTAAGCAGTAATTCGAATGAACATTTGTTAGGCATGGGTGCCTAATCAAATCTCCAAAAAACCCGTCCGTAAAACGCAAGGACAGGTCATAACCGGGCATGATTGTTATCAGGCGGAGGGTGTAGATTCGGGTTCTTCTACCGTAAGACTCAGCACTTTAAGTTCTTTACCTTGGAGAATATTGAGGAGATAACCCTGGCATTGCGGGCAGGGGGTGCCATAAGATTGGATATGGAAAACGGTGCCGCAGTCTGAGCATCGTGCTTCTCCCGGAATCAATTCTATTTTGAGCTCAGCCGCCTCCAGGACCGTCCCGGACTTTATCGCCGAAAAAGCAAAAACCAATGCTTCTGTTTCGATACTGCTCAGCTCTCCGACCTGGATATTGACGCCAGTAATCACCCCTTCACTGCCGGCTGGCAGGGACCGTTCCGCAATGGAAAGGATAGAATGGGCGATGGAGAGTTCATGCATATTTTCAGATTGATCATTGATCCGCACTTTCCGCCGCTGCACTGTCATCCGCAGCTTTTTTCGCAGCAGCAGCGGCTTTATCAGCAGCCGCTTTTTCTGCCGTCTTCCTTTTCTTTTCAGCGGCATACAGTTCACGGCTTTCAATAGCTTCATCAAAGAGTTTATTCCAGCCATTATTAATATTCTCTTCTTTCAACGCACAGTGAGCCGGCTCAGCCGTCTGGAATATGGCCCCTTCTTTCGGACAGGCTCTTACGCATTCACCGCAATAAATACAAACGGCCCGGTTAAAATGACAAAT
>CAZYTV010000307.1:0-4491 GCA_964650455.1 uncultured Chitinophaga sp. | reverse complement strand
TGTAACCGTGGGAACTGCTGGTTAGTGGATTCCTGCCGGGTTGGGGAATATCAAGGATCACCCGCAAGTCAACCTCATGCATGCTGAATATTTTGCCGGTATCGGTAAATATGATTACGCGAGCCTGGCACTCCCAACGGCCGGAAATAAACGGACTATCGGGATTACCGGTTTACGTTTTGCGGTAGATGATATCATGAATACGCTTTTCCTGGTGGAGCCGGACGGTTCTATCAATTACAACAATATCCAGTCTTTTTCATCCGCTGACTATGCATTCATTTTTTCTTTTGCCCAGAAATTAAAAGAAAAAGCGAACAAGAATATTGACTTTGGACTGAATGCAAAAGTGATTCACCGCAGTGTGGGCAAATTTGCCAAAGCCTGGGGTTTCGGCCTTGATGCCGGACTGCAGATTAAAAGTAAAAACTGGCGTTTTGGTATTGCCGCCCGTGATATCACCAGTACGTTTAATGCCTGGTCATTTACATTTACCGAAAAAGAAAAAGAAGTGCTCTACCTGACCAATAATGAGATCCCCGTTAAATCCACGGAACTGACCGCCCCGCGATTAGTGCTGGGTATAGCCCGTGAATTTAAGATCGGCCAGAAATCCAGTCTGCTGGCAGAAGCCAATATCGACCTGACATTTGACGGACAGCGTAATACCGTGATCAGTGCTGATCCGGTGAGTGCAGATCCGAAACTGGGTCTGGAACTGAATATCAACAATGTCTTTTTTCTCCGGGGGGGGATTAATAATTTTCAGAAAGCACTGTACGATGGAGATACTGTGAACCAGAAGCGGGTATGGATCTACCAGCCCAGTGCCGGTGCCGGTTTCAAAGTGCAGAATTTTACAGTGGATTACGCCTTCACCAACCTGGCCAACCAGACGAATCCGTTATTTACCCATGTTTTTTCACTCCGGTTCAACCTGGTGGGAACTAAAAACGATAATAAATAAATCTGTCAGTACCCGATAAACTTTTGTTCCATGAAAAGACTTTTACTTCTTTTATTTCTTATTACAGGCCTGGCTGCCCAGTCGCAGACCTATAATAACGAGTGGATCGACTATTCCAAAACCTACTATAAGTTTAAAGTAGGTGCAACCGGACTGTACCGGATCAGTCAGCCGGTGCTGGCCTCCCTGGGTATCGGGAATACACCGGCCCAGGATTTTCAGTTATGGAGAAAAGGGGAGCAGGTGCCCATGTACACTACAGTACAGACCGGCACACTGGGAGCCGGGGATTACCTCGAATTCTGGGGCGAAATGAATGACGGTAAATCAGATAATGAATTATACCGGAATACCGATTACCAGCTCAATGATAAATGGAGTCTTGAAACCGATACGGTCTCTTATTTTCTGACCATTCATACATCCGGTCCCAACCTGAGGCTGGTGCCCACTGCTAATGTATTACCAACTGCATTGCCCGCCGAGCCGTATTACATGCATACTGAAGGAATTTATTATAAAAGTAAAATCAATAACGGGTATGCGGCTGTAGTGGGTGAATATGTTTATTCTTCCTCTTATGACCAGGGAGAAGGATGGTCTTCCCCGGATATCGGAACTAATGTCACCCGTACGGAAACCATGGCGAACCTGTACCCGTATACCGGTGCAGGGGCACCGGCTCCTGTTTTACGTATTCATGCTTCTGGTAATGCGCTCAATCCCCGCCAGCTTGAAGTAAGGGTGAATAATACCCTGGTGAATACGCAGACCATGGATTTCTTTGATTATAAGAAATTTGAAACCACCCTGGCCGCTTCATTGATCAGCGGGGGAATCGCCATCATCGGGGTGAAAAATGCAACCAGTATTTCCAATGACCGTATGGTGATTGCTCAAACGGAACTGGTTTATCCGCGACTTTTTAATTTTGGTGGTGGCAGTAATTTCAAATTTGAACTCGAAGCCAGCACTTCCGGAAACTACCTGGAGATCGTCAATTTTACCCATGGAGGTGTCAGTCCCATCATTTATGATATGACGAATGGTAAGCGGTATGTGACCGATATAACTAACCCGAACCTGATAAAAGTAGTACTTGAGCCTTCTGCTGTAAAGCGTAAACTGATCATGTTCGGTCAGTATCCTAACTATCCGATTTTCCAGGTGACCAGCCTGCAGACCCGGAATTTTGTCAATTACCTGACCGCCGCTAACCAGGGCAACTACCTGATCATTACACACCCGGTCATGCAGACCTCAGCCTCCGGTACAAATTATGTGGAAGAGTATAAGGCCTACCGCAGTTCTGCTGCAGGAGGCAGTCATAATGCAAAAGTTTACCTGATTGATGAACTGGTGGATCAGTTTGGACTGGGTGTGAAAAAGAACCCGGCTTCCATCCGCAACTTTATTCTCTGGTGCCGTTCCCGTTTCAGCGTACCGGTTAAAAATGTACTGCTGATTGGTAAGGGCCTCAACTATGCCCAATACCGTACTTACGAATCAAATGTGGATGTGGAAAGGCTATCGTTTATTCCAAGCTTTGGTTTCCCGGCCTCCGATAATCTCCTGGCCTGTGATCCAAGAGGAGATGGAATACCTAAAGTTTCCATCGGTCGCTTATCCACAATTTCGGGAGAAGAAGTAGCCGTTTACCTGGCCAAAGTGAAACAGTATGAACAGGCACAGGCCTTGTCCTCTCCGCTGATTGCAGATAAAGCCTGGCAGAAAAATGTAGTGCATGTGATCGGGGCGGCTGATGGTTCGCTGGGGGCGATCCTCACCGCGGATATGGAACGGTACCGTTCCATCATTGCTGACACTTTTTATGGCGCCAATGTAAATACATTCAGTAAGGTATCTTCTGCCCCGGTGGAACAGGCCAGCAGTGAACGATTGTATCGTTTATTTGAGCAGGGTATCGGCCTCATGACTTATTTCGGCCACTCTTCCGCCACGACCCTGGAGTTTAACCTGGATAACCCGGATCAGTATAATAATGCAGGCAAATACCCGATTACGATTGTGATGGGTTGTAATGCGGGTAATTTTTATAATTTCAATACACTCCGGTTCCTGACTAAAGAAACACTTTCTGAAAAATTTGTACTGGCGGATCAGCGTGGTTCGATCGCCTTTATTGCCAGTACCCACTTTGGGATTGTACATTACCTGGATATCATGAACACCAAAACCATGATGGCGGCTTCCGTTACCCATTATGGGAAAACCATTGGTGAAGTGATGCGCGAATCCATTGCGCAGGTATATGGCCTCACCACACAGAATGACTATTATGCCCGGTTCCATACAGAACAGACGACGCTGCATGGTGACCCTGCCATCCGCTTTGACGGCTCCACCAATAAACCGGATTATGCGATTGAAGAACCATTGGTGAAAGTGAACCCGAGTTTTATTTCTGTAGCGGAAACCCATTTTAAAGTGGATGCTAAATTTGTCAATCTCGGTAAGGCACTGAATAAAAATATTGTGGTGGAGGTGAAGCGGACGTACCCCAACCTGACCACCGAAGTGATCCGGAGGGATACTATTCCGGGAGTGCGTTATATGGATTCATTGTCGTACTCTATAGATATTGTCGGTACCCGTGATAAAGGACTCAACCGGATTTCCATATGCCTGGACGCAGACAACACGGTGGATGAATTATATGAAACCAACAACTGTATCACCAAGGACGTGTACATCTATGAAGATGAGGCACGCCCGGTGTATCCGTATAACTATGCTATTGTGAATAACCCCGCGCTGAAGCTGGTGGCTTCTACCGCCAATCCTTTCGGTAACCTGAAGCAATATGTCATGGAAATGGACACGACTGAATTTTTCAATTCCCCGGTGAAAGTTTCCCGTACCCTCAGTTCCGCAGGAGGGGTGATGGAATTTGTGCATGGGGTTACACTGAGTGACAGTACGGTATATCATTGGAGAGTAGCACCTGTTCCGGCCAGCGGACAGCCTTCCTGGAATAAATCTTCCTTTATTTATCTCAGCAACAGCGGACCAAACAGCAGTGAACTTGGTTATAACCAATCCGATTTTTATCAGCAAAGCAAATCAACCTACACCCGGATTGTGCTGGATTCGGCAACACATGGGTATAAATTCGGAAAAGTATACCAGAATCTTTTCCTTAAAATGGGTACCTATGTAACCAGCGGTTCTTCTGCGGCTGCTTCGTTCTCAGTAGCTATCAATGGAGTTGCGAATATCCGCCTGACCTCCTGGTTCCAGTCCCTGGTATTTAACGTATTTGACCCGGTCAGTTTCAGGCCCTGGCAGAACAGGGTGGTCCGGGCGGCAACTAACTTCCCCAACGATCTCGGGGATGGCCGTTTCAGGAGCCTTTCGCCGATGAACATGTCCGTTGTACTTACACAGTATAATTTTGAGTACCGTTAAACCGCCGCTGAATTCATGAAGAATATGATGGACGTCATGAAACATTCAATTCCGGACGGGAATTAGTTTGTAGTCCGAAACTTTACACTCGTGCC
>CAZYTV010000306.1:4159-4532 GCA_964650455.1 uncultured Chitinophaga sp. | reverse complement strand
TTTCGAGCAGTTTACGCTTACGGCTGATATCACCACCATAACATTTAGCCAGTACATCCTTACGCATGGCTGGGATTTTTTCGCGGGCCACTACTTTGGCGCCGATGGCCGCCTGTATAGCAATCTGGAATTGCTGGCGGGGTAATAATTCTTTCAGTTTTTCACAAAGTTTACGACCGAAATCCTGGGCACGGCTGCGGTGGATCAGGGCCGATAAGGCATCTACTTTATCATTGTTCAGCAGGATATCCATTTTACAGATATCGCTTTGGCGGTACCCGATCGGATGGTAATCGAAAGAAGCATATCCACGGGTCTGTGATTTCAGTTGATCATAAAAGGCTTTGCATTCACATTTACTAACAACCAAACC
>CAZYTV010000306.1:0-4149 GCA_964650455.1 uncultured Chitinophaga sp. | reverse complement strand
CCCGGGTCGGCGTCAGGTAACCCTGGTTCATCAGGATACCCCGTTTGCCGAGGCAAAGGGTCATGATATTACCAATATACTCCGGTTTGGAAATGATCTTGGCCTTGATAAATGGTTCATCAATATGATCGGTCTTAACCGGGTCAGGGAATTCAGTTGGATTATTGACGATCACTTTTTCTCCTTTGGTGGTATAGGCGATGAAACTTACGTTGGGCACTGTTGTGATCACGGTCTGATTGAACTCCCGCTCCAGTCGTTCCTGGATGATCTCCATGTGCAGCATGCCCAGGAAACCGCAACGGAAACCAAAACCAAGGGCCTGCGAGGTTTCCAGTTCATAGGTGAGTGAGGCATCATTGAGCTGGAGTTTATCCATACAATCACGCAGCTCTTCAAATTCATCCGTATTGACCGGGAATATACCGGCGAATACCATCGGTTTCACTTCTTCAAATCCCTGGATCTGTTGTGGATTATCATTGGTGGCAATCGTGATGGTATCCCCTACTTTTACTTCTTTGGCATTTTTAATACCGGTAATAATGTAACCCACATCTCCCGCTTTCACTTCACTTTTTTCGGTCATTTTCAGTTTAAGAATTCCGATCTCATCAGCTCCATATTCCTGGCCGGTACTTACAAATTTTACTTTATCATTCTTTTTGATCGAACCATTCATGATCCGGTAGTATACAATGATACCCCGGAATGAGTTGAACACGGAGTCAAAGATCAGGGCCTGCAGGGGTGCATCCGGATCTCCTTTAGGTGCCGGAATCCTTTTCACAATCGCATCCAGTACTTTTTCCACACCCAGACCAGTACGTCCGCTGGCATGAAGGATCTCCTCTCTTTTACAACCGATCAGGTCTACGATCTGGTCTTCGACTTCCTCGATCATGGCTCCGTCCATATCAATCTTATTGATCACCGGGATAATCTCCAGGTTGTTTTCGATAGCGAGGTATAGATTGCTGATGGTTTGTGCCTGTATTCCCTGTGTGGCGTCCACCAGCAGGAGACATCCTTCGCAGGCAGCCAGTGCACGGCTTACTTCATAACTGAAATCAACGTGACCGGGTGTATCAATCAGGTTCAGGATATACTCCTGTCCGTCAGTATGTTTATAATTGATCTGGATGGCATGACTTTTAATCGTAATACCCTTTTCCCTTTCCAGGTCCATATCGTCGAGTACCTGGTCCATCATGTCCCGGTCACTGATCGTACCCGTGCTTTGCAATAAACGGTCAGCCAGGGTGGATTTACCGTGGTCAATATGCGCGATGATGCAGAAATTTCTGATATTCTTCATGTAGGTTTTTGCCTCCTTTTAAGAGGGGGCAAAGTTACATCATTTGGACGAGGAAAAGGCAGCTGATTCGGGGGCTGAAAACGCTCTTAATTGGCGAAAAAAAACGGTTTTAACAGGTCGTTTTCCCCTTTTCCCGTTTATGTTCTGATCTAGTTTAGCCGTCAAAACCTAACTATGATCTATTTATTGCCCCGGATATGGATCCACGCGATCTGGTCCACCAAAGAAAGAACCCCGTTTTTGGATTCCTCTATCGAAAAATCAGTCCACTTTTACCTGAGCAGCAAGTTTGAAGAATCCGGCTGTCCGGTCCGGATTATCAATGGCATGCCGGATCATGTGCATTGTCTGTTCCAGCAGAACCCGCTGAAATCCGTGTCTGAAGTGATAAAACATGTTAAGGGGGGCAGCTCCTACTGGATCAATAACCAGGGTATGGTAAAAGGGAAATTTGCCTGGCAGAAAGGATATGCCGTTTACTCAGTGGGGTCTACCGGACTGGAATGGGTGCAGCACTATATCGCCGAGCAAAAAACGCATCACCGGAAAAAGTCCTACCGGGAAGAGTATAACCACTTTATGCGGATGCATGGCTGGGATGAGGAGCCAGTGGGGTAAGTTTTTACTGATACAGTTCGTTTTTTTCATTAACTTATATACTTCTTTTCGACCAGCTCACTTTTTTACCTCTTTCTTACATAAAAACATTGAAACATGAAACCGCCTTTGACAGAAATCAGGGATCAGCAAAAACAATCCTGGGACAAATTTTCTTCAGGTTGGAAGAAATGGGATGAGCATACTATGGAATTTCTGCACCCCATGGGTGACGCGATTATCAACAGAATCAGGCCTTCAGGCAATCATCATGTTCTTGATATTGCTGCCGGTACCGGCGAGCCCGGCTTAACAATTGCTTCCATGATACCGGAAGGCCGGGTTACTATCACGGACCTTTCAGAACAAATGCTGGAGATCGCAGCCGATAAAGCCTCACAGCGAAGATTAAACAATATCGAAGTGAAAGCGTGTGATGTTTGTGAGCTTCCATTCCCCGACAACCATTTTGATTCGATCAGTTGCCGTTTTGGGTTTATGTTTTTTCCGGATATGCAGTTAGCAGCCACTGAAATGGCCAGGGTATTAAAACCAGGTGGCCGGATTGCCACTTCTGTCTGGAACGTACCAGATAAGAATTTCTGGATAACGGCCATCATGGGCATTATCCATAAAAATATTGAACTGCCTGCCCCGCCGCCCGGTTCCCCCGGGATGTTCCGGTGCAGCCAACCCGGACTGGTCAGGGATATTTTTAAAAATGCCGGGTTAAGCGGCGTTAGCGAAACAGAAATTCATTCCAGGATGAAAAGCAGATCGACTGAACACTACCGGGAAATGATGAATGATATTGGCGCCCCGATCGTTTCGGCCATGAGTAAAGCGGATGAATCCGTACGGAAAAAGATTAAAGAGGAGGTGATGGAAGAAGTCAGCAAAAAAATTACTGGCGACGAAGTGGTAATTGATGCCAGCGCCCTGGTGATCAGCGCCCAAAAATGATTAAGCCATTCATCACTGGTCATGGCAACTAAAAGTAAAGCACCGTGTTGATGTACGGCTGATTCTTTACATTTGCGCTGAACCAGCTTGTCCCTGATGTCAAAAATTTGTATCACAGAAAAAACATTCCACCAGGAAGACTTTTCCATAATGTCCCTTCCGGATGTAATATATGAAGCATGCCGGTTTTTACATTGTAATTTCAACAACGCAGACTTATCGGGAATTAATTTTACGGATTGCCTGTTCGCTGACTGCAACCTGAGTAGTGTAAAAATTATCCAAACCACCTTTAATGCCGTAACGTTTGAACAATGCAAAATGCTGGGGCTGCATTTCGAAAATGCAAATGCTTATTTATTTACCGTGCATTTTGCTGGCTGCACACTTGATCTTAGTTCCTTTTACCAGCGTAAAATGAAAAAAACAGTATTCAGTCACTGCAGTCTCCAGGAAGCTGACTTTACGGAGACGGTGCTGACCGAAGCAGTATTTGATGGTTGTAATCTGAGGGAAGCTAAATTCGAAAACACTTTACTGGATAAAGCTGACCTGCGTACGGCGATCAACTATGCCATTGACCCGGAAAAAAGCAAAGTAAAACAGGCAAGGTTCACCGCCCTCGGAATGTTCTCCCTGCTGGATAAATACCAATTACGTATAGACTAGGACTATAATCATCTGATAACAATCTGGCTATACTCCACCGGAAGTATGCAAAGGTTAATACGGAACAGGCCCTTTTACCATTAAAAACTTGATGGTTTTGGCCTTAAGCTGATTTTGTAATTGTTTGGTAAACTTAAACTCAATCATTGAACTGCTTTGCAGATCTTTTTGAGAATTTGTGATTGACATTGGATAATCCAGAGAATTCAGATATTCTTGTCCGCGGAAAATATTGTTCCCCCCTCTACCTATATAACCATCAGGCGTGCCGGCCCAACTGATGTTTTGGTTTGATAACTCAGCCGGATAATTAAAACCCGCCTTCACCACCAGCATATCCTGAACGTAAGAAGGATAATATAAACCCACTGCCGAACTCCAACCATTACGAAAGACCTGCGCGCCAACCAAGTTGTCGGGCAAACCCATTATCACTATCCCCTGTTTTTTTGTCACTTCAGCTGACTGGCCAAAACTGTAAAGCAGGTCATGGCTCAAACTGCCGGCCTCGGCCCAATAAAGATTTTTTACATAAAGATTATAACCCAAGTGCGCGCCAAGTAGGATAATTAAAAACCAACCGGCTAAAATTGTCTGGCGCG
>CAZYTV010000305.1:0-4539 GCA_964650455.1 uncultured Chitinophaga sp. | reverse complement strand
CAGATGCCGGCGTTGGAGCCCTTTGTGCACGCACTGCGGTCAGGGGAGCCTTTATGAATGTACGTATCAATGCCGCTGGCTATGCCGACAAGCAATTTGTTGAAGAAATCATTCGCAAGGGAAGGGAGATTGAAGAGAAAACAATAGCTTTAGAACAGGAGATACTGAAAGTGGTCAATGAAAAAATTGGCATTTAGCATCACCTGCCCGATAGCTTCCGGGTTCCTATTTCCTATTTTCCATTCTCTATTTTCTGTAATATGAAACATCTGAAAATCTACAGCAAACAGGATATCCTCTCGTTGACAAAGATCCGCCGCTACGAAACCAAATTAGGGGAACGCCTGAATGTGATCTTTGATCCGGCTGACCTGGAGAAATCCATTGAAGGCTCTGCGTCAAAATATGTTTTGTTCGGGATACCAGAAGATCTGGGAGCAAAAGGAAATTTTGGCATCGGAGGTACGGATACCCTCTGGATTCCTTTTCTGCAAAGCTTTTTTAATCTGCAGAGTAATGATTTTCTTGATGGAAACGAAACACTGATGATCGGGCATTTTGATTTTGGTGATTTACAATACCTCATCGATACAACCGCCAAGGGAGAAGATGAGCGCATAGAAGCCTATCGTCATGCAGTGAATACGATAGATGATGAAGTGGAAAAACTGGTAAAGGTGATTACCGCTGCTAAGAAAATCCCGATTGTGGTGGGAGGCGGGCATAATAATTCCTATCCGCTGATCAAAGGAGCGGCAAAAGGCTGGTACAAAGCCGGTAAAATTCCCCTGGCACAGATCAATTGCATCAACCTGGATGCACATGCGGATTACCGTCCTATGGAAGGAAGACATAGCGGCAACGCATTCCGGTATGCGGAAGAAGATGGTTACCTGCAGAAATACTGTATTATCGGCTTACATGAAAATTATATTCCCCAAAACAGCTGGGTGGATATCGTGAATAATCCTTTTATCGACTGTATTACTTTTGAAGACATATTTGTACATGATAAACGAACCTTTTTGCAGGCCGTAGCCCATGCAACCGGTTTTACAGAAGACACCATGACCGGCATTGATATTGACCTGGATGCGATCCAGAATACTCTGAGCAGTGCCATGACGCCGGTAGGTGTATCTCCGGTTCATGCCCGGCAATATGTATCTTTTGCCGCTGCTGATACCAAGCCAGCCTATTTGTATATCTGTGAAGGTGCCACCCGCCTGGGAGACGGCCGAACAGATGCCAGCAGCGGTAAACTGATCAGTTACCTGGTCAGTGATTTTGTAAAAGCTCAATTGACCTGATCAGAAAACTGGTCCGTTCAGTTTTATATCCGCTTTACGGAATGCCTTTTCAAAACGGGCTTTCATTTGTGCGGCTGCTTTGGTTTTATGCTGCGCCTTTAATACCTGCCAATAACCAAAAAGTGCCCAGCCATTTTCGTTATTCACCGCCAGGTCATCGTTCAGTGTTTTTTCTGCTTCTGTAAAACGGCCAGCCCTGATATATGCATTTGCCAGGTAATGACGCGGATTTAATAACCAGTCACGGGGTTCATTATACACCATTCCCTTTTCCGTATTTACCGCCTGCTGAAAAGCGGCAATGGCTTCCTGGTCATTATTTTCCAAAATGGCAATAGTCCCTCTGAGTAATTCAATGGCAATATGCACCCCATCTATTGCCGGGGAAAAGGGACTGAAAGGAATCATCAATACCGGATCAGCAGATAAATCCTTTATATTCAGGAGAGCATCCCGGGCTTCATTAAATTTTTGCTGATGTGCCAGCGCCATACCCCTTCCAAACAGCCAGATGATACGACCATATACCTGTTCTGCAGGTGGTTCTTTTATTGCTATCAGATGATCCCAATTACCGAAACGGATATCCGTGAAAACGGGTGTCATATAAACATATTGTACCAGGTTACCCATCGCACCTGGAATTCCCAGGTAATCTGCGGGGATACTGTTTACCAGGTCAATAGTGGAACGGTTCGCTATTGCCGCTCGGCCACCCATCATTGCGTTATTAACCTGCATGTGGAGATTATGAATGATATACAGAAAATCGGCACCTGTTACAGGTGCATATAAAGGAATGCTTTGTTGATAACTGCTGACGGCTTTTTCATTTACAGTCACCCCTTTATCATACTGTCCGGTACGCAGGTAGATATGGGAAGGCATATGCACTGCATGGGAAAGCCCGGGTGTAAGGTTGCCCAGCCGGTCAGCACTGGGCAAGGCTTTCGCGGCAAAGGGGGAGGGCTCCATAACATGGATATAATAATGATTTAACCCCGGGTTTTCCGGAGTTGTGATCAATGCTCTTTCAAGTACCTCACGGATACGGGGAGTCCAGGGTTTGGGGGTGCCATCCACATTCCACAAATCCCAGGGATGCTCGATCATCATGGCATCCGCATAAAGTGCCGCCACTTCTGCATTTGCGGGAAATGTTTTATACAAGGCTGCCATTTTTGAAGTATATCCTTCATTCAGTTGTTTACGGTTGGTATCCGCCGAATCAGCGGTATAGCGAACCGATATAGCGTCTATCAGTAATTGTTCTATCCTGGTTGCACCGGCCGAAAAAGATTGTGCTTTACGTATTGCTTCCAGCGCAGCCGGTGAAGCAGCATACCCGAGGTCATTAATATTCGGGCCATAGGCAAGTGCCTGTGCCCAATACAACATAGCACAATCCGGATCAAACCGGGCTGCTTTTTTAAACGAAGCCATTGATTCAATAATGTGAAAACTATAGTACATGTTAATGCCCTGGTTAAAATAAAACCGGGCACTGTCATTCCTGGTACTGATTTTCCATTGATAGGAACCGGCCCCGGGTATGGGAGGGATATCCGTTTCTTCCAGCCATTCCCGAAGTGCTTCCCAGTCCGGACTGCAACGGATCACTTTATTATAATGGGCTAAACGGGAAAGATTACCGGTTGATGGAGGCTTATTTTCACGTAATGTGAATGCAAGGGTGGCGGTGAGAAAAGCCAGCAATGCAAGTATCATCAGGGGTGACTTCATATCCGTTGGTTTGTGATATAAAAAATACACTAAAACCAGCTTCTCCTGAAAAATAGTTATTCACCCGGGGTTAATCAGCTTTCCAGTTCCATAATCTTCTCAAATAAATGCTCGTACTCTTTATTCAGTAATACAAGCTCCTGGTCCGCTTTCTTATACCCGTTTTCAGCTTCCCGGAATTTTATTTTATCTGAATAAATAGCCGGATCCGACAGGGAGGCTTCCAGTTCATTTTTACGGGCATTCAGTTTAGCAATCTGTTCCTCCAACTGCTGGAACTGTCGCTGCACCCGTTGCAGTTCTTTTTTCTTCTCTTTATCAATGGCTGCTCCGGGTTGTTGTTTAGGCGCAGCGGGCGGAGGGGGCGGGGCTGCCTGTTTTTGTTTTACTTCGGTCTGTCTGACCGGCTCCGAATTCTTATCTGATTTTTTATTTTCCAGTTCCTGTTTGGCCATCCGCTCTTTCCAGGCCACCCATTCTTCGTAACCACCCTTAAATTCCTTGATCTGGTGATCTACGATCTCCCATATCTTATTGGCGGTCTTCGCCACGAAATAACGATCGTGACTGACGAGGATGATACTGCCCTGGTAGCGGTTCAGGGATTCAATCAACAGATCACAACTATGCATATCCAGGTGATTGGTCGGCTCATCCAGCATGAGGAAATTGGCTTTACTGACGATCACTTTTGCCAGGGCCACCCTTGCTTTTTCGCCACCACTGAGGATCCTGATCTTTTTATCGGCATCATCCCCGCTGAACAGAAAGCAACCCAGGAGACCACGGAGTTCCAGTTCGGTCATCTGGCTGCCACATTCTTTCATTTCATCCAGGATGGTATTATTGAGATTCAGGGCTTCCAGCTGATGCTGCGCATAAAAACTCTCCTCCACATTATGGCCCCATTTACGCTCCCCCTGTGAAAACTGTTCTACCCCGGCGATGATCCGGAGCAGGGTTGACTTCCCTTTACCATTGGCCCCGATCAGGGCAATTTTGTCTCCCCGGTCGATTTCCACCGAACTGTTCTCAATAATGACATTGTCCCCAAATGCTTTTGACACATGATGCAGTTCCACCAGCACTTTACCGGGCTGTTTATCGACCCTGAAATTGATCCGGATATCGGGTCGCTCTATTTCTGCTTCTTCAATACGATCCAGCTTGTCCAGTTTCTTCATGATGCTTTGTGCCATTGCTGCTTTACTGGCTTTAGCTCTGAATCGCTCTACCAGCCGCTCATTCTGACGGATATAATCCTGCTGGTTCTCGTAAGCCTTCTGCTGCATCTCCACCGGCGTGTTCCATTTCCCCCAGGACAAGTCCGCAGAGATCGCCGTTCAGACGGTCAAAGAGTTCCTGCAGCAGGATTCCAGTATTGAAAGCGTGCTATTTAACGTGTTTGGCGCGGAGGATGAGCGTATTTACCGCCGATTGCTCGCGAAATAGGGTCCAGTACCGCAGCGCCGCTCGTACCCTTTCG
>CAZYTV010000304.1:0-4580 GCA_964650455.1 uncultured Chitinophaga sp. | reverse complement strand
TCCGGTGTAGATATTTAATTGCTGCTGGTAAACCTCTACGATCTTGGTCACCATCCTGTTCAGGAAATATTTATCATGACTGACAATCACCACTGAACCCTGGTAATGCAGAAGGTATTTTTCCAGCCATTCAATGGAGGGAAGGTCAAGGTGGTTGGTGGGCTCATCCAGCAAGAGCAGGTCTGGTTGCTGTAAAATCATTTTTGCCAGCAGTACCCGCATCCGCCAGCCACCACTGAACTCTTTATAGGGCCGTTGCAGATCGGCATTGGCAAACCCGAGCCCCTGTAATACTTCTTCCGTTTTATGATGGATATTATATCCATCCAGGGTATCCATTTCGTGGAGCCGGTCGCTGTAATCATGAAGGGTTTTTTCATCCCCGGTCCGCTCCAGTTCATGGCCCAGTTCTTCAATTTCTTTTTCCAACTGTAATACCCTTTCAAAAGCCCCCAGGGCTACTTGTAATATGGAGTCTTCCGTATCAAAACTCAGCAGGTCCTGGTGGAGGTAGCCAATAGACGTGGTGCGACTTCTTTCCACGGTTCCGGATGATGGCTGGTATTGTCCTACCAGCAACTTCAGCAAGGTGGATTTTCCGGTACCATTATATCCAATCAGGCCAATCCGTTCACCGGGTTGAATATGCCAGGTAGCATCATCCACAATAGCACGGGCACCAAACTCAAAAGTCACATTTTGAAATCCTGCGAGCATAGTAAAATTTTAACAGGCTGCAAAAATAACGGATTAGCCGTTCCGGTGATGGGCGTTTATCTTTGTGCAAATATTTTCTTTCCTGTGACCTTCATCCTGAATAGTTTACTGATACTCTTCCTGGTCTCGCTGGCCGGGCTGCTGCTCCTACTGCTGAGGGGTCCTCAAAAGGCAATACTGATCCGCTGGAGCCTCTTTTTAACCTTATTATGCCTGGTTACGGGCCTGCTCCGATTTGTCGTATTCAAAGCAGATCATGCCTCAACAGATTCAAAAACATGGTCAGGTGTACAGTCCACCCCATATAGTCCGGCGTTTACCCGGTCTTTTGAAAATATTTGTACCTCATATTTTTCGATGGTGGATAAGCTGGCTGCCGGGCAAGTTGCTGCATCAGAAGAACAGGGTATCCGGCTGAAAGCTGCCCTGGATAGTTTTAATATCGAAGAGCTCGTGGCAGATACCGTTAAGTATGATGCGGTTTTTCTGTCGTTGGAGAATGCAGGGGCAGAAACGACCTCGATCATATCAGATCCGGACCTGGCCGAAAAAAGGGCTTCGCTGAATATATTATCCCGGGACATGTTTACGTTACTGACCTTGCTGAATATCGTGAATCCACCCTATTTCCGGCTGATTTGTCCGGACGCTTTTGGTAAAGGCCATGAAGGCTGGTGGATCGGGGAAACAACTGATTCGCCAAATCCATACGGTCTGCCCGGTTGCAGTGAAGCGCAGCGGATAACGGCGGCTGCTCAACCAATCATTAAATAGTTTGTTGTGGTGAATATGTTCCGGTTCATTGTTTTTGTTTTTTTGCTCATACTGCTGACCATTAATGCTGTCGCCCAGACCCGTTTTACATTGAACGGATATGTGAAAGACAGCCTTTCCGGGGAATCGGTCATCGGGGCTACCATTACAGTGAACGGACAATCAAAGGGAGTATCCAGCAATCAGTATGGTTTTTATTCCATCACCCTGGAAGAAGGGGATTATTCGCTACAGGTATCTCATATTTCCTATACCGGCTTTACCATCCGGATCAGCCTGCACAGCAACCAGTCATTCAATGTAGACCTTATATCCAAATCCGCCCTTATCAATGAAGTGGTGGTATATAGTAAAAAAAGAGACGGAAATGTCAAAAATGCCCAGATGGGTAAGTTCGACCTTACCATGAACCAGGTCAGATCCATACCGGCCTTCATGGGGGAAGTGGATATTCTCAAGGCAATACAGTTACTCCCGGGTATACAGCGTGCCGGTGAAGGAAATGCCGGTTTTTATGTACGCGGCGGTGGGCCTGACCAGAACCTGATTATGCTGGATGATGCAGTGGTGTATAATACCGGTCATTTATTTGGATTCTTCTCTATTTTCAACGGTGATGCGATCAAAAATGTTTCCCTGATCAAAGGTGGCATGCCGGCTCAATATGGCGGCAGGCTTTCATCGGTGCTGGATATTACGATGAAGGAGGGTAATATCAATAAATTTCAGACAGAGGGGGGGATCGGCCTGATTGCTTCACGGTTTTCGGTACAGGGTCCGATTAAAAAAGAGAAAGCATCCTTTATCCTCTCGGCGAGGAGAACCTATATTGATGCACTGGTAAAACCCTTTATCAGCAAAACCAGCAGTTTCTATGGCTCCGGTTATTTTTTTTATGATATAAATGCCAAAATGAATTACCGGTTTTCTGATAAAGACCGTTTGTACCTGAGTGGCTATTTTGGCAGAGATGTATTTGATTTCAGGAATTCAAAACGATCCTTCAAGACCAATATTCCCTGGGGAAATTCAACGGCTACCCTGCGTTGGAACCATGTGTTCAACCGCCGGCTCTTTTCCAATACCACAGCGGTATATAATGATTATAATTTCAAATTTGCCGCCACCCAGGAAAATTTTGAGATTGGATTGTACTCCGGTATACGGGACATAACAATTAAGTCAGATTTCGATTATTATCTATCACCCGATCACAAACTGAAGTTTGGTGGTTTACTGACTAACCACAAGTTTATTCCCAATGTGGTGACCGGCCGGCAGGACTCCATTGTTTTTTCGCCGAATAATGAAGGGGCAAAATACGCGATGGAAGCGGCGCTTTACCTGCAGGATGACTGGGAAATAGGGGAGAAACTGAAAATCAATTATGGTATCCGCTGGAGCAGCTTTACCCAGGTGGGTCCCTATACCCGTTACACCAGGGATATCAATGGAAATAAACTGGACAGTACGGTTTACAATCGCTTTAAGACGGTTAAATCCTATGGAGGACTGGAGCCCCGTATGACGATCCGTTATGCCCTGAATGATGAGTCTTCACTGAAAGCGGCTGTTACCCGTAATTACCAATACATTCACCTGGTGACCAATGCAGGGTCCACACTGCCCACCGATCTCTGGGTGCCGAGTACCTACCTAGTAAGACCGCAGCTCAGTTGGTTATATTCAGCCGGGTATTTCAGAAATTTTTCCGACAACCGGTATGAAACTTCCGTTGAAGTCTATTATAAGGATATGCGCAACCAGTTGGAGTATAAAGAAGGGTACACTCCATCCCTGGCCGATCCGGAAGAAGAATTTGTATCTGGCAAAGGCTGGAGTTACGGGGCTGAATTTTTAGTGAATAAAACAAGAGGGAGGATGACCGGTTGGATTGGTTATACTCTTTCCTGGACCTGGCGGAAATTTGCCGGTCTGAACGAAGGAATGCGTTTTCCGGCACGGTATGACCGGCGTCATGATATTTCCGTGGTCAGTAATTATGAAGCCGGCAGGAAATGGAAACTTGGAGCCGTATTTGTCTATGGAACAGGAAATGCGATTACCCTGCCAGAACGTTTCTATGTAATCAACGGGGTGCTTACCCAGGAATACAGTAACCTGAATCAATACCGGATGAAAGCCTATCACCGGCTTGATTTTTCCGCAACCTATACACCTGTACCAAAAAAGAAAAGAAAACTCAGCAGTCAATGGGTTTTCAGCATTTATAATGTTTACAGCCGGCTCAATCCTTATTTCCTGTATTTCGACCAGGAAGGCAGCATTGCAACCAATGATCTTCAGGTTTCCACGAAGCAGGTTTCCCTGTTCCCCGTACTTCCGGCTGTAACCTGGAACTTTAAGTTCTGATTTCCCCAACAAAAAAGCCCCGAGGGTACGGAGCCTTCCTGTGTCAAAATAAATTGAGGAAATAAAAATTGTTTGCAGACTGAAGTTATACATTAATGCATTGCCCGCAAACTAATCGTTTACTATTTTGAATCTGTTTTCATTAACTAAATGTAAACGATTAGATGGACAACAAACCCTGTAGTTTTTATACGACACTTTACAAGATAATATCATGGAATTTTACCGGCAACCGGTTTCTCATATATAAACCGGACCATTGCATTTTTCTGTTCATCAGAAGTGAGGTACAACTGGTAACGTTTTGATCCGGCGGTAATGATCATTAATGCAGTATTCGGAGGAATAGAACCTAAATTTTCACCAACCATGATCACTTCCTGTACCGTTTTCTTCAGATCCACCCGTATGTTAACCGATACCGGCTGTGTTTTCAGCATCCGGTTGGAAACGAGGGGCATATTATTTACATATACCGAAATGGTATCCCCGTCGATCTGCCCGTTATCATAAAAATCAATTTTAATGTTACCGGTATCCACTTTAATTTCTTTGACCAGTTCTGCTTTCCGGTTGATGAGAGAGGGTGGGAGTTTAATATCCGGTTTAAAAGTAGCCTTATCAAACCGGGTCAGCACGATCGAACCGGGTTCACAAACTGTTTTTCCGTCAATCGCTTTGCCGGTTGGCGTGGACCAGGTGCCACGGAGCTGTTC
>CAZYTV010000303.1:0-4639 GCA_964650455.1 uncultured Chitinophaga sp. | reverse complement strand
TCCCAAAATCTATTATTACGGGGAAACCAAACTGTGGATGGCCGGTGGCTATATGCATGAGTGGCGGGCACTCGGGGTACATTACGGGATGAACCAGGAGGACGGTCCTGCTTTTAATGTGGCGAAGCACTGCACCTATTCACCCACCTGTTTTATGCTGGTGAAAAAAGAAGTATTTGAAAAAGTAGGGTTCATGGATGAACGCTACTTCGCCTATTACGACGATACGGACTTTGTGCTTCGTGCCACCAGGTCGGGTTACCGGATCTTTTATGATCCTTCCCTGGTACTGCTGCATAAAGTATCTTCATCGGTGGGCACGAATTCGCCTTTCTATGTTTATTACTCCAACCGGAACAAGATCTATTTTATCCGTAAAAACTTCAGGGGGTTCCGTCGTTACTTTGCCCTTGGTTATACCTTACTATCGCGGGTGGTTTTCTGGCTGGGATTTGATCAACAGCGGAAACAGAAACTGGTGCAGGGGCTGAGAGAGGGGTTCCGGATGAAACCGGAATAGCATTAAAGAACAGCGGCGATCCGGCTCGCCACATTTTTCCAGTAATAATAGTCGTAATAACTGCCCGGTGTTTCAGCATGAACTCCACGCTGATCTATAACCGATTTTGCAAAAGCAAGCCAGTCATTATCCGGTAATATATGTAATTTATTCCCGCAGGCTTCTTCCTGGATACCTGTTGCCCCGCTTTCCGTGGCTACCACGGTGGCGCCATAGGCAATGGCTTCCACCATCTTGGTCTTGATGCCTCCGCCGGATTGCACCGGGTTCAGGAAAATATCCGCTGCGGTAAAATAGGATTCAATATCATCCACAAATCCGGCATAGATTATATTTTTATCACGGTAGGCGGCCAATCCGTTCAGCGATTCAGGCAGCCCTTTCCCGCATACAATGATTTGGTAACGGAAGCCGGGGTCAGCCATCAATAATGGATTGATCTGGTCCAGAATTGCCATCAACGCATCCAGGTTGGGTTTATAATTCAGCAGGCCGTTAAAAAGTATAAGGGTCTCCTCTGTTGACAGGCCATGTTTGGCAGCGATCTGCTGTTTTTTTAATGCCTTATCGGCCGGGTATGCAGGAATCGTAATACCGAAAGGGAGGTCAATGCATTTAGTTTCAGGGATGCCCCAGTTACGGACGGCAAAATCGCGATCCTCCCCGGTGATAAAAAACAGTTTATCGGCTTTCCGGAAGGCGAATCGTTCATAGTATTTCAATATTGACCACCACCATTTTCCCATGGAGCGGAAACGCTGGTATTCGATATTGTGTGTATGAAGGTACCAGGGGATACCGGTTTTCCTGCTGACCCATTCACACAACCAGGCATAGTAGGGATGTTCGCAGATCAGGGCATCATACCCGCCTGTTCTGACTTCCCGGCTGATACAGCCGATCAGCCGGAGATCCATATAACGGGTAAATGATTTTTTCAGCCAGGGCAGTAACCGGTAATTGGTAATACCGGATGGATCATTCCCTTCCACACTGATTACAGTGAGTTCCGTTTCATCAGCGAGGTGCTCCAGGAACTGTGCGATAAACTTCTGTCCCCCCGAAAAATAAGGCAGGTAAGGATAAGGAGCTATCGCCAGTATTTTTTTCATCTCGCTTAACTGGCTTTCCGGCTTTCTTTCCAGGCCATAAAGAGTCCGCCAACCAATATCAGGGCAATCAGGATGGAAGCGATAAACATGATCGAACGGCCTTTCTCCACGGATGCAGGTTCAAAGACAAATCTGATACTGTGTTTACCAGCGGGTACTGAAATACCTCGTAACACATAGTTGACATTGTGATAGTCTGTTTTCTTTCCATCCACATAGGCATTCCAGCCTTTGGGATAATAGATCTCACTGAATACGGCAAACTGCGGGCCGCTGCCATTTACTTCATATTCGACCGCATCATTATCAAACTTCGTCATGCTGATCGTAGCCATTGAATCACGCTGAGGTTGAACCAGTCCTGTCACAGCATCCTTCACCACAATCGCCGTATCGCGCAGGTTGGTACTGCCCAGTGCATTGATGGCGGCCACCCTGTCTTCCACTACTTTCACATGGCTGACCAGCCAGCAGGGACCAAAAGCCTCATCACGTCTTACCAGGGTATCTGCACCACTTAACGGACTCTGTGTAATCAGGTATCTGGTGTTCAGCATATTCAGCACACCCGGGTTGGTGGAACGGGTGAAATATCGTTCGATGATATCCTGGTAGATACGCAGTTTGGCGGGGTGATACCCCCCCACTGATTTATGGAAATAAGAGGTCCTGGATTCACTGAACGGGCTGCCACTTGAAGTACCCAGCATATTAAATACCCGGTAATTGGGCGATTTGTCTTCGCGGATCTTTGTATCAAAAGGAGTTAAACTAAAGTTTGCATTGGCATAGTCATCCGCGCTTACAAAAAGCTTATCAGCGTCACGGCGTTCCGCATACTGATCATTATCGTTATTGAAGAATTTATAACTGGAGATCGTGATATCCAGCGTACTGATCACCAGTAATACAATAGCGGTCACCAGTGCGGATATTTTTTCTTTTACGAAAAGGAATAAAGGCAGGGCAGCGAGCAGGGCGATACCCAGGGCCCGGAGAATCTGTCCGCCGAACATGGATTTTCTTTCTTCTTTCAGGGCCGATACAATGACCCTGCCTACTTCATCATTGCCGGTTTGCTGGACTGAACCAGCGAGGATACCATTGTCATCCCCGGTGCCATAGTCCATCCCGATATAAAGTAGGGCCAGCAGCGCGAATAATCCGCCAACTGTATAAAGGATCGGCTTCATGTTTTTACTGAAAAATTCCCGGCTCTTTTCAGCAAACAATAACTGCTGCAGGGTAAGGAGGGTCATGATAGCCATGGTAAACTGCGGGATCACCTGGGCAAATGAAGGCGCCCGGAACTTATTATACAATGGCAGGTTTTCAAACAGGAATACATTGAAGCCGGCAAAGTTTTTACCCCAGGTCATGAATATACCCAGCAGGGTGGCGGCCAGCAATCCCCAGCGTAAGGGAGAGCGGATCACTACAAAACCGATCAGTCCGAAGATGAAAATGATTACACCGAGATATGCAGGACCGGCCGTAAATATTTTACCCCAGTACTTGGGCATACTCTGCGCGATCTGTTCGGCCTGGTTGGGGGCAAAACCTTTATCCGATAATTTTTCGGCAACAGCGGAACCTTCGCCAAAACGGGCATAACTGCCACCTCCAAACGCATTCGGCATGAGTAATGTAAAAGTCTCTCCTTTACCAAGACTGTATTCAAATGCATAACTGGTATCCAGCCCGGTGGTGCTGGCTTTTTTAACCGTATCGCCCTCGATCGAAATATCTTTTCCACCCCGCATAGTGAACTTGCTGTATTCGGAAGTGGTCATCAGCACGAGTGCATTACCCGCTACACCTATCACGGCTGACAGGATGGTTAATGCACCGGCCATGCCAATATGTTTCCAGTCTTTTTCTTTGATCCATTTCACCAGGTATCCGATGGTAACCAAAGCAGCAATCAGGAAGAAATAATAACTGACCTGGAAGTGGTTTACACTCAGTTCCTGGTAGGTGCCGAACGTGGTCAGCGCGATTCCCAGCCAGTATTTTTTATTGTATATGCTGATCAGCCCGGCCATCAGCAAGGGCATAAAAGCAGTGGCCAGCATTTGTGTATCGTGACCGGCAGCAACAATGACCGGATTATAAGTGGAGAACGAATAAGCCAGGGCACCGATCATACCCACCACGGGGTTTACACCGAGTACCAGGGCCAGTATATAAAAACACAAACAGGCCAGGAAGAAAAAATTCATTGGTTTCGGCAGGCCCAGTGAAAGCAGTTTTACCGTGTCAGGCAGGATGGTTTTTCCTTCCATGGCCACCTGGTAATTGGGCATACCGCTGAAGAGGTTGGGATTCCAGAGGGGGAAATGCCCGTTTTTCTCCTTGTATTCAAAAGCATTCTGGGCCATACCTTTCCAGCCCACATTGTCATGCTGGTTCATCACATTACAATCCAGCACCGGTTTGCAAAACAGGTTTTTTTGCAACCACATCACCTTTGGCACTTCGCCGCCCGCCGTGACCGGCGCGGCGAACTGGCGCAGCCTGCCGCGACTGGGGATGACGCAGCCGGGCGTGGCGGCGGTGTGGTACCTGCAATACATCAACAGCCATCTCTACGTTTACCCCGAGCATCGCGACTACGACCCACAAACGCCGGGCGAGTCTCCCTCGTCGAAGAAAGGCGATCCGCCCGGCTATGGCGATCTGTTGCCCGCCAACACGCCCTACGTTTTGATTTCACAAGGCTCGTCGGGCAGCGATCGGCCACTGCTCAAGGCGGTAGCGACGATCCTCGCCTCTTTCCGCCCGGACGTGAAGCGGAAGCTCAACGCCGAGCATTTGCTGATGCCGGCCGTACAAATGATCTTTCGTATGGGCTATGAGCCGGTCGCGGAAGAAGCCGATTATTTAACGGCTAAAGCGCACCCGACGGCTTTCGACGGCGAGCGACTCGATCTTGTGAAAATGGCCGCCATGGCTCACGAGATGACGGTGGAGGCGCTTCCTCCGCTGGTGCAACTTGAAGTGAAGG
>CAZYTV010000302.1:0-4730 GCA_964650455.1 uncultured Chitinophaga sp. | reverse complement strand
AGAACCTGGACACATTTTTGCAGGCGGATAAAAAGCCCACGCAGATGAGCCAGGTGCTGGAAACCCTGTACAAACAAAAAACAGATTTCCTGGAAGCTGACTTTGAAAAACTGTTCTCTGTAATCCGTAACCGGATTACCAACCGGAGCCTGCTGATCCTTTTTACCAACTTTGAATCCATGGAGAGCCTGCAACGGGAGCTGCCGGCCCTGAAAAAAATTGCCAAGTATCATTTACTGCTGGTCATATTTTTTGAGAATACTGAACTCAAAACAGTCCTGGAAGGTAAAACCCATTCCCTGGAAGATATCTATATCAAAACCATCGCGGAGAAATTTGTCTTCGAGAAAAAATTAATGGTGAAGGAACTGCACAAGAATGGCATCCCTTCTATTCTTACCACACCGGAGGGACTTACCGTTAATACAGTGAATAAGTACCTTGAGTTGAAAACGAGAATGTCCATCTAAGTACGAAGTTAGAAGTACGAAGTTAGAAGTACGAAGTTAGAAGTACGAAGTACGAATGAATACAAAGTACGAAGTACGAAATACAGCCGTAGATTTTGCTGTATTAGTTAAGACTTAATCTGACAGTTGGGGTTATCCTCATGTCCTATCAATCATTTAATGCCAAAATTTGCGGGTATTTAATAAAAATCACTAAGGAAACAATTTCGTACTTCGTACTTCGTACTTCGTACCTCGTACTTCGTACTTTCTTTGTATTTCGTACTTTTGTATTTATGGATAAGCCGGTAAACATTTTCGAAGAAGGTCAGGTGCTGCTGATTGATAAACCATTGGAGTGGACCTCTTTTGATGCGGTCCGGAAGATCCGGAACCTGGTACGTACTAAGAAAGTGGGTCATGCCGGCACCCTGGATCCGCTGGCTACGGGATTGCTGATCGTCTGTACCGGTAAATTCACCAAACGGATCAACGAGTTCATGGCGCAGGAGAAGGAGTATACCGGAACCTTTACCCTGGGGGCGGTTACGCCAACATATGATCTTGAATCGGAGCCGGTAAAACATTTGCCCGTTGAGCATATTTCCCCGGAGATGATTCAGGCAGCCACACAGCCGTTCCTGGGCGAAATTTACCAGGTACCACCCGCGCATTCGGCGATCAAAGTAGATGGCAAAAGAGTTTACGAACTCGCCAGGGCCGGGAAAGAAGTCAAACTCGAACCCCGGAAGTTATTCATTCATGCATTTGAGATCACCCGTATTGAATTACCCGTGGTGGGGTTCCGGGTGGTTTGCTCTACGGGTACCTATATCCGCAGTCTCGCCCATGACTTTGGCGCCGCCCTGGGTTGTGGTGCTTACCTGAGTAAACTCTGCCGGACAAGAATTGGTGAATTCTCCCTGCAATCCGCTGAGTCAATCGTTGGTTTTGAAGAACGAGTAAAAACGATGAACGCTACAATTTAAAAGGATAGTTGATGCCAAGCTGTAACTGTCCGTTCAGCGGTTTCCAGTTATAGAACCATTTATTCTGACTGTTCTGATTCAGAATATCCGGACTGGGGTCTTTTACTTTATAGGCATAATCAAGACGGATAATAAAATAAGTAAAATCAAGACGCAGACCGGTGCCCATACCAATTGCGATATCTTTTCCCAGCCGGCTGAATTTGAATATTTCTTCCGGATCACCGGCTTCTTTTTTCATAAACCATACATTCCCGATATCGGTGAATAATACACTTTCAATTTTTGTTCCTGCGATCGTGGTGACCTTAAAACGATACTCCATATTCATTTCGAGTTGTATATCCCCGAACCGGTAAGGATATTCTTTAAAATCCTTGATAGCGGATCCGGGACCAAGTCTGCGCAGCCGCCAGGCCCTCATACTGTTCGGGCCACCGCCGAAATACTGTTTAAAGAAGGGGAGTGCGTTTTTCTTGGATTCATTTACCGTGGAGTTGAATGCATACCCGATACCAGCAAAAGCCCTGAAAACAAATGAGGAATTTTTTCTTTTAAACTGCTGGGTGTATTCAGCATTTATCTTCATGAATTTGTACAACTGGGTATCCAGAAAATCACTTCGGATCAGTCCGGCCAGGAAAGGCAGTTCCAGGTTGGCCGAGAATACAGATGGTTTTTTAGGATGGGTATTTGTGAGCGAAGTTCCCAGGATAATGGTGGAAATAAATCCATCTGTAAATACATTCTTCAACGCCGGATTAGCTGCAATCAGTTTATCCAGGCTGTCTTTTTTCTCTAAATACGAATACTCGATATTGGGCAGTTTTAACGAAATCTGGGTCAGTTTATGGCTGCCGGGTTTGGCATACTGGTATTCATACCCCCATGACATATTTCCTGTAGTCAGGTTAAAGAGTTCCTTTCTTTCAGTCCTGGCGGCATTGAATCCAAATACGGTGCGGATATTATTCCGGTGTGCTTCCGGAATCCAGCCAAATTTAGGGAGCATGGCTTTGGGAAAATAAATGGTATGACTCAGTACAAATTGTTGTGATTGAACAAAATTGCGGCCCAGTTCCACACCATAGCGGATATTGCTGTTGGTTTGTATCGCCGACCGGGCAAAATTACGGTTGGTAATACCCGCATTCACACCAATGCTGAACAGGTTGCCGAGGTACTGGTTCTGGTTTTGGCTGGCTTCAATATTCGCATTAAAGGAATACTTTTTTGCCGGGGTGAGCCGGATAATAAAATCAGCGGTATCCTGTCCCTTCCGGGTCAGTTGTTCAATATTGGCCAGGCGCCAGGCTCCCAGTGAATTAAACCGGTTGATGGTCTTGAAATAATTTTTCTGATTATATAGATCACCCCGGTGTAAATAGATATGTGCGGGAAGGATCTTTGAGCGGAACGCTTTCTGGTAAGAAATAACGCGGATGCCATTTACCCATTCTTCCTGCCGGGTGTAACCGGTTGTGTCCGGACTGAATTCCGGGTAAACGGTGATATTGCCCACAAAATATTTAACGAGTTTGCTGCTGTCAAATCCCGGACGCAGAATAATCTCCAGGTTGGCCGTTGGGTTCTCTCTTCTTTCTTTCAGCTTCTGCAATACCTGCAGTTGCTCAAAAGGGTCCAGGGTGGGCCTAAGCAGATTAATATCCAGGGTATCCCAAACGCCTTTTAATTCTTCCCGGTTAAACCGCAGGTACCCGTTATTCCGGTACAGATCCACCAGCCGGTCCAGTTCCATGGATACTGAAGTTTTCGCAAAGGGTTCCCCTTTTTTAAGCAACGATTCATTTTTGTTGGCCAGGGTGATGGATTGCAGTTCAGCATGTTTGAGGTTATAGCTGATCGAGTCAAGTTTAACCACTTTCCCGGTATATACGACGAAATTGATATAAGCCCGGTGCTGGTCTTTTCCTTTCAGCAGAATGGTATCTTTATAATAGATAGAATCGTGAAAATAACCCAGCGAGTTCAGCAGGGAACGCATATACAGGATCGACCGGTCAGCATTTTCTTTCTTATAGACCGGTGGATTCTTCATGACACTGAAAAGCAGTTTGGAAACAGAACGGGCCCGCATACTGTCATCCAGCTGGCCTTTAAGCCTTGATTCAAGGATTTCTTTTTCTTCGTTGGAGAAATTGCCGTGAACCGTGATCTTTGTCTCGAAAACAAAGGGTTTGTCTTTGGGATAATTTTTCGGAATAACGGTACAGGATACAAAAAAAGACAATAAAGCAGGCATCGCCAGTAGTAATAGCAGTAGTTTGCTGAAATGGGAAGGCCGGCCTGTTATCATAAAATGTTAAAGAGTGACTATGCTTGGTAAATCTAAGATCAAATATATTCAAAGTTTAGGCCAGAAAAAATTCAGGGATGAAGCTGGACTCTTTATTGCCGAAGGCCCCAGGATTGTAAAAGAGCTCCTGGACACCTGCCCATCGCAGGTTAAACAGGTTTTTGCCCTCCATGACTGGTTTACTGAACACGGTAACCTGCCCTTACATATCCAGTCAGAAGAGATTACAGAAGAAGAATTAGAAAGGATTTCACAATTAAAGACACCCCATAAAGTGCTGGCCCTTGTGGGACAGTTTACCCATGAAGCCATTGAGCTCAGGAACCTTTTGAGCCTGGGACTATGTGGTATTCAGGACCCCGGTAACCTGGGTACCATTATCCGCATTGCCGACTGGTTTGGGATCACACAGGTCATCTGCAGTGAGGATTCGGCAGATATGTATAATCCCAAAGTTATTCAGTCCACCATGGGTAGTATTGCACGGGTGAATGTGTTTTATACAGATATGGCCGCATTACTGGCCGGTCAGCATGATTTTCCCGTTTTTGCCACGGTGCTGGAAGGGGAGGATGTTACAGCCATTGGCAAACAAGTTCAGGGTATAATTCTTGTGGGTAATGAATCAAAGGGGATACCACCGGAAATACGTGCATTGGCCAATAAACAGATCACTATACCTAAAAAGGGGGGGGCTGAATCGCTCAATGCGGCCGTGGCCACCGGCATTATTTTATCACATCTTACCTGAAACGGATCGCTTTTACCGGTTGGATGCTGCGGACCAGTATGGAAGGGATCAGCATGATCAGGAATGAAACCAGCAGGGTAAGCCCGCAAACCAGTAATATTTCCCACCAGACGATTTTTACTGCAGCTGTGCTGAGGTAATAAGCTTCTTCTTTCAGTTTAATAAAGCCGGTTTCTTTTTGTATCCGTAAAAGGAGCAGGGCCAGCGCGGTTCCGGCTATAATT
>CAZYTV010000301.1:0-4752 GCA_964650455.1 uncultured Chitinophaga sp. | reverse complement strand
TACAATGATAGTAAACTCAGTGGCCCCCATGCCGGGGATGAATTTTCCGAAACCCGGATGGTGATCAATGTTTGGGGTTGGCCATGAGTCCGGTTTGTATATGGACCGGCTTATCGTCCGTGGGTATCGCCCTGGAGCTGGAGTCATTATCCAGGCTGGTGGAGACCCTGGCGTCCGTTTGCCTGGCATGCCTGGCATCCGTACCGTGCCCATTACCACCCGCGTTTTGCCGTAGTACGTACACACAGGGTCATTCATGCACACCGGGTATATACACCTTTCCGTAGCACCTCAGTTACCGTCAGAACACGCCATGCATCAGCCGTAGGTCATTACCGGGTGAATCATTCCCGTACCACCGTCACTGGTCCAAGGGGCAATAAAGCAACGGTCAGGAAAACAACGGTTACCGGTCCGCGCGGCAACAAAGCCACCAAAGTAAAAGTGAGAAGACATTGATGGTTTAACAGCACTTCAATTTAATATAAGGGAAAAATGCACAGGATGATCCTGTGCATTTCTTTTTTTAAATATGGTCAACAATTATTTGAATTTGTTCAAAATGGTCTTAACTTAACTGTGGCAAAAGAACAAAAACTCTCCTCTACGTAGTCCAAAACCCGGGATAATCTGTCAGCTTCGGACAGTATTTCCAACAGTTCTTTTATTAATTAACTTCTAAATTTTAAATCCCATGGTACAGGTAGACATCTCACAGCTCTCCGCGGAGTGCAATGCCTGGAGAGCACAGCTCCGCAATTTTCGTGATGAATTGATGCAAGACGAAAATCAAATCCGCCAGGTAGCCGGTAAATCCCTTTCCAAAGACCAATTACTGGAAGTCGAACATCTCCACAACCAGTTTCACATTCAGCTGATCAACATCCACGATCTTAAACAGTCCATCAAACTTCACGAACGCCAATTACAAACAGTATCTCCGCCCACCGAAGAAATAACCGGGGCGCATGATCAACTGCTTGATGAATTCCGTTTGCTCGAACAAACCCTGCAGAACCTTCGTTCAGAGTTCAGTGGTTTCCTGTCGCGAACGCCTTAATGCGACTGATTACTGACTTTAATCAGCCCGGACCCTAACCGGGTTCATAGGTACTTACTGTTCCTTTTTGAAGATTTGTAGAAGTCATACACATTTTCTTCAACTATAAATTTTATTGCTATGCCAGAATTTGATACCTCACACGTAAAAAATATTGTCTTGCTCGGGCATGCCGGCTCCGGTAAGACCACTTTAGCGGAGTGCATGCTTTTCGAAGCAGGCTTAATTACCCGGAAGGGTTCTATCGCGGAGCGGAATACAACAGGTGATTACCACGAACTTGAACAGGAACGTGGTAATTCTATTTTCAGCAAGCTCCTCCATACCAAATGGAAAGGATATAAGATCAATATCATTGACACACCCGGCTATGATGATTTTTCAGGAGAAGTGATCTCTGCCCTCCGGGTGGCCGATACCGGCGTTATGCTGATCAATTCGGTGATGGGTGTGGAAGTGGGTACAGATATTATCTGGGAATATACCGAGCAGTTTAAAACACCGATGATATTCGGGGTGAATAAACTGGATGACGACAATGCTGATTTTGAGAAGGCGGTACGGGAAGCCAAATCGCATTTTGGCAATAATGTGGTGGTGGTACAGTATCCCCGCCAGACCGGTGCCGGTTTCCATGAAATCATTGACGTATTACGAATGACAATGTACCGCTTTAAAGACAACGGTGGTAAACCTGAAAAAGCGGATATCCCGGAAGAAGAAAAAGCAAAGGCAGATGAATTGCATAAAGAACTGATTGAAGCCATCGCCAGCAATGATGAATCACTGATGGAGAAATATTTCGACAAAGGTGAACTGGACGAAGATGAAATGAAGAATGGTATGAAAAAGGCCATGATCAATCATGACCTGTTCCCCCTGTTCTGTCTTTCCGCTGAACGCAATATGGGCAGTGGACGCCTGATGGGCTTTATCGACAATGTTTGCCCCAGCGCCAATGAAATGCCTCCCCAGAAAACGCAGAAAGGGGATACCCTTCCCTGTGATGCAAACGGACCTGCCTGTATCTTTATTTACAAGACCATCTCAGAACCCCATGTCGGTGAATTGTCCTTCTTTAAAGTGTATTCCGGCACGATTAAAAGCGGAATGGAACTGGAGAATGAAACCACCGGTGTTACTGAAAAGATCACCCAGCTGTTCCTGGTTGAAGGCAATAAACGGGTTCCGATCAATGAACTGGTGGCCGGTGATATCGGGGCGACCTTAAAGCTTAAGAATACCCATGTCAATAATACCCTGCATATAAAAGGCAGGAACTATGAACTTCCGCCCATTGTCTTCCCCGCATCAAATATGACCGTGGCTATTGAAACCCTGAAAAAAGGGGAAGAGGAAAAACTGTCACAGGCCCTGCACCAACTGCGCGAGGAAGATCCCACTTTACTGGTGGAGGTTTCTTCCGAACTGAAGCAAACCCTCATCCATTGCCAGGGAGATATGCACCTCGCCGTTGCTAAATGGAAAATCGAACACCAGCATAAACTGGAAGTGAAATTCATGAAACCGCGTATCGCATACCGCGAAACGATCCGTAAAATGGCGGATGCCAATTACCGTCATAAAAAACAAAGCGGGGGCGCCGGACAGTTTGGTGAAGTCTATATGCGGATTGAACCCTGGTATGAAGGCATGCCGGAACCCTCAGACCTGAATGTAAGAGGCCGTGACACCCATGAACTGGAATGGGGTGGACGACTTGTTTTTTATAACTGTATCGTAGGAGGTGCTATCGATGCCCGTTTCCTTCCATCTGTGCTGAAAGGGGTGATGGAAAAAATGCACAATGGCCCGCTCACCGGTTCCTATGCCCGGGATATACGTGTTTGTGTGTACGATGGTAAAATGCACCCGGTTGACAGCAATGATATCTCTTTCAAAATTGCCGGATTACAGGCTTTCCGCCAGGCATTCCAGCAAGCAGATCCACAGATCCTGGAACCCATTTATAAACTGGAAGTACTTTGTCCGGATGACCTGACCGGTGCCGTCATGGGCGATCTGCAAAGCCGCCGGGCTATTGTGGAAGGAATCGACAGCGAAGGCCATTTCCAGAAAGTGATTGCTAAAGTACCGCTGGCTGAAATGGATGGATATTCCTCTTCACTCCGTTCCATCACACAGGGAAGGGCGAAATTTAAAATGACCATCGCCGGTTATGAGGCCGTTCCCTTTGATCTGCAACGCAAACTGATCGATGAATACAGCAAAACCGCCAAAGAAGAATTTGCGTAACCGCTTCAAAAACTATGCTTTAACGCCGGCCAGTTGACTGACCGGCGTTTTTTAATTCCGGTAAACTGCAATAGAAGCTGCGCGGTCATTCCAGTTGGTCATCGAAAAACTGCTCCTGGAAGCAGTCAGGGTCATGCTCTTGCCCCTGAGATTGGGCTGATCATAAATCACCACCCGGTAACCCGGAGGCACCTGTATGGAGCTGAGGGCCTTTTCCGGAAATCCATTTGCCTGCGCCATAGTTTTATAGGTGCCCGGCAGTAAAGTGACCGACTGCCCTTTATAACTAGCATCTGTATAAAGAATTAATTCAGTGGCAACCGGGTTGCCTGAACCAAAACCACCTCCTCTGTCATCCACTACCAGCGAACTGATCCGGTTTCTCCAGCTATAACTGATGCAATCGAGATCGGATGAATAGGTTTCTGAACTCCCCATGAGATTGTCACCATCATACACTTTCACCGTTAAACCGGATGGCACCTGTACAGAGCCAATCGTCTTCCTGAACAGTCCCAGTTCTTCACCGGTATACCGGCCGGGCAGAAGACTTAATTTATTCCCTTTATAATTACAGTCTGTGTAAAATTCGGCATAAATACCTGCGTTGTTTGGATTACCCGACCCGGTGGTGTTATACGGCTTATATTCGACTACCAGCGAACTGATCCGGTCATTGTAATTCCTGCCCAGGCAGGTCTCACTGTTTTCCATGGTTACAAAATAACCACTGGCATCTTCTGAGCCGGTATATATCCGTAACCGGAGGTTTCCGAATATGGCGAATGAGGAAATGCTGTTTTTTAATTCGCCGAGGTCTGAGCCCTTATAAATGCCCGGGCGAAGGCTGCGGGAAAAACCACGGGAATAGCAATCACTGTATAATACCACATATTCATTCGGATTGGTTTGCTGGATATTGGTATTCTCCACTACAATCGCCGACGCATTATTGTCCCAGGCAGAATCCAGGCAACTTTCCGAAGTGGTAAATGTTTTGGAACGACTGTTAAAATCATCATTCTCATATAAGGTGATCCGGAAACCAGCCGGCACCTGGAAAGAGGAGAGTTTGTCATTCCCGATCCGCATCTGGTACAGCCGGTAGGTACCGGCTTCCAGGCTATAACTTCGTCCACGGAAATTACAATCCTCATGCAGCGTTACATAGTTCTGGGCAGCCAATACAGTTGTATACAGCAATACAACCAGGAGAATAACATACTTTTTCATAGTGATCTTTTGATAAATGAGGAAGACCCGGTATTCACACCCGTAATCAGGCCTCTTTGTCAAAGCTAACACATTCCTTAAGCTCTTTCTCCGTATAAGTCAGTTTGTACTGGGCCAGCACTTCGGGGGGCACCCCGTTCCATTGATTGGGCTGATTGCCAACATACCCGATGTCTTTGATACCAATCTCCGACGTATAGAAG
>CAZYTV010000300.1:0-4824 GCA_964650455.1 uncultured Chitinophaga sp. | reverse complement strand
GTACACTGAGGTTGGTCGGGATCTCTTCACCTTTATTACGGGCATAGAAACCGTTCTGCAGGTAGTTATGTTCCATCGTACTGGCAGTAGCGATCGCGTTGTAACCGCAGTGGTGATTGGTAAAGATCAGTCCTTCTGCACTTACGATCTCGCCGGTACAGCCACCGCCGAAAATGATGATCGCGTCTTTCAGGGATGCTTTGTTGATATTGTAAAGCTGGTCCTTGGTGAGTTTGAGGCCTTTTTTCACCATATCATTATAAACCTGCTGTCCCAGGAGCAGGGGCAGCCACATTCCTTCATCGGCTATTGACTTCAGGGCCAGGGAAAGGAATAGTACAATCGTCAGGAAAATCTTCTTCATACATGTGATTTTAGGCCGCAAACCTACAGAAAAAGGGTTTTATGGCACCTGACTTTCATCCGAATCGAGTATTTTGGGGGTCAATAACTGCTTATGCAAATGAAACGCCTTATTTCAGCCACGTTGGCTGTCCTGGTCCTGCTTTATTCCTGCGGTAAAAAAGGAACCACTCCCAATCCGCCCCCTAATCCGGTTCCAGGTTGTGCTACCGGAATTGCCCCGGCCAACGGATCTTTTGTTACCAGTACCAGTATCACCCTCAACTGGAATTCGGTGGCCACTGCCAGTACCTATGATATCTACCTCGGTACTACGGCTAGTCCCACAACTGTGATCGTCGCCAATGTAACCGGCACCAGTTATAATTATACGATTCCTGCCACACCCAATACCACGTATTTCTGGTATGCGCTGCCAAAAAATTCGGGTGGGTCGGCCACGGGTTGCACCGGAAGCATACAGTCCTTTACCTATATCGTCATCTCGCCGCCCTCTTCCCTGGGTTATAATGTGGTGGGATACCTGCCCAGTTACCGCGTACTGGCGGATATTCCGGATGTGAAATTCCGGATGACCAATGTGGTGGTCTATGCGTTTTATGGGGTCAACGGATCGGGTACCATTTCAGCCCCCGCTTCCGGTACCACGCTGGCTGCCGTAGTCACCAAGGCCCGGGCCAATAACGCCAAGGTCCTGCTGGGCATCAATGATGGCAGCGGGGATGGCAAGACCAATTTTAAAAATATGGCCTCCTCACCAGCCGGTCGTACCAATTTCATCAAATCGGTGATGGCTGTTGTCCGGGCCAATAACCTGGATGGGGTGGATATGGACTGGGAATTTCCGTCCACTTCCGACGGCTCCGATATCACCTTTACGGCCCTCATGAAGGAGTTATCGGATACGCTTCACCGTGATGCCCGTTATTACCTGTCTTCGGCCATCACCGCGGGTAAATATGCCGGGGGAATCCGCGATGCTATCCGTAATGAGATCTTCCCCTACGTGGATTTTTTCAATATCATGGCCTATGATGATTTCAGTACCAGCACGCCCTACCGCCAGCACAGCGATTATACACTGGCGCAGACCTGTCTTAATTACTGGCTGACCACCCGCAGCATGCCGGCTTCCAAAGCCGTACTGGGTGTTCCGGCCTATGGGCGCCCCTCCGGTATTACTCAAAGCAATACCGTACTGACCTACAAGACCATCTTATCCCAGGGCGGCAGTTCACAACTCGACTCCGCGACCGTATCGGCCGGTGGTTTCACCAACTACACCATCTATTACAACGGACAGTACACCGCCAAGCGCAAAGCCAAACTGGCCAAGGATATTGCCGCGGGTGTCATGATGTGGGAGAAGGGGCAGGATGCTATTGATGATAATTCGTTGCTGAAGGCAATGTGTGATACTGTTGGAAGAACGTATTAGTATGCCTTCGGCTAAGCTCCAAGATACCAAGACACCAAGATGCCAAAAAAAAAGCATCAAGATACAAGAACCAAAGAGGCACTAATAAGCAAATTCCAAAGTCCTGCTAAGAAGTACAGTTGGATATTGGTTTATTTTGATGCTTGCTTCTTATCTTTTCAGAATATCTGGTTAACATTATTGTTTCTAAGTTATTTTGAATCGTAATCCTTTTCTGGGATATTCTGTTGAAACTTAATTCTTAGGTTTGCTTCATCTTTCTTTTTGTCTTGATACAAAAAGAAACAAAAAAATCAAGGAAAACCGATCCGGAACAATTATGAAAGTTAAAAATACCTTTGCCCGGTTTTCCGCCAGTACAGTCATTAAAGTGGTAAATTAAAGCAGGACACTCATGCTTCGTGTTATGCGACTACCATGCATGCGCTGTATTCCGCCTTGCCTTTTTTAAAGCATAAAGACTCAAGCAGAGGGGCGGAATAAGGCGCTATACCCTCACTATAGTTTCTAAGATTCTAAGTAAATTATCTGCATCCCTGCTAGTATAAAAATTCAATGTCTTCCCTACTTTACTTTAAAGTAGGGTGCAACGATGATCCTGCCTTCTCCTTCAGGTGAGGGCAGACGAAATCATCCAGGCGAACGAAATGATTCCTGGGTGAGGTCATGGAAAAGTTGTAAAGCAACAATATCCAACCACCACCTCATAGAAGGCCTTTGGAATTTGCATTTTGGTGCTTCTTTGATTCTTGTATCTTGTTTCTTGATGCTTTTTTGGCTTCTTGGTATCTTCGGTTCTTGATGCTTTTCTTACTTGCATCCTGTCCACACCCTCGTCTCCTTATTAAAAAACCAATAGATGCCATTGCTGTAGCTGAAGTTAAACATCGCGTAAGTAGCGATGCCTTCGGGCAGTTTTAATTTACTTACGAGGTAACCATCTGCCAGGTTGTATAACTCCACTTCATTGTTTTCAATATTCAGCAGACCGATTTCGCGGCCTTTGATACCGGTATAGATGATGGCGGTGCTGTTATACTCTTCAATCACATCGTAGTTGTCTGAAATGCCATCTTCATCTTTTTTCATCATCCCCAGGTGCAGGTCGATGGTTTTAATAAAGACCGTGTCCTTTACACTGTACTGTTCCAGGTTGCCATCATCGTCGAGAAAATAGAGCAGGTTTTTAGCGGCGTCATACGCACCAACGGATTGTTCGTTGGGCTGCAACTGTCCTTCGTGAAAGGTGGTGATTTCACCGGGTTTTCCGCCTTCAAATAAGTTGTATTGTCCCCAGCCAAAATCACTATAACCATTTGCCTGCAGGGCTTTGGCAAAGGGGTTGTACCAGAGTCCGCGGACATCGTACTGGGTGGTCAGGCCGTCTTCAAAAACTTTCTTGCCTTTAACATCAAAGACGACCATCGGGAATTCCGTATTGCCGGCCATTGCGGCATAATATTTTTTCTGAACCGGATGCCAGGCCACAGCAGCGCCGTTGGCTCCGCCTTCTTCGGTAATTTCCAGTTTAATAACTTCTTTCAGGGGTTTGGCAGCTTGTGCATTTGACTGGAAGCTGAGCAGCATTGTAAGGGCTGCGAGGATCAGAGCCTTGTTCATGGGTATTTTTTTATTTACCCTAAAACTAGTCTATTAAAACTGCCCCTGCCATACCCGGAAGCGGGTATTATTCGACGGGCTCATTCAGGATCTTCCAGAGCAGGTCTTTGAGCTCGGTCAGTCCTTTATTGGTGAGCGACGAAATAAAGACATGCGGGATATCCGCAGGCAGTTCTTTTTCAATGGCCTGCTTCAGCTCCTCATCCAGCATATCGCTTTTACTAACGGCGATAATGAATTGTTTGTGAAGCAGTTCGGGGTTGTATTGTTCTAATTCGTTAACGAGGATGTCATATTCTTTTTTATGATCATCGCAGTCGGCCGGGATCAGGAACAACAACACGGAGTTGCGTTCAATATGCCGGAGAAAACGGTGTCCCAGGCCCTTGCCTTCTGCCGCGCCTTCAATAATACCGGGCAGGTCAGCGATACAAAAACTCTTACCATCGCGGTATTCCACCATGCCCAGGTTGGGGACAAGGGTGGTAAATGCGTAATTGGCGATCTTGGGCTTGGCGGCCGTGATCACAGAGAGCAGGGTTGACTTGCCCGCATTCGGGAAGCCTACCAGTCCGACATCGGCTAATACCTTCAATTCCAGCACTTTCCAACCTTCTACTCCGTCGAGTCCCGGTTGGGCATGTTCGGGTGCCTGGTTAGTGGGGGTGGCAAAATGGGAGTTACCCAGACCTCCCTTGCCGCCGGGCATCCAGATGACTTCCTGCCCGTCTTCAAGAATCTCAACTTCCTGTAAACCAGTCTCTTCATCACGGGCAATCGTCCCAAGTGGCACGTCAATAATGATATCTTTTCCGTCGCGGCCATGGCAGTTATTGGCACCACCTTTTTCGCCGTCTTCGGCCAATACATTCTTATAATAACGTAAATGCAGCAGGGTCCAGAGATTGCTGTTGCCCCGGAGAATGATATGGGCACCCCGGCCACCGTCCCCGCCATCGGGGCCACCCATGGCCGTGAATTTATTCCGCATGAAATGTTTATTGCCGGCGCCCCCATGGCCACTTCGGCAGAAAATCCTGATCTGATCTACAAAGTTACTTTTCTCCAAAACCTTACTTTTACGGTGAAAGCTGCCTGACGGCAGGACTGCAAATATACCTTAACCATTTTTAAACCGCTGATATGAAATACCTGCTCCTCCTGATCGCTTTTCCCATCATGGCTGCGACTGAATGCGGTAAAAAAAAGGGAAAAACGCTGGGGGGTGTTGGAAAACCGCGACCGAATCGGCAGGACCCTCCACGGGGGAATCACCCAATCGATTTAGGCGGGGGGCCTCACCCTGGAGAACGCGCGCTTGTTAAGAAGCAAAACCCAAATCCAATCCACCAGCCCCATCGAGAAGTTTTTTAAGCCCCTAAACCACACCATCCGTAATATCC
>CAZYTV010000299.1:0-4844 GCA_964650455.1 uncultured Chitinophaga sp. | reverse complement strand
CTTAGCGCAGGTATCACCAACAATGTGGAAACCCGCAATCTTGATGACATCAAAGCCAAAACCGGCAATCTCTATGAATCAATTGCCATTATTGGTAAGCGATCCAGCCAGATCAATATTTCCCTGAAAGAAGAACTGCACAACAAACTGGAAGAGTTTGCCAGCCACACCGATAGCCTGGAAGAAATTCACGAGAATAAGGAGCAGATCGAGATTTCACGCGCCTACGAAAGAATGCCGAACCCTGCGCTTCTGGCAACCCAGGAATTCATGGAGGACAAAGTGTATTTCCGCAAAGGTGAAGACGAACTGTTCACTTAATCAATACCTCATTTTATGCAAAGCGGCAGTTCTCCTGCCGCTTTTTTTATTTAACAGCTATTTAGGCCCCGGGTGATGTCCTTTTATAAGTAAATGGTATTTTTGATCAGCGATGTTCAAGGGAAAAAAAATCATGCTGGGTATTACAGGCAGTATTGCCGCCTATAAATCGGTAGTACTGGTACGGGAACTGGTAAAAGCCGGTGCGGAAGTACGGGTTGTTATGACACCTTCCGCAAAAGATTTTGTGACTCCACTGACATTGTCCACCCTCAGCCGCAATCCCGTGCTCACAGATTTGTTTGATGAACAAAGCTGGTCCAACCATGTGATGCTGGGCCGCTGGGCCGATGTTTTGCTCATTGCCCCCCTTAGTTGCAATACCCTGGGTAAAATGGCCAATGGATTATGTGATAACCTGCTGCTGGCGGTTTATCTCTCTGCCACCTGCCCGGTGGTCATTGCCCCGGCCATGGATGAAGATATGTGGCACCGTCCCGGTACAAAAGGCAATATGGCCCGTTTAGCCCGTTTTGGTCATCACCTGATGCCGGTTGGCAATGGTGAGCTGGCCAGCGGACTTACAGGAGAGGGCAGAATGGCGGAACCCGAACAGATAATGGCGTACCTGCAGCATCGGTTATTTTCAAAGGGATCTTTGCAGGGTAAAAAAGCACTGGTTACAGCCGGTCCCACATACGAACCGATCGATCCGGTTCGTTTTATCGGCAACCATTCTTCCGGGAAAATGGGTATCGCCCTTGCCCGGGAATTACAGGCACGGGGAGCGGAGGTAACCCTGGTACTTGGACCGGTTGCAGGAGATTGGACGCTGCCCGGGATCGTGGTTAAACGGGTGATGACGGCTGACCAGATGTATGAGGCCTGTATGAATATTTTTCCAGGTTCAGATGTGGCCGTGATGGCGGCCGCAGTTGCTGATTATACACCGGTGCATACCGCCCCGGAGAAAATAAAAAAGACCGGTGATTCACTTCCGCTGGAACTGAAGAAGACAAAGGATATTCTGAAAAGCATGGGTGAAATAAAACGGAAGAACCAGGTGCTGCTGGGGTTTGCGCTGGAAACCAATAACGAAGAAGCGCATGCAGTGGCCAAACTTGAAAACAAAAATGCCGATCTCATCGTGCTGAATTCATTGAAGGATGCAGGTGCTGGTTTTGGAACAGATACCAATAAAGTAACCCTGTTTGCCCGTGACGGCCGGTCTTTTGCTTTTGAAACAAAATCAAAACAGGCAGTGGCGGTTGATATCGTTGACACCCTGATCAATCTCTATTATGCGTAAAAAAATATGGATAGCTTCTTTTTTTATCTTGCTGGCGGGGTATAGTTCAGCCCAGGAAATACAGGCGCGTTTGTCCGTTATTGCCAGTAAGGTCAGTTCCCAGATTGATAAAAAAATATTCAATACACTGCAATCGGGGCTTACCAATTTTCTGAATGCCCGGAAATGGACCAATGATGTTTTTCAGCCTTCTGAAAAAATTCAGTGCAGTTTCCTGATCACCATCGAGCAGGATCTCGGTAATAACGTTTTTGAAGGAAAAATGACCATACAGGCAGCCCGGCCTGCATTTAATACCACCTACGACTGCCCGATGCTGAATTTCCAGGATGATAATATTGTTTTCAAATACCAGGAGTTCCAGCCCATTGAGTTCAATGAAAACAGGGTGCAGGGCAATGACCCCCTGGTGGCTAACCTGACTGCTGTATTGGCTTATTATGTGAATATTATCCTGGGATTTGATTATGACTCTTATTCTTTGCGCGGGGGTGATCTGTATTTCCAGAAAGCCTGGAATATTGTGAACAATGCCCCGGACGGCCGTGATATCACCGGCTGGAAATCGTTTGAAAGTCTGCGTAACCGCTACTGGCTCGCAGAGAACATGAATAACAGCCGGTTTACCCTGATGCATGATGTGCTCTATTCTTATTACCGTTCAGGAGTGGATGTATTTTTTGAAAATGAGGAAGCCGGCCGAAGTGGTATTATCAATGCCCTGAATTTTCTGAATACCCTCAATACTGAAAACCCGAACTCGATGATCATGCAGCTCTTTTTCCAGGGCAAAGCGAATGAGCTGGTGAAAATTTTCAGTAAGGCCGGCAATGAACAAAAAAGCCGCGCTAAAGAACTGCTGACAAGACTGGATGTGACCAATTCAAACCTGTATAAAGAACTGAAATGAGGAAGGGGCTGCTGTTGCTGATTGTAACCATCTTTGCTGTATCCTGCAGTAATAAGCCGGCTGCCCCGGACAGGTTGCTGACGCGTGAAAAAATGGAAGACGTACTCTGGGATATGATGCGGGCTGATCTTTTCCTCAATAATTATATGGTGATAAAGGATACCGGCCTGGATAAAAAAAAGCAAGGGGTTGAATTGTACAGCCAGATTTTGAAAATGCATAAAATCAGCCAGGCGCAGTTCAGGGAAAGTTTTCTCTTCTACCGTTCACAGCCCCTGGAACTGAAAGATCTGATGGATTCACTCAGTCACCGTAACGACAGCCAGGAGGTACACAAACCCTCAAAAGTCCCCCTGTCCCCCGATTCTGTAATGAAGGCCGGGATTCCCGAAATGAAAGCAGAATGAACGTTCGGTTGTTTTTCGCATCAAGTACTTATTTTTACTGCCTAATCACGAATACATGAATAAAGTTGTTAGCGGGGCTGAAGAAGCCATCCGTGACATTGCTGATGGCGCCACCCTGATGCTCGGGGGCTTTGGGTTATGCGGAATTCCGGAAAACTGTATTGAGGCCCTGGTGAAAAAAGGGATCAGCGGGCTTACCTGTATTTCTAATAATGCCGGGGTGGATGAGTTTGGCATTGGTCTGATGTTGAAACAAAAACAGGTAAAGAAAATGATCTCTTCTTATGTCGGGGAGAATGCGGAGTTTGAGCGTCAATTGCTCAGTGGCGAACTCGAAGTGGAACTGATCCCCCAGGGCACGCTGGCCACCCGTTGCCTGGCAGCGGGGTATGGTATGCCTGCGGTATTCACGCCGGCCGGGGTGGGCACAGAAGTCGCGGAAGGAAAAGAAAGCCGGGTATTCAATGGAAAACCGTATTTAATGGAAATGGCTTTTGACGCAGATTTTGCATTAGTGAAAGCCTGGAAGGGAGATACACAGGGGAACCTGGTATTCAGGGAAACCGCCCGGAACTTCAATCCCCTGATGGCCATGGCCGGCAGGATCACGATTGCAGAAGTGGAAGAACTGGTGCCTGCCGGCGAACTGGATCCGGATCATATTCATACGCCAGGTATTTATGTTCACCGGATATTTAAAGGGAATGCTTACCAGAAGCGGATTGAACAACGCACGACCCGTAAAAAAGGGGGGGCGTAGCCCCGTTATTCACTCATTAATCAGGAACAAAATGGCACTGAATAAAGAACAGATAGCACAACGGATAGCCCGTGAATTGCAGGACGGATTTTATGTCAATCTGGGTATTGGTATTCCGACCCTGGTGGCCAATTATATTCCACCGGGAATGGATGTGGTTTTGCAAAGTGAAAATGGGTTATTGGGGATGGGCCCTTTTCCCTTTGAGGGAGAAGAGGATCCGGACCTGATCAATGCAGGCAAACAGACCATCACTACGGTACCGGGTTCTGTATTTTTTGATTCTGCTATGAGTTTTGGGATGATACGCGCCGGGAAGGTAGACCTGACTGTTTTAGGCGCCATGGAAGTCAGCGAAAAGGGCGATATCGCCAACTGGAAGATTCCGGGAAAGATGGTTAAAGGGATGGGAGGGGCCATGGACCTGGTGGCCAGTGCCCGGAATATCATTGTAGCCATGATGCATACCAATCCAAAAGGGGAGTCGAAGTTATTACCGGCCTGTGGCCTGCCCCTGACAGGTGTGGGTTGTGTTAAAAAGATCGTGTCTGACCTGGCCGTACTGGATATTACAACAGACGGCTTTAAATTACTGGAACGGGCGCCAGGGGTGTCCGTAGAGGAAATAAAGGCAAAAACAGCGGGTAAGCTGATCGTGGAAGGGGAAATTCCCGAGATCGTTTTTTAAGGTATTACAGCGCTTATTCAATCAGGTTGTTCTTAACCGCGAAGAAGACGAGTCCGGCGGTATTCTTGCTCCCAAAACGTTCCATAAGACGGTCCTTGATGGCTTCAACGGTACGGGGACTGATTTCCATTTTCTGGGCAATTTCAGCAGCGGTGAATTCCATACATATAAAGCGAAGCACATCTTTTTCCTTATCGCTGAGCGTGATCTCACTGTTGAGGGAAGGGACCACTTTCTGCCGGGAATGAGATTTTTTCAGCAGGATGCGGTTTACAAAATTATTGAGATAATAGCCTTTTTCATATACTTCCATGATGGCGCGGCGGATTTCCTGGGGTTCGGCGCTTTTTAATAGATAGCCATTGGCCCCGTTTTCCATCAGGTGGTAGACGAATCGCTCATCTTCATACATACTCAGGATCAGCACTTTTATCTGGGGATATTGTTTG
>CAZYTV010000298.1:0-4887 GCA_964650455.1 uncultured Chitinophaga sp. | reverse complement strand
GATTATGGTGAATAATGACGGGGCGATCAGTCTGCGCGGGAAAGCCGGGGTGATCGTGATGCTGGATGGTAAGCCCAGTTTTCTTTCGCCGGCCGACCTGGCCAACCTGCTTAAAAATATGCCGGCATCTGCGATTGATCAGATTGAAATCATGACCAATCCATCCTCAAAATATGATGCATCCGGCAACGCCGGGGTGATCAATATTAAAACTAAAAAAGGGAAGACTGCCGGGTTTAACGGTTCCATCATGGCAGGCATCACCACCAGTTTTTTTGATCAGAATGGCATCCTGTATGTGATTCCGAAATCTCAGAACAGCATCAATTTTAATTACCGGAAAAACAAGATCAACTTCTTCGGTAATTATAATCCGAATATTTTCAGGGGCAGGAATCATCTCGAAATTGCCCGTACAAAACTGGATGAGGATAAAAATGTGCTGGGGTATAATGAAGTGAACACCCGGTTCCAATTCGGCAATAATAACCATACCCTGAAACTCGGTCTTGATTATTACGCGGACAAGAAGAATACTTTCGGTATCGTGGTCAGTGGATTTGCATTCTCCGGGCATCCGGCACCTGTAACAGTTACCAATACACTGGATGCAGACAGGCAATTGCTGAACAGTATGCTTTCCCGTACGGATAATCACCTGTTGTTCCGGAATTTCACCAGCAATTTCAATTACCGGCACCAGTTTGATTCAACCGGCCGTGAGCTGACGGTGGACGCGGATATGATCGCCTATGATAATACCTCGGATATGACACTGACCACTGATTTCTTTAACGGGAGCGGACAGTCATTTGGTGATCAGTTGGTATTGAAAGGGCACCTGCCTTCCACGATCAGTATCTACTCACTGAAATCGGATTATGTGCACCCGTTGAAAAAGGGTGGACGTATCGAAGCCGGGGTAAAGAGCAGTTATGTAACGAACGATAACCTGGTCCGTTATGAGCGCTGGGATCAGAGCAAATGGGTGGCGGACAGCCGGTCCAATCATTTTATCTATGAGGAAAATATTAATGCGGTGTACCTGAATGCCAATACACAGGTAAAGAAATGGTCTTTCCAGGGAGGGCTTCGTCTCGAGAATACAATCGCAAAAGGATACCAGGTCACCAATGACTCCACTTTCCGGAGAAATTTCACCAACCTGTTCCCCAGCGCATTTATCAGTTATGCCGCAGATAAAAACAACCAGCTGACAGTCTCCTACAGCCGACGGATCACCCGGCCCAATTACCGGGACCTGAATCCGTTTATTTATTTCCTGGACTCCTTGTCTTACCGGAAAGGGAACCCCTTTCTGCTGCCCCAGTTCACCCATAATATTGAAATCAGTCATTCGTTCAGGGGGAAGCTGATTACAACGCTGAACTATAATAGTACCCATGATGTGATTTCCCAGATCCTGAAAGCGGATGGTGACCTGGTTTTCCTGACCTCCGATAATGTAGCCAGGTTCCGGAATATCGGGATTGCCATCACGGCACCGTTTCCGGTTACCAAATGGTGGACCTCCAATATTTTCGCCAATATTTTCAATAATCACTATGAAGGAACCTACGAAGACAAACCGCTCGATATTTCATATACCTCTTTTATGATCAATATGACACAGACCTTCACTGTCCGTCCCGGTTTTTCACTGGAACTGACCGGCTTTTACCGGGCCAGAGGCGTGGATCAGCTGAGTGTGGATGAGCCGATGTATGTACTGAGTTTTGGCGCACAAAAACAAGTGCTGAAAGGGAAGGGCACCCTGCGTCTGAATATCAGGGACCCGTTCTGGATGCAGCGTTACAGGGGGAGTACCAATTATGATGTGATCTCCACTTCTGTCCGCAACCGTTGGGATAACCGCCAGCTGACCGCCTCCTTTACATACCGTTTTGGTAAAACAAACGGACAAGGATCGCAGCAGCGGAGGAGAAACAGTGCCTCCCAGGATGAGCAGAACAGGGTGGGACAGGGCAATTAGTTAAAAACGGATCATTTGCTGATCCGGTGAAAGGTCCTTCTTTTACAAGAAGGACTTTTTTATATTTGCTGACAATCAAAACGACAGACTATGCCATCATTCGATATTGTCAGTAAAGTAGAAGCCCAGGCCCTCGACAACGCCGTCAATGTAACCACCAAGGAAATCACCAACCGGTTTGATTTTAAAGGATCGCACGTGGTCATCAACCTCGATAAAAAGGAATTTCAGCTTAAACTGGAAACGGATGACGATATGAAAATGGGACAATTGATCGATGTCCTGATCAACCGGGCCCATAAACAGGGAATAGCACCTGAAGCTTTTGATACATCCAAAACCGGGGCCCAGAGCGGAAAGGTCTGGAAAAAAGAAGTGAAAGTCAGGAATGGCCTGGTTCAGGAAGATGCCAAGAAGATCGTTAAACTGATCAAGGACTCCGGTATGAAAGTACAGGCTTCCATCAATGATGACCTGGTACGGGTTACTGCAAAGAAAATTGATGACCTTCAGGCAGTGATCCAGCTCTGCCGGACAGCCAATCTCGGATTTCCCCTGCAATATGTGAATATGCGGGACTAATCAGGGGAAAAACGGCATATTCCGGTGCATAAAAAAGTGCAGAAAGAGTGCATATTAAAAGGGCTGAAAATTTGGAAACAGGTAATTTATTAAAGTACATTTGGTATACAACTGCACGATGTTTTAGCAATAAGACAGAAATGCAAGAGGAGAAGTGGAAACCTGTTAAAGGGTGGAAATAACTCCGGGAACAGCCCTTCAATAAGGCAGTTTTCAGAAAGCGTCGGGTAAGTAAGCGGAAGGCGAAAGCCGGAAACCTAGCTAACTTGGCGCTTTCATCATTTTAGCCTTTTTCTCCTCCTTTATTTGGCCAAAAGCCGCTTCCAGCCTATATTTGCAGCCCAAATTTATCTATTCATCTGTACGGCAAAATCCGTATAGCCTTAAAAATCATAGTATTATGAAAAAAGGACTCCATCCCGAAAGCTACCGTTTAGTAGTTTTCAAAGACATGAGTAACGGTCATTCTTTCCTGAGCCGTTCAACTGCAGCCTCAAAAGAAACCGTTCAGTGGGAAGATGGTAAAGATTATCCCCTGATTAAACTGGAGATTTCAAACATGTCGCACCCCTTCTTTACCGGTAAAAACATGCTGGTGGATACGGCAGGACGTATCGACAAATTTAAGAAGAAGTACGCGAAAAATTAATAACAACATCAACAAGTACAGAGCACTTTGCGAAAACAAGGAGTTTTGTTTTTAATGACATAACTTTAAACCAACAGGCACACAGGGAGGTTGTTTATTTTTACACATATTTCAAGTCCATGAATAAGATCATTTTTACGGAGGAATTCTGCCAGCCGGAAAAACTCCATCCATTCACCCTTACCCGTCAGCTTCAGGATATCAGGGTGGGCATCCTGACCATCCGGGAGAAGTGGGAGAAAATGCTCGGGTTGATTTCTTACGATAAAAGGGAAGACGATTATAAAGACCTCTCAAGGGCCGTGGCGGTGGAAGCGGTTATCGGTAAAGATGACTGCTTCATGATTCACGGGAATATACTGCCCACCCCGAAACTGGTTAAAGCGATACGGCTCCTGAAAAACGGGGAATGTATCGCCACCCGGGAAGGATACAATATCGCTTTCCGGTTCAGCCGGAAAGAAATGAGCGACAAACATAAGATCCGTGTGTCACGGGTGGTGGTTTTCCCGGATGAACTTAAAACCATTCAATACCCCTGGGATATTTTCCAGTTGAACGACTGGGCGATCCGTCAGGATTACTCCCTGCTCACCGCCCGCAGAAAATCACAGCCGATTCCCCGTTCCAATAAAGTTATCAAACCAGGCCAGGTATTTCTTGAAAAAGGTGCCCGGGTGGAACATTGTGTTATCAACGCTTCTGCAGGGCCTGTTTATATCGGCAGGAATGCCGAAATCATGGAAGGTTGTATGATCAGGGGGCCATTTTCGATGGGGCCTGATTCCTGCCTGAAAATGGGCACAAAGGTATATGGGGCAACCTCGCTGGGACCCTTTTGTGTGGGCGGGGGTGAACTGAAGAATACGGTGATGTTCGGGTATAGTAATAAAGCCCACGACGGTTACCTGGGAGATTCGGTAATCGGTGAATGGTGCAATATGGGGGCCGGTACCAGTAATTCAAACCTGAAAAATAATGCCAGCCCGGTAAAAGTCTGGACACCCGGCGGAGAACTGATCGCGGGTCCCAAATGCGGAGTGCTGATGGGGGATTATTCCAGGACCGCAATCAATACATCCATCAATACCGGCACCGTGATCGGAGTCTGTTGTAATGTGTTTGGATCCGGACTCACACCGAGGTATATCCCCAGTTTTTCGTGGGGAAGTGAAGGGGTAAGCCGCTACCGCTTTGAAAAAGCACTGACCGATATCGGGGGCTGGAAAAAACTGAAGGGTGCTGAAATTTCAGTGGATGAAAAAATGATCCTTCAGTATATCTTTGACAAATTTTAAAACTGTATAAAACTGTACAATGAGAAAACAAATCGCCGCCGCTAACTGGAAAATGAACCTTAGCTACCAGGACGGGGAAAAACTACTGGATGATATCCTGGATGCCGGGATCAGCCTCGCTCCGCACCAGCATACCATTTTTGCGGTACCCTATCCGTACCTCATCATGACCAGAAGTGAAGTGGCTGACGAATTAAATTACCATGCGGCCGCCCAGAACTGTCACCATAAAAATGCCGGCGCCTATACCGGTGAAGTATCGGTGGAAATGTTGCAGTCCATAGGGGTGAACTATTGTGTGATCGGTCATAGTGAGCGCAGGGAATACAATGCCGAAACCAATGCCATGCTGGCTGCAAAAGTGG
>CAZYTV010000297.1:0-4889 GCA_964650455.1 uncultured Chitinophaga sp. | reverse complement strand
ACCATCATTGACGGTACTTTCAATATTCGTGTACCCCTTTCCTTCCAGGATTTTTGCCCCTTCCAGTGTATATTGTACCGCACTGTCCAGATCCGACATAAACCGGAATCCGATACCGATATTAAAAAGAGAAACACCAATATTAAATGAATCCTTCCGCTGTCGGGCGAAATCAAGTACCAGTTTATTATAATAAATAACTGAATCAAACCTGGACTGGTAAGAACTGACATATGAAAACATCCGGTACGACTTCCAGATGCCCAACTCATAACCAATTTCCTTACTCAACTCAGCCCCCAGTGAGATATACCGCTTCGCTGTTTCCGGTTCAGAATTTTCAAACTGCTCCGCGATGCTGTAGAGTAATAAGACTTTATTGGAATCATTTTTGGCAACAGACAACGCTTTCAACAAACTATCCGTCTTTGCCTTATCCTGACCATATACAGTTACGGAGATCCATAGCAGGACCAGCAAACCTGACCGTATCGTTATTCCAATCCTCATTTTAACTGCATTATACTGCAAATAACGGGTACTGACCCGCGCCCCTCCTCCCCTTTTTCAGGGATTTTATACAGAATCATCAAATTCCTCCTTTTACAGGATAGGAGGAACGTTCAGAAAATCCACTTTTACACCGTTAGTTCAAGTACACTGATCGATCCTGATATCAGCGGAGTAATAAAAACCTTTCAGGTGTCCCGTCTGAATAACCAGGATACCTGTACTGCTGAAGCTGACGCCATGCTGTTAAAAAACATAAAACCAATTACAATGCATACAAGATCAATCACGGCCATTCTTCTTCTTTTCCCGTTAACCGGGATGTTGCTGGCGCAGGTTCCGGTAAAAAAACTGGAAAGACCAGTCACCCTGGAACGGCCTGTAAAACTCGTTCAGCCTGCCATAAACCTGGCTGATATTGAAATGTGTATTGACCGGTTTCCTCCAGCCGGCAATTTGCCCCAGCGAGATTTTTCGTTGATCCAGCCCCCTCCGCGGATCAATCCGGATGGCACCGTTCCTGCAGTTGGTATTCAGCGGCAACCACTGGCTGGCGAAACCCTTAAAATGTGGAATCCGGGTCAAACCATTACCGTTTATCTTAATCCCAATAACGGATCTGAATTTATCCGGGAAAAAGTCCGGTTTTATGCGAGGCAATGGGAGGCCATTGCCAATATTAAATTCAATTTCGTTAACAGTTTTGCAGATGCCCAGATAAAAGTGCAATTCAGCAATGATAAAAAAAATTGGTCCTGGATAGGCCGGGACGTATTGTCTAACCCCCTCCGGTTGTACACGATGCATTTTGGGTCCCTGGTAGATAATGCAAAGGAATTTGCCTTTCAAAGAATTATCCTCCATGAGTTCGGGCATGCACTTGGCTTTATCCATGAGCACCAGTCACCGGCAAATGGTATACAATGGGATAAGGAAAAAGTATATACCTATTTTGGGGGTGCTCCTAACAACTGGACCAGAGATGAAGTGGATCAAAATTTATTCAATAGGTACGCCGGCAGCAGTACAAATTATTCCCGGTATGATTCACGGTCCATTATGCATTATATGATTGATCCATCGCTTACCCTGAATGGTATCGGCACCAGCAGCAACACCGAGTTCTCACCTACTGATATCGCATTTGCCCGGCAGGTTTACCCCTTCCCGGTTGCATCTGGAAATAATTCTGGCACACTTAGAACGGGTGATGATTGTGATTTGGTGGATTTTATAGTGGAATACAATGCAGTACCAGCTGATAAAATCGAGTTTACATTTGAACTGGGTAAAATGAATAATATAAATGTAACCTGGTGGAAACAAATCAGCATCCCGCTCACGAATAACAGGAAAAAGGAACTATGGGTTCAGAACCATTCACTCATCCCGGCGGAAAACATTACCTGGGCCAGTGCACAAGTCAACTTTACCGATCTCGACAAATCCAATGGTATTGCGTTCTGGAAAGCAAAAGCATTGGGGGTACATACCCTGCTTAATTACCGGTGGTATGTTTTATCCGCCCTGAAAGGAGGATGCAGGGTCAGGCTGGTCTGGAAGAATGATACCTGCAGATAACCCGGCCCGGAAAGCGGGAAACAGATTTAAGGACAAAAATATTCACATTTACCATCACTTGATACACTCAATCTTTAATCATGAATAGCAAAAAACCAACCAGCTTCCTGCTCCTTACAGGCTTTTTACTGAGTGGCTCACTGGCCGTTGAAGGCATTATTGAGAAACTAGGTATGGAGCACCGGAATGCACAATATTATATCACCGGTAACCTGCTCGGGACATTCCGCAATGGGGAAGTAGAGGAAGATAACGGTGCTGATGATCAGCAATCTGTTTATGCACAAGCGGAGTCCTTTAAACTGCCGTATGCCCGATTATTACCTGCTGTTATTGCAGGAGATAAAACCGGGGCTGCCAGAGAACTTTGTGACTATGTGAAGCAATATGTCAACAGCCAGGATTTTGCCGACGAGTACAATAAGAAAAGGCTGGCCGCCAAACCAACCAGTGAACCATGGAGGCCCGAAGCGGATATGATAAAATCACAGCGGGAAAATGTAAAAGAAATGGAAAAACAGGTGGCGGATATGAAAAAAAATAAACAGATGCCCGCCACCACCATTGATGCCATGGAAAAAAGCCTGACTGATCAGAAAAGACAACTGGCCTTATGGGAGGATCCTCATCCAAATTTAACCAGGTGGGAGAAACTTTATCCCGAAGACCCTGCTCCGCTCCTTCGCAGCAAACTTCAGGAATACCTGGCCCTGGTGGCAACAGTGGATTTTAATGCACCACTAACGGCTCCTGACAAATACAAAATTAAAAAATTTGTCAACCCCGCTTATGAAAAGCAAACTCTAAAATGGAAAGCCTGTTTCAGAGCGGGTAAGAATGTAAATGATGTAGTAACTGCCTTTGTAAAGGACTGGCTGAAAGGAGATATAATAAGTAAAGAAAAAACCAAAATGCCTGATTTCAGATCAGTCCCGGCAGAACAAACCAGTAAACCAGCCCCTGTTTTAACCCCCGCCCCCCCAGTAAATGTGGATTCAGTCCCTAAACCTGCAAAAGAGAAAAAATCATTATTGAATAAACTGAAAAAAGCCACCGGATTCTGATTTCCTAATTTGCATTAAATTTTAGTAAATGAAAAAGCTATTTCTGGTCCTTTTAATCTTTTCAGCCAGCCTGACTACATCAGCGCAGCGGGAATATAGTGAACAATACCTCGGCTGGATCAGGATGATCAAAGCCGGAGAACCGGTGAAACCAACCAGCTATGATAACCGGCAATTTTCGGCAAAACAGTTATCCTATTGCAATCTTTTCATCAGTTGGATACAGGCAAGCTACACCCCTAAAGGAGGACTCGGGAATGCTATTAAAGCAACTAATGAGCGTATTAGTCCTTATAATCAGTATACCCGCTCACTCCATACTCATTACGGAGCTTTCCTTCCCACTTATGTGTTCCTGAAAAAAAAACCCGCCGGTGGCTGGACACCTGAAAATAATCTTGGATTGTTTCTCCGGGTTATTGCCAACGGACTGGCAGGGGATCATGTAGATGTGATCAGCACTCCGGAAAACTATTATTTCTATATCCCCGGCCTGATTGAATCAGATCAGATTTCCAATCAGAAAAACAAGTACTTAGGATTTGACAAACATGAAGTCCTCAGTAAGTATATTCATTATTTTCAACCTCCCTCCATCCGTTACCTGGAACAATATGTAGTGCTGTTAAGTAGAAACAATCAATTACCGTGGGTCCAGATTACCAAGGGAGAATTCCTGCAGCAACTGGGAAAAACAGTGGAACAAACACACCTTGAAAATCTGAAAAAGATTGAATCGGATTTCAATGAAACCCGTAAAAAAACGTTTCGTGAAAATGAATTGAAATTATACAAACAAAGGCTGAGTGCCCTTGAAAACCAGCAGGCGAAGTACAAAGACCGCTTAGCTGAAAAAGCGACAATGTATACAGAACAGCCCTCAATTCACCTGGAACATACCCCGGATATTTTTGAAGGTAATGGGGGACAAAATTTGCGTATTCCTGTATATAAATACAACCCGGCCATGACCCCCGGTACAAAATCTGATAGCCCGCAATGGATTATGATCAGCTGGGGTGGTGGAAATATGAATGATGATGTATTCAAACATCTTCATTCATCCATGCTTCATAACCTGGATTATGATTATATATATAACTATTTTTTCAACCAGGAGAAAATCCAGGCTAAGGCATACCAACCGCTTCGATCGCCTGTATTTGAAGAAAAAGCAGTTATAAAAAGTGTATCGGAAAAAACGAAAAAAAGCTTGTCAGAACCCGGTACCGTTCTGTTTGAAGATTTCTCCAACACCAGTACCGGGAAAACACCGTTGAGCTGGAAATCATCGAATAACAGCATAGGCAATCCTGCTATCACTGAAAAACATCCGGGCCTTACCGGCGACTGGGTGGTACTAAATGGCAATTCGATTGAACACAGGGACAAAATAAAGTTTCCTGAAGATTTTACTTTCAGTTGTGATATTGCAGTGCCCAAAGGATTTACCTGGGGAGCCAAAAGAATGATCATCAGATTCGGAACAGACAAGGAATCATTTCTTGTCAGTATGCGACCGGGTTTTGATGGAAATCCGGGATTCCTGAATTCCGGGCCCGGTGATTTCGGATCATCCATTCTGATTAATGGCAGTACAGTCAAAGCCGCTGATATACCCATCCCGGGTTTCTCCCACAATAACCCGATGAACCAGTTTCACCTGCAGGTAAGCACAAAAGGGCAGTCACTAGCATTACTGGTACATCAAAAATCTGTATTCTCCAACACCAT
>CAZYTV010000296.1:0-4892 GCA_964650455.1 uncultured Chitinophaga sp. | reverse complement strand
AGGTATCAGCCAGCATCTCTGATTATTTTAAAGTACCGCCCTTCGGCAATATCTCCTGGTATGTATATGGAGGGAAAACCTTTGGCACGATCCCCTACACTTTACTGGATATAGCGCCGGGCAATGAATTATATTATTATAACAAGTATGCCTTTAACATGATGAACCGCTGGGAATTCATCCACGATGAATTCGCCGGTATCAATATCGAACATAATATCGGGAACGGGATCTTCCGTCTTTTGCCCAAACTCCGCTGGCGGCAATTCTGGACCGCCAAGACACTCTGGGGCAGCCTGTCTGCATCCAACAAAGTCCTAAATTTCAAACAGGGACATACCTTTCAGTCACTCGATGGTAAAACCTATATGGAACTCGGCACCGGCGTTGACAATATCCTGAAAGTTTTCAGAATCGATTTTGTCTGGAGAGTATTTCCATCCGGTTTATCCAGAAACGGGGACCGGTCCTTTGGTGTCTTTGGCAGTTTCAGGGTTAGTTTCTGATCTGTTATTTTTTCTTCTTGATATACTCTTCTGCTTTTTCCAGGAGTGCCCGGTAGTGCTTATCCACCAGCTTCTTATTATACACTTCTTCATACTGATAGCCGGTGGCATCATTACTCGTCTCCAGTAGCTTTGTATCGGGCTCATAGGGTCCGGCGATACCCAGGTAGGACTCCTCTTCAGCATCATCATCTTCTTCATCATAATCAAATCCAATCCTGAACAGGAAGAACCGCATTTTCCGTCCATTGAATTCTGCCAGCCGCTCCCCGATATATTCCATCGAAGAAGGAGAATAATCATCGGTGGAATAGGAATACAATTCCGCTTCTGCAAAATAGCGCTGCACCCGGTATTTTGCCGGAAACAAATTTTCTTTACCGAGTTCTTTCAGGTCTTTAAATAATTCCAGCCGGTAGTCATTACTGGCAGCCAGTTTCTCCAGTTCCTTCGGATCGGCCAACTGCCCGTTACGAACCAGGCAAAGTGCGGCCACACTTTTCAGGAACAGGTCATCTCTTTTAAGAAAACGCTGCAACAACTGGTTTGATTCCGTATTATTAATATGTCCCAGGAGTTCCACCAGGCTGCCGTAACGCCAGGTCCATTCGTCTTCATTTTTCAGGGATTGCCCGTTTAATACTGTGTCCGCAATAAAGAAGACATCTTTCGCAAAAGGCAGGAGCATATCCTTTGAGATCACGGCACTATCCAGTAACCGGGTTGTATAATCAGATACATCTTCCCAATAATCTTTATGCTTCAGCAGTCCCAGTATGTCCGGGTATAACATCTTTGCGAGGAGCATGCTATCGGTAAACGCATAACCGATCGACGTACGATCTCCCAGGTTAACGGGCGGTTTACCCAGAAACAAATCCTTTAATGCCTGGTAGGCATACCGGTCCTTATAATTCACCAGTACATTCAGCAGGGCCAGCTGATCACTACCCCGGTCAGCGAGTTTATCATAATTCATTTTTATAAAATCCACGGTACTGCTGTCCGCCACCGGCTCCAGGACTTCAATCAGTTTATCACGGGTATTGTTCCATGAAATGGTGTCATCCGGGTAAACAGCCAACAGGGCTTTATGTAACAAAGGCAAATCCGCTTTTGCAAAACTGACTTTATCCAGTATTTCGCTGGCTTTGGCAAACCGAAGACTGTCTTTATCCGAGAGTGCCTCAAATAATTCAGCGGCCCGGCTCTTCAGTACAGATGAAGGAATCTGATCATCCCTGATCCGGAATTGCTCAAAGAACGCGGCATGTTGTTCATCCGAAACCACGGCCCCCTGTGCAAAGCTGATCAGCGTATACAGGGTATCTCCATGCAGGAGATAGCGCATCCGCTTTACCATATCACCACCGGAAAGCTGTACCAACTGTTCGGTCCCCCGGATATTTCCATTGCTGACTATCGAATAACTCAGTAAAGAATCTTTATATCCCACGGCGGTATTAGCCCTTTCGCGATAAAAGCCGGTATCGGATTTAACCCAGAAAAAAGCAGGCAAAATATCCTTGATCACTTCATAGGAAGTTACTTCATACGGATCATAGCTGGTATAGTGAATCCGCGTACTGTCTTCTTTCTCTTCCTCTTTTACCCGTATAAATTTATCCGGCACCATGCTGCTAAAGCTGCCGTCATCTGAAGGTTGCACCGAAAATGCCGCTTTCTTAATATCCAGCAGCTTCAATGACCTGAAATAATGTTCAGGCCCCTCCTCATCTTTCAGCGACACATGACCCAGTACCATCATGGTATAGACCCGGTTGCCCCGGACCATATTCATGGTTTTATAAAACAGGGATTCTGCTTTGGATTCCGCATCAAAACGAAGCACTTTGTGTCCCTGCATAACCGATGTCTCATCCTGAAGTGAGGTTACATTATCCTTGAGCAGGTTTTCTTTAAACTGTTCGAAATAAAGGGAGTCTCCTTCCAGGAAATGACCTGCTGTTATATCCCTTACCTGGAAGAGGTAATAAAGACCCGCAGCCTGATCGGTACAATCATACACAGAAAAATTCCAGCCGGTTCCTTCGGCCTGCCGCTCAAAAGTCTTATTCCTTTTCGGCAACGAAGGCAACCGGACACTGATCCCTTTTTCGGGCAATGAAAATTCTTTCCAGTTGGCCGGTGTGCTGTTCCTGCCGGTTTCGCCGGCTTTAAAAGAGTAGAAAAATTTCTCCGCATCCGCGTTGCTGAGTTTATAAGTACCCGTGCTGCCCACCATCAGGAAAAAAGAACTGTTGCCTTTTTTCAGTACCTGTATCCGGAAGCTCGCACCCCCATTATTAACAACCCCTTCCACTCCTTTAATATCGTCCCTGTTGACCTTTTTGATATTGGTCACTTTCCCTTTCATGGAACCACCCATATTTTTTAATGCAGTTTCCAGTTCATCATCTCCGTATTGAGCAATAGTATGACCAGCCATGAAAAAATTCATGGTGGTTATATCCACAAATACTTTCATTTTCACCAGTTCCCCGAACAAATTATATTCGGAAGGAATACCGGGCATATCCACTTTATACAATCCATCTGCCTGGCCCACTTCATACCAGGACAGCGAGGGCAGGCCAGCCGCATATTTTTCCGCGGCCAGGGTGGATGTGGACATGACTGGGGTAACGGTATACCCCTGTGTTCTTAACAATTTTATGACCCCTGAATCCCCGGGCAGGTGAGCCGCCCCCACTGCATAAAACATACTGCGGAGATGACTTAAACTGTCAATACTCCGGGCCATTTTAAAATTGCGGTTATTGAATACAAGTGTCTTTGTCCTGGCGCTTTGCTGGTTCAGGGCGATCTCCTCGATCTGGCTGAGATCCTGGGCCAGGTACACGTTGATCATATTACCCAGTGAGGTTAGCAGTGACTTTTCAGGTTTTTTAATTTCTTCTTCTGCATCAATATCCTTCCCCATTTCGTCCCGCACACTGAACTGATCTTTCACTTCTTCCACTGCACCCAGCCATTTCCCCTGTTTCATAGCCATCCCATATAAATAGGCGTCCAGGATCGTCGGCATCCGGCCATACTGTAAAAGGCTTTTTATCTGTTCATTCCGTATTTTCCGGAATTCTTTCCGGATGCTACGGGGCATTTTTGCAGGAGCCATCTCCACCCCGGGTGGAGGCGGTGGCACTTCCAGGGTGGCCGTTGAATCGACCATAATCCGGGACTCCTTAATATTATCATCGTCACGTAAACTTTCATCTTCTGCGAGTTGAAATCCTTTCGTCAGCACAGAATCCAGGTATTCCCTGAAATCCACTTCAATAGCAAAACCCTCCGCCCTTTCGAAATGATGGTAAAATGAATCTCCCAGGTTAAAAATCCGCTTGTCCTGCAAGTGCATCGTCCCAAAAAGATAGGAGGGTTTCTTTAACCCCTTTCCACTGATCTTCCATAGCAGCGTATTGGGCCAGGTGTTTTTCTGTGCAGCAAGGGAGGAAAGGATACATGCAAAAAACAGTAAAAGGGTACTGATCCGGAACACTCTTTTCATCGTGTAAGGTTTGTTGATAATAAGCAAGGGCACTAAATATTCTGCCCGATAAGGTATAAAGATAAAATCGTATTTTAAATTCTCTTAACTTACTCTCCATAATATTTCCTTATGTCCGAACATTATATACTGGCACTTGACCAGGGCACTACCAGCAGCCGCAGCCTGGTAGTGGATAAGCAGGGCACTATCGTTGGCCAGGCTCAGAAAGAATTCAAACAGATTTTTCCTCAGGCCGGATGGGTAGAACATGATCCTGAAGAGATCTGGTCCTCACAACTTGCTGTAGCAATAGAAGTCTCAGCCCGTACTGGCATATCTGCTAGAAACATCGCAGGAATTGGAATTACCAATCAAAGAGAGACAACTATTGTTTGGGATAGAGCGACCGGGATTCCTATTACCAATGCGATTGTTTGGCAAGATCGAAGAACGACAGAAGCTTGCCGAAAGCTAAAAAATCAAGGATTTGAATCTTTATTTAATAAAAAGACAGGACTTCTTCTCGACCCTTATTTTACAGGAACAAAGATTCAATGGATTTTACAGCATGTTCCCGGTGCTTTGGATAAAGCCAAACGAGGAGAGCTTGCTTTTGGAACTGTAGATTCTTGGCTTGTTTGGAAGTTGACCAATGGAAAGACGCACATCACAGATGCAACCAATGCTTCAAGGACTCTTCTTTATAATCTACATGAACAAGCTTGGGATGAGGAGCTTTTAAAAATTTTAGACATTCCTAAAAACATCCTTCCCAAAGTATGTTCCTGCAGCGAAGTGTATGCAGAGACTGATCCGGAATTTTTTTCTTGTAAAATTCCCATCGCCGGCATTGCAGGAGATCAGCAAGCTTCTTT
>CAZYTV010000295.1:0-4919 GCA_964650455.1 uncultured Chitinophaga sp. | reverse complement strand
GGTGTGCCTCCCTGTTCTTTTCAGTAAGCACCGCCTCATCATAATAATCCATCACATCCGCGGTTGTATCGTGCATGATGCCGACAAACTGTGTGGCTTCCGGAATAAGAATTCCTCTTTCAGCCAGTATTGATCTTACCTGGGTATGATTCAAAATAAACGCCTGCACCCTTGCATTGGTCGCACCGGGCCGTCCGCTGCAGGCGCCGCAATCATGGGCGCCGTGATGCGGGTTGTTGGCACTGCTGCTGCCATGGGCCACTATATATACCAGTGGGGCAAAATCCTTTATAAGCCCGATTCCCTTTAAGAATGCTTCCGCACGGGCAGTCATTTCTTCCAGCGAATAACCAATCTGTAACCCGTTCTCGGTATGAGCGGGATCCCTGTTTTCAATTGTAAGGACAGACTGCTTATCCATATGTCCATAAGCATTGGAAATGGCCGGACTCATCTGGGGACGGAATAGCATCTGCAGTTTCCTGGCCAGGGCCCAGAAACCGAAGCCAATACTGAGAAAAAAGCCCGATATAATTCCATGTGTATATTTAGTATAGATAAGGTCATTCCGATATATGGTCTTCGCCCCGCTTTCCTTTATCAGGAATTTGGGGGTTACTGGTGCCGGGCATAATTTATCATAGAATTTACTGCCCTGTTGCTGAAAATAAAACTCCACCCCAAAAAAGCCGGGAGCACCAAAAGTTTCAGCCTGTTTATCCACGGCTTCAATATGACGCCGGATCGAATCTTCCCGTTCATCAATACAAAAAACAGCCTGCAGGCTTTTCTGTGAAGCCAGTGGCCTCGGTTGAGCCAGTTGCAGGCCCCGCAGCACACTGTCATAATAACTCCATTCAAAAGCGGTTTGCCAAAGTGCGATCACTTCTGTAAACTCTGTCTGAGCCACCGGTGCAAACAGGTCTGCGGGTGATGAAGATATAAACGCGGTAAGCGGCTTCCAGGAAGAACCCAGTTCCTGCTCAAGAGCATCCAGTTCCAGCAATAATTCAAATTCCACCAATTCCCTGAGGCTGATTTGTTTCCGGTCCGGCAGTGTTTGCGGATTATCCTCCGCGGCACTTACAAAACCACTCCAGCCATGATGGGCAAACTGCTGATCAAAGAGGTATTGTTCAAAGTAGGCTTCATTACCCACCAGTGTTTTTAATAACCCGCCAATGGTATAGTCTCCTGAAATAAAGAGCTGCCGCATTTTCCGGGTACTGAAAAAACTAACCAGGGATTTCTTTTCGAGTTCACGTATGGTTGTTGTGAAGCTCCGGTTTACCACCGGTATTTCTTTCAGGGCGATACCCTGGTCAAGAAAACTACAGAGTATCCGGAATAAAAGCGGATGAACCCGGTTATCCAGATCGATCCCGTAGAACCGCTTCCATTTGGCCCGCAACTTACCGATCCGTGGCTCGAACAGCGCGTTATACTCCTGCTGCAGCATTTTCTCCTTCCACGCGGGAACAGCCTGCTTCCCTTTTCTCCATTCAATGACCCGGTCCATGATATCCCCGCGGATACGGCCGGTCCGGAACATGTCGCGGTACTCATCCAGTTGCAGGTGTACCTGGTATCCAAAAATCCGGGAGGCCTTGAAGATTCCATCATAGAATTTCTGGTGCTGGAACGCATGCAGGGAATTATGATGGATAAAATCCTTCAGGGCCTGTTGGGCGGGTAAAAAGTGTTTCAGTTTATGAATCACCTGTTCTTCATCAAATTGCTGCTGCATAGTTTGCTTTTAATTTCCGGCGACTTAACCATTAATGCCGCAGTTCTGCCACACTGAATTCCGGGTTCTGTTCGTCCCGGATATACTCCACATCCGGATAAAATTCCACCCTGCCTGTATCGATATTATACATGGCTCCCACGACGGCAATTTCACCGGACTCCACCATTTGTTCAATGATATAGCTTCTTTCGATGATACTCTTTACCGTACGGCGCACATTGATGGAGGCAACATTCTCCACAAAAACCGGGTTCTTGGAATTCCGTTGGTCAAATTGTCTGGTTTCCCTTTCTTCATAAACGGCGGGCTGGAGTTTGGACAGCAGTTCGGTCAGGTTGCCCATTTCCACATGATCGCAGGCGCCTTTTACCGCGCCGCATTTGGTATGTCCCAATACCACGATCAGTTTGGAGCCCGCAATTTTGCAGGCAAATTCCATACTGCCAAGGATATCCGTATTTACGATATTCCCGGCTATCCGAATGGAAAATATATCACCCAGTCCCTGGTCAAAAATCAGCTCGGCTGATGTGCGGCTGTCAATACAACTCAGGATGGTGGCGAAGGGCCACTGACCGTCACGGGTATCATTTACCTGGGCGAGCAGGTCCCGTTGTGCTTTTAAATTTTTTATAAAACGGTCATTCCCCTCTTTTAAAATATCCAATGCCATCCGGGGGGTCAGGTGAGATTGGGTTTCTTTGGTATGTACTCGCATAATTTTAACAGGTTATTTAATGTACAGACTGTACATATGAATAATTTTCAATTTGATAAACGTCTTTAAATCCTTTCAGGGTCAGCCGTATGTTTTTCAGCGGCACTTTAATATCCCTGAACTCCTTGATCAGTTCCAGTACATCAAAATCAATGTACTTGGTATTGGATGCATCGATCATCACCGTGGAATTTTCCGGCATGTGATCCAGTGTTTGCCGGATGGCCGCTTTATTCAGAAAGGATACTTCTTCCGACAACCGGATATTGATTACATCTCCGTCTTTATGATTTTCAGAATGGAAATAATAAGAATTTTTAAGGTTGCCGTAAAGTATAGAGCCAGCAGCAGCTACGATTCCGGTCAGCACCCCTACCAGGAGCCCTTTACCACTGAGTGCTGGAATAACAGCAAATAAATCCACCGCGATGATCACCACAACGGTGACGATAAAAGGGAGAAACTGGAATTTTCCGGCTGTCCAGAAACTTTTGAATACAGCGGGCTTGGCCAGTTTGTAACCGGTCAGCAACAGGATGGCTGCCAGGGCGGATAAGGGAATTTTATTCAGCAATCCGGGAATAAGAATAATCGAGACCAGCAGTAATGTACCATGGATAATTGTAGACAGTTTTGATTTACCGCCCGAATTCACATTAGCACTGCTACGCACGATCACACTGGTTACGGGTAATCCGCCGATCAGTCCGGCTACTGTATTCCCCACACCCTGCGCAAACAATTCCTTATTGGTATTGGTCACCCGGCGTTGCGGGTCCAGGTTGTCCACGGCTTCGATACTCAGCAGGGTTTCCAGGGAGGCAATCAGGGCGATGACGATTCCATAAACAATCACCGTTCCATTCAGAAATCCGTTGAAATCAGGCAGGGTAAAGAAGCTGAAAAATTCACTGGCCGACGAAGCTGCTTTAATCTGAACGAGATGTTCGTTTTGTACAGCGAGCTGGCTGCCGGATTTTATCCATATTTCATTGATCACAACCGAAGCAATAACAGCGATCAGCGCGCCAGGTACAAAACTCATCCTCTTTTTGATAAAGGGCATGTCCCATACGATCATGATGATAATAGAAATCAGGCAGAGCAGGAAAACACCCACTTCAATATGCTGCAGGGGTTGCAGGAGCTCGTGCATATCTTCACTTCCATAGGGCAGAAGTTCAGTGATATTTCCTTTTTCATCCTTATCATACCCGAAAGCATGCGGAATCTGTTTGGCAATAATCAGGATACCGATACTGGTCAGCATCCCTTTTATCACGCTGCCGGGAATATAGTTGGCAATGCCTCCCATTTTAGCCACACCGAGGAGCATCTGTAAAATACCGGCTATAAAAACGGCGCAGAGAAACAGACTAAAATCACCGATCGATGTGATAGCCCCTAAAACCAGGGCGGCCAGTCCTGCGGCAGGTCCGCTGACACTCAGGGGTGAATTACTCAACGCGCCAATCAGGATACCACCAATGATACCCGAAATAATCCCGCTGAAAAAAGGAGCTCCGGAGGCCAGTGAAATACCCAAACAAAGCGGAAGGGCTACGAGAAATACCACTAATCCGGCAGGCAAATCAAATTTCAGATTTGCAAAAAGATTCTTTTGCTGTTTCATAATAATTTGTAAATAAATATTATCCCGGTTACAGGAAATTACCGGCAGGTCTTAAAAGACTGCACACATTCATTTCACCATTGGTGAAATAATCCAGACGAGAAGTGAATATTAAGCCTGATTTGGAGGGGGGACCAGGAGTTCGCCATGAAAGGCCACGTAGAGTGTGGCGTTTTCGCCGTTGCCAAATGCAGCGGCTAAAGAAACTGAATGACTATCATCTTCCGAATTATGCAGGTACTCTTCTGAGAAAGAAGTGCTGCCGGGATTCTTTTCTTCTGTGTTATTCCCGAAGGGATTAGCGGATTCCTCTTCATTAGCGGCTGGAAGGGAAGTCGAAGCCACTTGTTCCTGTTTGGAAACCTGCTGGCTGGAAAAAACAAAAGAGACACTGACCGTCAGCCATAGCAGGGTCAGCATCATCAGCAGGGACGAGAGCCGCTGCGCTTTTGTATATATTTTCCTATGCCTTTTCATCCGGGGGACGCAAAATAATGTATTCAACCGGGCTTTCCAAACTAATTGAAATTCAATAAGATTAAATTAATTTTAATCAGTTTATGCCCGCTTGAAAGACTAAAACATATAAAGTTCCGGTTTGTTTAGTTATTGCAATATTTTATACGCAATATATTAAACAGCAGTCAAACCATCAATAATTCAGGAATTATGAAACCATACGAAGTCCTTTTACATGACAATAAACACTGGGCGGCCCGAAAAAAAGCGGAAGACCCTGCCTTCTTTGAACGCCTGCTTCATGTGCAATCACCCGAATTTTTGTGGATCGGCTGCAGCGACAGCCGGGTGCCTCCTGA
>CAZYTV010000294.1:0-4974 GCA_964650455.1 uncultured Chitinophaga sp. | reverse complement strand
CCATTTTCCGGAAAATGGCATTGAAAGGCTGCTTAACTTTGCCTATTAATCTGTCTGAAATATGGTGACTGACACAGTACAAGATCCCGGACTGCAGGCAATCGCTGCCAAAGTAAATGCCGGGGAGCGTATTTCCGATGTTGATTGTTTAACTCTTTTTGAAAAAGCGAGCCTTGGTTTTGTAGGCAGTTTGGCCAACTCCATTAAAGAACGGCTTCATGGAGATAAAGTCTATTTCAACCGCAATTTCCATATTGAGCCCACCAATGTATGTGTGTTCAGTTGTAATTTCTGTTCATACAGCCGTCTTTACGCCAATAAGGAAGAAGGCTGGGAACTGACTATTCAGCAAATGCTGGATATGGTTAAAAAATATGACGGGAAGCCGGTCACTGAAGTCCATATTGTAGGCGGTGTACATCCGAAGATGGACCTGAATTTCTTTGCAGACCTGCTGAAGCAGATCAAAGCTCACCGCCCTGAACTTCATATCAAGGCCTTTACCGCTGTGGAATATGATTATATGTTCCGGAAAGCTAAACTCTCCGTGGAAGAAGGGCTGAAATTCCTGATTGAAGCCGGGCTTGATTCCATACCCGGTGGCGGCGCTGAAATTTTTCATCCGGAGATCCGGGAAAAAATTTGTGCAGATAAAGTGGATGCGGACGGCTGGCTGAAAATACATGAAACGGCGCATCGGCTCGGATTACATTCCAATGCCACCATGCTCTATGGTCAAATCGAAAACTATTCTCACCGGGTGGACCATATGCGCCGGTTGCGGGAGTTGCAAGACCGGACAAAAGGCTTTAATACCTTTATACCGTTGAAATTCCGGAATAAGGATAATGACATGAGCAATATTCCGGAAAGTACCCATATAGAAGATATGCGGCTGTATGCCATTGCCCGGATCTACCTGGATAATTTCCCGCACCTCAAAGCATACTGGCCCATGCTTGGCCGTCAGCAGGCCCAGTTATCGCTTTCCTTCGGGGTTGATGATATTGATGGAACGATTGATGATACAACGAAGATCTACAGTATGGCCGGATCTGAAGAGTTGAATCCGTCTATGTCGACGACAGAACTGGTATCCCTGATCCGCCAGGCCAAAAGAGAGCCTGTGGAAAGAGATACACTGTATAACGAGATACAGAACTTCGGGAAATCAGGAGGAACTGTAAATCCTGAACTGAACTAACATTTCCATAAAAAAAGGTTGTTAACCGTTTATCACCCTGCAAGAATCGAGGGCAAACGTCTAACAACCTTTTATTTTCATTCTGCCTGATCAGGCAGAGGCATCTTCCTTTTTCTCTTCCTCATCGGAAAGATCATCAGCAGTAAAGCCATTTTCGGCTTCTCCTGCTTCATCATCAAAGGTCAGTATGGTCTGGGTCACTTCCACTTCTCCCTCTGGTGTATTAAACACTTCTGTTATTTCTTCCACGACCACAGGCACAGCTTTTATAACTGGCGCCGGTGCTGGTTTCGGAGCAGGGGCTTTTTTAACAACCGGTTTTTTAACGACCGCTTTTGGAGCCACCGGTTTTTTCGCAACAGGTTTGTTCGCAACGGGTTTTTTCGCAACGGGTTTTTTAGGTGCCGCTTTTTTCACTATTTTCTTCGCTACTTTTTTCACTACTTTCTTAGCCGCTTTTTTCGCAACTTTTTTCACCGCTTTCTTTACGACTTTTTTAGCTGCTTTTTTTACGGTTTTTTTCTTAGCCGCTTTTTTGGGAGCCACTTTTTTTACCACCTTTTTAGCGGCTTTCTTTACAGTTTTTTTAACTGCTTTCTTAGCAGCTTTTTTCACCACTTTCTTTTTAGGAGCAGTTTTTTTACGGGCAGCCGGTTTGGCGACTTTTTTCTTCGCTTTCTTTTTAGTAGCCATGACAGATAATTTAGAATTAGATAAATTCAGGTTTTGAAGTGAAATAAATTTACAACATCCTTTTTGTTATGCGGTAACTAATTACAAAAATAATGTAAACAACCGGACCGGCGGGAAACAATACCGTACCTGATCAGCATTCAGGCAGACTCAGGGGTACGTTAATGGCCAGCCCGCCATCTGCAGTTTCCTTATACTTGTGGTTCATATCCAGTGCGGTTTCCCACATCGTTTTGATGACGGCATCGAGGGATACTTTAGCAAAATCCGGGGTGCTCTGCAAGGCCAGTTGTGAAGCCGTTATAGCCTTAATAGCACCCATGGTATTGCGTTCGATACAGGGCACCTGGACCAACCCGCCAATCGGATCACAGGTCAGTCCCAGGTGATGTTCCATGGCTATTTCAGCCGCCATCATCACTTGTTTCTGAGAACCGCCCATACATTCAGTAAGTCCGGCAGCGGCCATAGCTGATGACACTCCGATTTCTGCCTGGCATCCACCCATTGCTGCTGACAGCGTAGCTCCTTTTTTGAAAATGCTGCCTATTTCCCCGGCAGCCAGCAGGAACTGGACTATTTTTTCTTCCCTGTTCCCGTCACAAAAGGCAATATAATATTGAAGTACGGCCGGTATTACCCCCGCTGCCCCATTGGTGGGAGCGGTAACCACCCGGCCAAAGGAAGCGTTCTCTTCATTGACGGCCAGTGCAAAACAACTGACCCAATCCAGGGTATATTTAAAATCATTCCCGCCGGTCCGGATAGCAGTGAGCCAACTGTCATAATCCGTATAGGTTTTACCGGCCAGCAATTTTTCATTCAGGGCGGCCGCTCTCCGTTTCACATTCAATCCACCGGGTAAGATCCCTGAAGTATGACAACCGCGGTACATACATTCTTTCATAACCCGCCAGATATTCCGGGCGGCAATCCGGGTATCCTCTTCCTTTCTCCAGGTATTTTCGTTTTCCAGTACAATATCCGAAATACTCATTCCTGTTTTTATAGACCAGTGCAGGAGATCATCGGCGGTATTGATCGGGAAAGGCAACTGCACCGAACTACCGGCCATGCTTTCTTCCCCTTCTTTGATGACAAAACCACCCCCCACAGAATAATAGGTTTCCGCGAAAGCCGTTCCATTATTCAGCCGGACTAATACCGTCATCGCATTCGGGTGGAAAGGGAGGGTTTCGGCAAACAGAAATTCAATATCCTCTGCCGGATTGAAGTCCACTTCATGCAAACCGTTCAGTATTATTTTCTGCATTGCTGCGATATCCCTGATCCGGGCATCCATCTGATCCACGGCAAAGCTCACCGGATCATTCCCGCAGAGGCCCATTTGAACCGCCACATCTGTTCCATGTCCTTTTCCGGTCTTTGCCAGTGAGCCATACAGCAGTACCCGGACCTGCTCCACCTGTTGTAACTGTCCTTTTTTCTGAAGAGACTGTACAAACCGTCGGGCCGCCTGCCAGGGACCCAGGGTATGCGAGCTGGAGGGACCAACCCCAATTTTAAAAATGTCGAAAACGGATATGGCTTCGTATGGCAAAATGTAAGATTTGCATCAAAAATACAGTAAAAAAAACCCCGCCGCTGCAAGCAGGACGGGGTAGCAGAGCATAAGCAGTAAAGGCTCAGCAATTATTGAACATCTACGAGTTGAATCTCAAAATATAATACCGCATCGGGCGGAATGGTTCCTAACCCGGTACATCCATAAGCCAGGGATGAGGGCAGAATAATACGGATTAAACCGGCTTCCTGGATCAGGGGCAAGGCTAACTGCCATCCCGGTATTACCTGGTTCAAAGGAAAGGTAACCGGGGTTCCGGTAGCCGAGTCAAAAACGGTTCCATCCATCAATTTACCCGTATAACGTACCGATACGGTTGATGTGAGTGTTGGTGTCTGTCCGGCCCCGGCAGAAATGATCTGGTACTGCATCCCGCTGCTGTGTTCAATAACGGTGAGACTGTTGGCCGTGGCGAAATTCGCCATGGTGGTCCGCTCACTGTCAACGGATTTGGCATTACAACTGTTGTCTTTCAGGCAGCCCGTGCCGGGCAATATTAATAAGAGAACTAAAACACTAACAATAAACTTCTTCATATTCAACGATTAGTACAATTCCGGAATAAGACTCCCTAAAAGCCTGATTCGCTGCAATTCATTTAAAAAAAATCAGTTTTTTTCCTCCTTATGGAGGAGCTCCCGGTACCGCAGTTCATTCTGCTCCCAGCGGTGTCGGGCGGAAAAAATGACGATAAATACAACAATGGAAAGGGCGGCCACCAGTAATATGATCACCAGGGAGGAATCTTCCCTGGAAAGGACCATCTGGGCCCTGCCGTACCAACCCGCAAAGAGATTGGCAAATATGGCCACGATCAGCAGCATGGCCAGTGGCAGACCGGCATAAAGTTGTTTCAGCACTCTTTTTTTAGACAGCCTGTTTTCAGCCCAGTAAGCGACAAAGGCCTTTTCTTCAACACTTAGCATAATTCATACAAAATTAAAGCTTCCGGCCGAATGGTACTTGTCACAATCCTATAAAATCTATATATTGTAACCTGTAAAAATCCAAAACATTGAAACTAGCGCTGATACTTGCCCAATATCTCTATGCTAATAAAAAGCTGGATCTTCCCGGCATCGGCACATTCCACCTGGACCCCTCTGTGGTTATTGAGCCGGAAACAGACAAAAACGGTAAAAAAGAACCGATTGACGGGATCCGTTTCGACTACAATACAACCATCAAGGAAAATACGGAACTGACCGATTATATAGCCGCCAAATCGGGTAAAATGAAGGCCCTGGCTGCAGCCGACCTGGATTCTCATCTCTGGCTGGGTCAGCAGTTCCTGAATATCGGAAAACCCTTTGTTTTAGAGGGCATTGGTCAACTGACCAAAACTCAGGCCGGGCTGCTGGACTTCTCTGCGGGCCTGCTTCAGCCGGATGTTTTAAAAGATCAGGGCGGTCGGCAACCCCTGGCAGACCACAGTTCACAGGAAGGCGAAAATGATTATAAAGATTTACTGAATCACCGCAGGAATACGGTC
>CAZYTV010000293.1:0-5033 GCA_964650455.1 uncultured Chitinophaga sp. | reverse complement strand
TTGATACCTCCTAACCGGATGCAACCGCGGCGTACTTTAACCGGTTGCTTAAAGATGGCAGCGGTAAACCGGCACAGCATGTGCTGGAACAACTGGGGATCCGTACCATGGCCAAGGCCAAGTACACCACAGAAAATGTAGGACACTACGGACTGGGTTTCGAGCATTATTGTCATTTTACTTCACCGATACGCCGGTACCCGGATGTGCAGGTACACCGCATTCTCTTTGATGTACTGAATAATACGATGCAGCCTGATAAGAAAATGGAGGAAAAATGTAAACATACCAGTGAACGGGAGCGGGCGGCTATGCAGGCCGAAAGGGACTCCAACAAATACAAACAGGTGCAGTATATGCGCCAGTTTCTCGGCGATGAATTTGACGGTGTGATCAGCGGGGTGGCTTCTTTTGGATTTTGGGTGGAAACAGTGGAGCATAAATGTGAGGGACTGGTGAGTATTAACAGCCTGCTCGAATATGATGAATTCAGGCATGTGGAATCAGAGTATTGCCTGCTCGGACACCGCAGCGCTAAAACGTTCCGGATGGGGGATAAGGTCAGGATTAAGGTAGTCGGGGCGAATCTTGCCAAACGGCAACTGGATTATGAATGGGTGCTGGCCGGTGAGTTTGCCGATGAAAATAATAGTAAACAAAAAGGGAAGAAACGTAAATGATCCTTATTTTGGCTTATGCAAAGTTTTGAACTACTCTCACAGAAATTTGCTTTTCATTTTGATAAAGCGCATTTTCCGGATGCCCCGGCTACCCTGTACCAGCCCAATGAATATTTTTTGAAACTGGGAGGTAAACGGGTGAGGCCGGTACTTTGCCTGATGGGTAATGAACTCTTTGATGATATCCGTGAAGATGCCTGGGAACTGGCAGCGGCAGTAGAACTCTTTCATAATTTCACCCTGATACATGATGATATTATGGATAAAGCCCCGTTGCGCCGGGGCATGCAGACGGTACATGTAAAATACGGGGAGAGTACGGCTTTGCTGGCAGGTGATGTGATGCTGGTAAAAGCCTATGAGTACCTGAATAAGATCGGGGTGAGTTTCCTGCAACCGATCCTGAGTTTGTTTAACCAGACAGCCCGTGAAGTATGCGAGGGTCAGCAATGGGATATGGATTATGAAAAACTTGAAAACGTTCAGTTGGATGAATACCTGCGGATGATCGAACTGAAGACCTCTGTTCTGCTGGCGGCCAGTCTGAAAATGGGTGCCATACTGGGAGGTTCAGGTGAACGTAACCAAAACCTGTTATACGAGTTCGGCCGTAAACTCGGGATTGCCTTCCAGGTGCAGGATGATTACCTGGATGCATTTGGTGATCCGCAGAAATTCGGTAAACAGGTGGGAGGGGATATTCTCGCCAATAAGAAAACCTTTTTGCTCATCCATGCATTGGAAACGGCCAATACTCTGCAACAGGATGAACTGAAACAGTTACTCGCAGGCAATGACGTGAATAAGGTGGAGCAGGTACTCCGTATTTTCAGGGCCTGTAAAGTGGATGAGTGGGCCATTGAATTAAAGAATAAATACCTCGACGAGGCGCTGGAACACCTGGAAGATATTGCCGTGTTATCAAGACGTAAACAGCCCCTGAAAGACCTGGCCCTGTTCCTGGTACAACGGGAACATTAATTGTGGGCAATCAAATGATCCCGACTCCGATTTTTTCCCTATTTTGATCAGCAAAACCAACTGCAGATGTCAAACTCCCTTTTTCGCCGGAAAACGATTGACAAAATTATTAACGATTCCCACCTGGCCGCCAATGATGCGCATTCTTCAGGGTTAAATAGAGTACTTACTGTAAAGGATCTGACTTTTTTTGGGATCGCCGCTATTATTGGTGCCGGAAGTTTCAGCAGCCTGGGTGGTGCAGTATTCCATGGTGGACCGGGGGTGGTCATTCCCTTCATTATTACAGGGATTGCCTGTGCGTTTACTGCTTTTTGTTATTCTGAATTTGCAAGCCGCATCCCGGTTGCCGGAAGTGCTTATACTTATGCCTATGCCAGTTTTGGAGAGCTTTTCGCCTGGATCATTGGCTGGGCCCTGATCATGGAGTATTCCATCGGGAACATTTATGTGGCATTCAGCTGGAGTGATTATTTCACTTCCTTCCTGAGTAAAATGAATGTGCACATGCCGGATTTTATGACCTGTAGTTACCTCGAAGCCAAACATGCCCTGGAAGGCGGCACAAAAAATGCTGAACTGCTGGGTGCCTGGAATAATGCCCCTCAAATCGGCGGATTAAGGATCATCTTCGATCTGCCCGCCCTGGTCATTAACCTGCTGATCACGTACCTGGTATACAGGGGAATAAAGGAAAGCCGCAATTTCAGTAACGCGATGGTGGTTCTGAAACTGGCGATTGTCGGTTTAGTGATCCTGGTAGGTGGTTACCTGGTATTCACGAACGGACTCACCTTTAACTGGACACCCGCCAATGATGTGGGTATTAAATCATTTATGCCAAATGGATTCAGCGGTGTAATGATGGCCGTTAGTGGTGTATTCTTTGCGTATATCGGTTTTGATGCGGTCAGTGTACTGGCTGAAGAAAGCAAGAACCCGCAACGGGATCTGCCCAGGGGTATGATTTTATCACTGGTCATTTGTACCATTGTCTATATCCTGCTTACCCTGGTGCTCACCGGGGCAGTACATTATAAAAATTTTGATGGAGTTGGAGATCCGCTGGCGTTTATTTTTGAAAAAGAAAACCTGAATGTAAGCTGGATGCAGATCCTCGTTTCCATTTGTGCGGTGGTGGCCATGACCAGTGTCTTACTCGTGTTCCAGATGGGTCAGCCCCGGATATGGATGAGCATGAGTCGTGACGGACTGCTGCCCCCGGTATTCCAGCGGATTCATTCAAAATTTCAAACACCTTCTTTTGCCACTATTGTAACCGGGCTGGTTGTGGGAGTGCCTATCCTGTTTACAGACAAGGATTTTGTACTTGATTTTACCAGTATTGCCACCTTGTTTGTGTTTGTGCTTGTGTGCGGAGGTGTGTTGTTGATTCCCAGGAAGGAAAAGGTAGCCGGACGTTTTTCGATGCCGTACATCAATGGCCAATTTATTTTTCCGCTGATTATAGCCGGTGTCTTTGTCTTGTTTGTTTCGCTTAATAAGACGTATGTGTCTGATATGTTCAATTTCGATTTTTCAGGAAACCCTGATTATGTGGAAGGGAAAGTAAGTTTTATGGACCTGGCCACACCTAATCTCTCCCTGATCATCTTCTGGCTCATCAGTATCGGGCTTTCAGTACTAACTATAGTAAAAAAATACTCCCTGATCCCCCTGATGGGCGTTATCACCTGTCTTTACCTGCTTACCGGTATGACCAAGAGCAACTGGCTCTGGTTCCTTAGCTGGCTGGCCATTGGCGTGATATTTTATTTCCTGTATGGGTATAGAAAGAGTAAACTGGCAGCATAAAGTACGAAGTTAGAAGTACGAAGTACGAAATGCAGACGTAAAACGAGATTCTGCTTGTTGATCTAGATTGAACGTACTTAGAAAGGTTAACCAGACTGTCAGTTTTCAGTTACCAGGACCTCCTTAGAACGTACAATCTTTTATAACTGGCTCAATCACTTTTACTTATTCCTTTCGTACTTCGTACTTCTAACTTCGTACTTCTAACTTCGTACTTCTAACTTCGTACTTGTCTTATCTTTGCTTTCTTCTATTAAATACAACTATGAAGTACCAGGTGGGCGATATTGTGCTGATCCTTCATTCGAATGAAGAAGCGAAAGTGGTGGATATCATCAGCGATAGTATGCTGATGGTGGAAACCAATGGAGTGACTTTCCCGGTGTATATGGACCAGGTGGATTTTCCTTATTTTAAACGGTTTTCGGAAAAAAAGCTGGTACCGGATAAAAAGGAAAAAAAATACATTGATGATGTGCGGAAGGAGAAGTATACCGAAAACAAACGCGTGGAAGACGGGGTCTGGCTGACCTTCCTGCCTGTGATGGATCATGATGAATTCGGGGACCTGGTGGTGGAGGAACTAAAACTGCACCTGGTCAACCATACGAAGACGCCCTACCGGTTTAACTATAAACTTCATTTTTTTGGTAAGCCGGATTTTGAACTGAAAAATACGGTGCAGCCCTTTGAAGATTTTTACCTGCATGATATCGATTTCAGCGAATTGAATGACAGCCCGAGTTTTGATTTTGAATTTACTCTCGTTACGCCGGATAAAAATATGGCCCCGCATTATGAAGCATCGGTGAAGCTCAAACCCAAACAGCTTTTTGCTAAAATAGAGGAACTGAAACAAAAGAACCTGGCCACTTTTTCGCAGCGGTTATTTGAGACCTATCCGGTACGTACCTGGGAGGAAGTGGTGGAGTCGGAGAATGCCTGGAAACATCAGTTGTCTGCAGCCGGGTATAAAATTTACGATGCCTCCAAAGCCCGCCAGCATCTGGAGCCGGCACGTACCGTGATTGACCTGCATATTGAAAAACTTACGGATCACTGGAAGGAAATGGATAATTATGAAATGTTCCATCTCCAGCTAAAGAATTTTGAAAAATATTATCATCTCGCAGTGGCTCATCACCAGCCTTCACTGATCGTTATACATGGAGTTGGGGAAGGTAAACTCCGGGATGAAATTCATGACCTGCTCCGGTTAAAGAAAGAAGTGAAATCCTTTGTCAACCGTCATCACCCGGCCTATGGGTACGGGGCTACAGAAATATTCTTCCAATACTGATTATCCTTTCTACCTTTGTACTTGCTACAAGCCAGGCTATCGCTGCCTGTCATCCTGAGCTTTTCTGCCGAACAGGCAGGCATGTCGAAGGATACAAGTGGAGGAAAGTCCGGACAGCACAGAGCAATGCACCGGTGAAGAGCCGGCCTGTTGAAAAACAGAGAGATAGTGCCACAGAAAATTACCGCCTGATGTAGCTTTTGCGGATGGGGAAACCTGTAACGGGAAATTGCCAATGGGCAAGCCCTCCTTCGCTA
>CAZYTV010000292.1:0-5039 GCA_964650455.1 uncultured Chitinophaga sp. | reverse complement strand
TGGGTATCTTTAGTAATGGTTATTGGGGTCACTCCGCATATAAATTACCCGCAGAAGTAAACCTGATCGGCCTGGCACACTATCTCGAAGCATTGGAATGGCAGAAAGAGATCGTGAAAGTACATACCATCTTTGGTGGTAAAAATCCACACCCCAACTATCTCGTGGGTGGTATGGCCTGCGCCATCACTACCGATGATGTAAGCGGTCTGAATGCGGAACGCCTGGCTTATGTGGAACAATTACTGAAACAGGGTAAGGAATTCATTGAGCAGGTATATATACCAGACCTGATGGCTATCGCTTCCTTCTACAAAGACTGGGGTGCCATTGGCGGTGGTTTAGGCAATTATATGTCTTATGGTGATCTGCCCTGGAATGGTTACCGGGATGCTTCATCCTATAAATTTCCGGCTGGGGTGATCCTGAATAAGGACATCAGCAAAGTATATGAAGTGGATCTGCGTAAAGATGATGAAGTGCAGGAATTCATAGATAATTCCTGGTATGAATACAAAGGCAAAGGTGGCCTGCATCCCTGGAAAGGAGAGAGCAAGATCAAATACACTGGTCCTAAACCTCCGTTTGAAAACCTGGATACCACTAAAGCATATAGCTACCTGAAGACTCCAAGATGGAAAGGTAATGCCGTGGAAGTAGGTCCGTTGGCCCGTGTGCTCGTGGGTTATGCCAAAGGAAGAGAAGAATTCAAAGAAGTGGTGGACAAAGCCCTTACTGATCTGAATGTCCCGGTTACCGCACTCTTCTCTACCCTCGGCCGTACAGCAGCCCGTGGTCTGGAAAGTACCCTGGTGGCACAATGGGGAATTGATTTCTTCAATCAGCTCATTGATAATATAAAAAAGGGGGATACGCGAATGGCGGATTCTTCCAAACGCGATCCGTCGAAATGGCCGGCTAAGGCACTCGGCGTGGGCCATTCGGAAGCCCCTCGTGGAGCCCTGGCACACTGGATCAATATTGAAGATGAAAAAATAGCCAACTACCAGTTAGTGGTCCCCACAACCTGGAATGCCTCACCGAGGGATAGTAAAGGACAGCTTTCTGCTTATGAAGCTGCGTTAAGGGATACCCCGATCGCAGACCCGAAGCAGCCGGTGGAGATTTTACGGACCGTACACTCATTTGACCCTTGCCTGGCCTGTGCCGTGCACCTGTACGATGAGGAAGGTAAACATATCAGCCGCATCAGTGTATTGGGCGATTAACCTTTAAAAACTATAGTATGGCAAACGAAGTAATTGTTCATAAAGTTCATAGGCTGCGGAGGGTATATGTATGGGAGCAACCAGTTCGTATATACCACTGGCTGAATGCACTGGTGATCCTGGTGCTGATTGCCACCGGTTTTTATATTGCTGATCCGCTTGCTTTACAGAGTTCAAAGGAAGCTTCCAACCAGTTTACGATGGGTTGGGTAAGGATGATCCACTTTATTGCTTCCTATATTTTCTTCTTTAATTTCCTGTTCCGTATCTATTGGGGGTTTGTGGGAAATAAATATGCCAACTGGAAACAGTTCATACCCACTTCCCGCCGGTACTTCAGGGAAATGTGGCATGTATTCAAAATGGATATCCTCATGCTGCGCGGAAAAGAGCACATGAGTGTGGGACATAATGCAATGGCCGGTTTTATTTATTTCTTCACTTTCCTCGCATTCCTGGTGCAGTGCCTGACCGGTTTTGGTTTATATGCTTCCATGAGTACCGGCTGGTGGTTCCCCAAATTGTTTTCCTGGGTACCCGCGATGTTTGGGGGAGATATATTCCTGCGGCAGGTACACCATGTCACCATGTGGTTTTTTATTCTCTTTACGGTGATCCACGTTTACCTGGTGTTCTATCACGACTATGTGGAAGGACGTGGTGAGATATCCAGTATGGGTGGTGGCTGGAAGTTTGTGGAGGAGGATGTATTTGATAAAGGATTGGATGTACCCAATGAACCAACTAAATCATAGAACATGGAAGACAGAGTACTGATCATGGGCGTAGGTAATTACCTGATGGGGGATGAAGGGGTGGGTGTACATGCAGCCCAAAAGCTCATGTCCTCCGGCTTACCCGGGTATGTGGATGTGTTGGATGGCGGCACGGGCGGATTTCACCTGCTGGAATATTTTGAGAAATACCGGCAAGTGATCTTGGTGGATGCCACACTGGACGGACAAAAAGCCGGTACCATCCGCCTGATCAAACCGAAATTCGCGGATGATTTTCCCAAGTCCATGAGCACTCATGATATCGGTTTACGGGATATGGTCAATTCACTGCAGTTACTGGGGCAAATCCCGGATATGCATTTATTCGTGGTGAGTATTGAATTTATTCAGCAGCAGGGCGTGGAACTGACCGACGAGGTTGAAGCCGCCCTTCCGGAACTGCTCAATAGCGTCACCGAGCTGGCCATAAAGCTGGCCCCGGTAAAGGCTACAGTAACAAGATGAAAAAATAGCATTAGTAGCAGCAAAGCAACAGCCTGTAATGAAGAATTGCAGGCTGTTTTATGTTGGTGTTTTCACCAACATAAGGTAGTCAGATGTTTTCACCAACATAAAGTAGTCAGATGTTTTCACCAACATAATCTGTTGATGTTGCCAATCTGAAAATCTTATTTCAGTAAATTGCTTCACTAAACCTGGCCGTTATGTCAACTACAATCATTAAAGGAGAATTTTACTTCCGAAAAACAGAAATGGTCGCCGGTTTTAAATTTTCAGAAGAAGGAACCTTTCAGTTTTTTTTCTCCTACGGGGCGGTAGACCGAAATGCTGCCGGAACATTTTTGGTTGAAGAGAACCTGGTTAAACTCAAAAGTAATAAGGAACCCGGTAAAGATTTTACAGTTACCCGTCAGACACGGCAGGGATCCGGGTTTACACTCAGGTTCACAGATCCCAATCCCCAGTTGACGGGTAATATCCGCTGTATTTTCCAGTTGGGTGATAAGCGGGAGGAAGCCATTTCTGACAGCAAAGGGCAGGTTAAAATGGATATTCCTCAATGCGACACTATTTATGTACAGCATCTGTTATACCCGGATATTGTTACTTTGGTGAAAGAACCGGCTAATGAAAACAATCAATTTGACTTGTCACTGAATCCTTCACTGGAGCAACTCAGTTTTAAGGGAATTGATCTTATCATTGACGAGGATGGTGCTCTCAGTTGTCTCCCCAACTACTTTATGCCAATGCCAGGTATCCGGTTCATATCTGTTGGTGTTTCCACCAACAGATAGGTGTTAGTCTTGTTGGTATTCTCACCAACAAGCAATCAACATGCCTCACCTCACTTTATCACCATTCCTTTCATCCGTAGCCCGATCGTTGATCGTCCGGTCCCTTGCTGATTTCCGGAAGCCCCGGAATAGGAAACGATTTCCACATCCATCAGCGAAATATTGAATAATACATCTTTTAGATTAAACGCCAGTAAACGGATGACTCCCTGTTCTGTTTTGAGCCCGCCGGCACCGCTTAAAAACCATTGGTTCCAGGCAGCTCCATCAACCGACATTACTTCTATGGTGAAATTTGTATATTGTCCTGCATCTGGTTGAATACTCAATCCACTGATTTTAGTTACACGTGTGGCGGGCAGATTGCCAATCGATAAACTGAAATTGCTGCTAAAGGCGAGGCCACTTTTACTTTTTATAGCTACTGCATTTGTACCTCCTTTCTGTAATTTAACAGACCCGGCACGTACTTTGACAGTTGCTTTTAAAATGTCTTTTGTTAGGGCATTCAGTTCAGAAAAAGAAATCTCTTCGATAATAGTATTGTCATAAACCCTTTCATCTATAGCTTCTCCTTTATAATTCGTATTAATAAATAAAAGCTGGCGGCTGGCTTTTTCTTTTGTATAAACCTGAAGTAGCCTGATAATATTCTTTGTGGCGGCATCACTATTTACAGCAATATTAAAACTGGCCGTGTGCTGTATTTGATTTTCGGGCCCCAGGACATCGGCAAAAGTAAAATTGTCAACCTGTATTGTGTTTTTTTCCAGCTGCAACTGTGTGGTTGTTTGTGCATACATGGCTGTTTTTTGTGAAGTCACTGTATTGCAATATGCTGTCAAAAGGAAAATAAGAATGAAGAGGCGGTTTATCTTTTTCATGAATGGTTTGTTTGAGAGGATATAAAATTAACATTCGTGGTTTACCCGGAATATCCCTGTTTCGGGGGATATTTTTGTTTTTGGGTTAATAATTGCTGAATTTTTACTTCAGCAGCCTGTTTTTATATGTCAGATTTTTCCAGGAATCCCCAATTGTCTATTCCGGTTTCATAAAACAGGGCTGAGGAGTAATGGTAGTCCTCCGGATCCTTGCAGAACCCTTTTTTTACCGGATTATTATGGATATACTGCAGTTTTTGCCAGTAAACCGGGGCAGTCCATAAGGCTTGGCTGAAAGGATTTCTTTCCCAAAGCTGGTAATTTCGGTCCTTACCATCTACCCTGAATCGCTCAAGGAATCGGGGGTTGTGCTTTTGCAAATGAAACTTAATCTGTTGCCCTGTAAATTTCAGAAAATCACGCTGTACATTTTCCGGGCGATGTTCCGGTTTTATTTTCCAGATCAGGTGAATATGATTGGGCATCAGGACAAAAGCGTGCATACTGATTCGTTTGTTCTCCACCAGAAACCGGAGACTGCCAATTACGATTTCTTTATGTGCATCTTCCTTAAGCAGCGGTTTCCACCAAAGATTTGTTGCAGTGAAGAATTGCGGACATTCGGGTTTTAATACAGACATGCTGCAAAATAAATTCCGGGTGTATAAGCTGTATGGGAAAAAGGCATAGAAACGAAGTGAAAATTCCCGCGGAATCGTGTGGGAAAGAGAGTTTGCTGTTGGTGATAACACCAACGGTAGCCAAATATATTTTTTGTTTTAACTCCACGCCAGTCACCGGGGAGAGGTTGTATACAGTTGGTGTTATCCCCCCATGCCAGTCACCGGGGAGAGGTTGTATACAGTTGGTGTTATCCCCCCATGCCAGTCA
>CAZYTV010000291.1:0-5113 GCA_964650455.1 uncultured Chitinophaga sp. | reverse complement strand
TGATTCCCCGCAACCAGTTTGTGGAAGGCAAGGTAAAAAGGGCCGATAAGGATTTTGGAAAATGGGCCGAAGAAATTGCCCGGGAAGAGGGTGTGTTTTTTATTAATCTCAATGCCATTACCGCTGACAAATACGATACCATGGGACCGGATAAAGTAAAAACCTTTTTCCCCGGTGATCATACCCATACCAATGAAGAAGGAGCCCGGCTGAACGCGGCTTCAGTAACTGAGGGTATCCGGTTGTTGAATACACTTACGTTGAATCAATTCCTTAAAAATAACTGATCATGAAAAAATCCGGTCTCTTTATCCGCTTGATCGTGCCAGCTCTGGCAGTACTGTTGTTTTCGTTTGTTTGGAAACAAAATGAAAAACCCGTTTTTTATATTATCGGTGACAGTACGGTTCGCAATGGTGATGGCACCGGGAAAGGCAGTTTATGGGGCTGGGGCAGTTTTGTGGCCGAACAGGTAGACACCAATAAACTGCAGGTACAGAACCATGCCATGGGTGGCCGCAGCAGCAGGACTTTTATAACAGAAGGGCGCTGGGATAAAATTCTGTTGACCCTGAAGAAAGGCGATTTTGTCATCATTCAGTTTGGTCACAATGATGCCAGTCCGCTGGATGATACCGCCCGTGCCCGTGGTGTACTCCGGGGTGTAAGCGAAAAAGATACCCTGATCTATAACCCCATCCGGAAGATCAATGAAACCGTGTATACCTATGGTTTTTATATGCGCCGGTTTGTCAGGGAAACAAAAGCTAAAGGAGCCACCCCTATTATTTGTTCCCTGGTGCCCCGCAATAGCTGGAAGGAAGGAAAAGTACAGCGTTCTGCCGATTCCTGGGCCCTATGGGCAAAACAGGTAGCTGAACAGGAAGGTGCTTTTTTTATTGACCTGAATGAATTGGTGGCTGCAGAGTATGATAAACTGGGACAGGAAAAAGTTAAGGCCCTGTATTTTCCATCCGATAATACCCATACCAACCTGGAAGGAGCGAAGATCAATACCGGATTGGTGATAGAACAGCTAAGGAAACAGAACCCGGCAATGATCAGTCAGTACCTGAAATGATCAGAGGGAAGCCCGGTTAGTGACATAGAATGGAATTTCCACATGCTCGGTGGAACCGTTCAGGATCATCTCGGCGGCTTTCTTTCCCATGAATTCAAAATCAGTGGAAATGGTGGTGATACCATGAAGGATAATTTTCTTCAGCGGGGTTTCATTGTAGGATATAACTCCGACATGTTTGCCCACTTTCATTTTAGTGACCAGTATCTTTTCGATCAGGGTCACCAGGTCTTCTTCCATCAGGTTAATAAAGACTTCTCCTTCTTTAATAGGTTCTTTGGAGATGTCGTGTACAACCCGGTAATTAAACGCGTACTGCCGGCAGAACTTGGTAAACCCTTTCAGGATCTCTTCGGGATGGTAAGTGCCATCCGGGAAAATGATCTTGATCGTATGGTATTTACTAAGCGGTTCTTTTAATTCTTCCAGCGCGGCATAAATATCCTTTTCAAAATTCTCATAAACGGCTGCATAATTCCCCTTGATACCGGGGATCAGCTTATCCATCATGAGCAACTGTTCCGAAGGGAGCTGGTTGATGATATCATATGCGCCTTCCCCACCTTCCACAAAATGCGGAATGATCACATAATGGGTGTATTCCTTCTTATGGTTCTGGATCAGTTTTTTGAAAAGACTGAAATCATTATTATAAATATAGAAATCAATCAGGGCCATATCCCCGAGGGCCTTGACAAACGAATCGTAAACAATTTTTTTGTGGGCCCCCAGTTTGTTGAAAAGAAGGAAGATCCGCAGGGGCTGCTCTACATCGGTGGATTTTACAAAATAGCCTTTACCGGGCACCGAGCCCAGCACCCCGATCTGTTTCAGGTATTTATATCCCTTCTCAACGGTATCCCGGGAAATCTCGAATTCAAAGCTCAGCTCATTGATAGAGGGCAGGAGGTCGTCTTTATTGATTTTTTCCTCGCTGATGGCCTTAATAACGGAATTGGCCAACTGCATATATTTGGGCGTGGCCGATAAATAGTCAATATGAATATAGTCGAATAATACGTTTTTTTTCATAACCAGTTCCTTTTAAACAGTTTCCGGGGGCTGGCACCTGATCCGGAACCTGTCAGCAGTCGTACGTTTTAAAAGTATATATATTTCCTGATTTGGCCCTTTTTAAAAGACGTCTGATCCAAAATAAAGGCATGACGGGCCATGACGGGAGAGGAATTCTATTCCTTAGTTTTATGATGCGTAAACTGATTGCTTCCAATTTGAATTTCCCTTTATGAATGTTATTTTAGGTGTCATCTTTCACTTCTTGGGCGGTTTTGCCTCAGGTAGTTTTTACATCCCTTATAAAAAGGTAAAAGGCTGGAGCTGGGAGAGTTACTGGATTGTCGGTGGCTTATTTTCCTGGTTAATTGTCCCCCCCATCGCCGCCTGGCTCACCATTCCCGGTTTTACAGAAATGATCAGCGGAGCTGCCGGTTCCACCTTGGGTTATACCTTTCTTTTCGGGGTACTCTGGGGCATTGGCGGACTCACCTACGGGCTGGGTGTCCGTTACCTGGGGGTATCCCTGGGCAGCAGTATCATCCTCGGACTCTGTATGGTGTTCGGAGCACTGATTCCAGCTATCTATTATGACTTCTTTCCCAAAGCCGGTAAAGATACATTCAGCGAAATGGTCAGTTCCCAGTGGGGGATCACTATTATGGCCGGATTACTGATCTGTATTATAGGAATTATCATCTCCGGTAAAGCCGGTATGATGAAAGAAAAACAACTGAACCAGGAAAGCCTGCAGGCTGGTGAAGCAGCGACTGACCCGCACGGAATGCCGGTAAAAACGGAATACAAATTCGCGCTCGGTATGTTCGTATCCATCGTTTCCGGTGTGCTCAGTGCCTGTTTTAATTTTGGTCTCGAAGCCGGACAGGACCTGGCCAATGTAGCCAATGATGCCTGGAAAGCCGCTAATCCCGGAGATGGTGAATTTTTGTACCGGAACAATGTTATCTATGTGGTGCTGTTATGGGGCGGTCTGACCACCAATTTTATCTGGTGTATGGTCCTGAATGCCCGTAACAAATCATTTGGTGATTATACTAATAAAAAGACCCCACTGATGCGGAACTACCTGTTCTCCGCTATCGCCGGTACCGCCTGGTTCCTGCAATTCTTCTTCTACGGAATGGGTGAAAGCAAACTCGGTAATGGTCCGAGCTCGTGGATTCTGCACATGGCCTTTATTATTTTAGTAGCCAATATGTGGGGACTGGTGCTGAAAGAATGGAAGGGAGTAAGCAAACAAACAAAAACGGTGATTGCCATTGGTATCATCACCATCATTCTCTCAGTATTACTGGTAGGTCGTGGCAACAACCTGCATGAAAAATTGAAAACCGAAAAAGAAATTACATATGTCAGTCACAACAGTCAGCTTTAAGCATGTAAGTTATTTATGGGACGATGCAAAAGCAAATGCATTGGCCGGTGATGAAGTGGCATTACTGGTTTACCGTTCCAACCTTCTGGGCGCGGATCTGCGCTTAACCAATTACGGGGGTGGCAATACCTCCTGTAAAGCGATGGCCAAAGATCCCCTGACCGGGGAGGAAACAGAGATCATGTGGATCAAGGGCAGCGGGGGAGACCTCGGCTCCATGAAAAGAAACGGACTGGCTGCATTATATGTGGACCGCCTCCGCAGTCTGAATAATGTGTACCGCGGACTGGAGTTCGAAGATGAAATGGTGGAACTCTTCAACCATTGCATCTACGACCTGGCTTCCAAAGCACCTTCTATTGATACGCCGTTGCACGGATTTCTTCCGTTTAAACATATTGACCATTTGCATCCGGATGCGGCGATTGCGATTGCTGCCGCCAAAGATGGTAAAAAAATCACCCAGGAATTATTCAATGGCACCATCGGATGGGTGGAATGGCAGCGTCCTGGTTTTGACCTCGGTCTGAAACTCAAACAATGCCTGGCGGAGAATCCGGGTATCCGGGGCATCATGCTTGGCTCACATGGATTATTTACCTGGGGGGATACCGCTTACGAAAGCTATATCAATACCCTGGAAGTGATTGAGCGATGTGCCCAGTACCTCGAAGAAAATTATGGGAAGAAAAGACCGGTATTCGGTGGCGTAAAACGGGATTCCCTTCCGGCCGATCAGCGTCGCATGAAAGCAGCACAACTGGCCCCGGTGCTTCGGGGTTTCTGTTCTTCCAAAGTAAAAATGCTGGGTCATTTTACCGATGACGAAAGAGTACTGCAGTTTATCAACTCCAATGACCTCGATCGCCTGGCGCCATTAGGTACCAGTTGCCCTGACCACTTCCTGCGGACTAAAATATCCCCGCTGGTACTGGATCTCGGTACAGAAGCTGATCTGACGGATGTGAAAGCGGTGAAAGAAAAACTGGCTCCACAGTTTGAAGCATATCGGAAGATGTACACCGCCTATTACGAAACCTGCAAACATGCGAATAGTCCGGCTGTGCGGGATGCTAACCCGGTGGTGATCCTGTTCCCCGGCGTAGGTATGTTCACCTTCTCCAAAGACAAACAAACGGCCCGGGTGGCGGCTGAGTTTTATATCAATGCGATCAATGTAATGCGTGGTGCGGAAGCGGTATCAGAATATACCTCACTGCCCCGCCAGGAAGCATTCAATATTGAGTACTGGCTGCTGGAAGAAGCAAAACTCCAGCGGATGCCTAAACCCAAACCACTCAGTGGCCGGGTAGCCCTGGTAACCGGCAGTGCAGGTGGTATTGGTAAAGCTATAGCTAAAAGATTCGCTGATGAAGGGGCCTGTGTGGTGATCAATGATATCAATGCCGAACGTCTTACTGCCGCGAAAGACGAAATGGTAAAGCAATATGGTAAAGACGCGGTCAGCAGCACCCTGCTCAACGTGACCGATGCACAAAGTATTGCCGATGCTATTGATGATACGGTACTCGCTTTCGGGGGCGTGGAAATTATCATTCACAAGGCCGGAAACAGGACTTCCAAAACCCACGCGGGACATAGAATTGAGAACAAGGGACGTG
>CAZYTV010000290.1:0-5117 GCA_964650455.1 uncultured Chitinophaga sp. | reverse complement strand
TGTTACCGAAAACAACTTTCAGTTTAGCATCCGTGTTCACATTACGTCTGTTTTTAGCATCCTGCAGTTTGTTGGCTTTGATATAAGCCCAGATTTTTTTAACTGCTTCGGTACGGGGCAATGGTTTTGCTCCAACAACAGCGGCTAATGCTGCGCTCGGATTCAGTGCTTTCATGAAAGCTGCATTAGGCTTACGTGCAGATTTTTTCTTAGCAGGTTTTGCAGCTTTTTTAGCGGCGGGTTTTTTAGCAGCAGGCTTCTTAGCAGCGGCTTTCTTTACGGGTTTTTTAGCAGCGGCTTTCTTTGCTGCTTTTTTCTTTGTTGCCATGTTTTTTAGATTTTGAATGTTAATGGGTATGCTATATACCAGTACCAAATATAGATGATTTCCACGCTCCTTCGCACAATGAGAAAAAAATCCGTGATTTTTTTAATGACTGTTTTTCCACAGGTAAATCCCATTTTTCCCTATGAAAAGGACTGTTTCGCCCAATGGAGTTCCTAAATTGCGGGTTCAAATCTGCCCATTGTTCATCAATATACATTCACATATCCCCCCCGTAAACGGGGAATGGGTACTACAGAACCTGAATACCCCCGATGAGCCGGAACCCTTGACGGGCCTGTATTCCATGGGCATACACCCCTGGTATATACAAGCAGCTCATTGGCAAAAACAGGTAGGGTCCCTGCAGCAGAAAAGCTGCCATGACCGGGTGCTGGCCATTGGGGAATGCGGGCTGGACAAGGTTTGCGAAACTTCATTTTCCCTGCAGTCGGTGGTCTTCAGTGCCCAGGTGGATTGGGCGAATACCATAAGGAAACCACTCGTTATTCATTGCGTGAGGGCCTGGGAGGAGGTGTTCGCGACATTAGCGAAAGCAGGTAACCGGGTGCCGGTCATCTTTCATGGGTATAGTAAAAATGAAACCCTGGCCCGGCGGATTACCGGAAAAGGCTATTATATTTCATTGGGAAAATCACTGCAGAACCCGGGCATGCAGGAAGTATTACGGGCAATTCCGCCGGACCGGTTTTTCCTGGAAACAGATGATGCGGGCCTCCCCATAACCACCGTATATAATTGGGCAGCAGAAGCTTTATCAATTGATCACAATTCCCTTGCTTTGCAGATTCAAAAAAATGCGGAAGCAGTTTTCGGCAACCTCTTTCAATTATGACAAACGATTTTACCTGGTTATCCAGGACCAAACTACTTATCGGGGATGAAGCCCTGAAGCGGCTGGCGCAATCACATGTGATGGTGGTGGGATTGGGTGGTGTGGGTTCTTATGCCGCTGAATTTATTGCCCGCAGCGGGGTGGGAAAGATGACCATCATTGACGGGGATGTGGTGGATCCCACTAACCGGAACCGGCAACTGCCGGCACTGGCCACCAATCATGGTGAATCCAAGGCCCTGATCATGGCAGACCGGTTAAAAGCCATCAACCCCGAACTGGAGCTGGAAGTGATCCGCGAATTCATCAATCCTGCAATGGTTGAACAGCAACTGACACAACATCCTTCCTATCTTATTGATGCTATTGACAGCATCACCCCCAAGATCACTTTTATTAAACTGGCCTATGAGAGCGGATTGCCGGTGGTGAGCAGTATGGGTGCCGGGGCCAAACTCGATCCCACCCGCTTGCAGGTGGTGGATATTGCTGAAACCTATAATTGTCCTTTTGCCCAGCAGGTGCGTAAACAACTCAAAAGACAGTATGGGATCCGCCATGGAATTAAAGTCGTCTTTTCGCCGGAAGAGCCGATCAGGGAAAGCCTGATGCTGACAGATGGAAAGAATTACAAGAAATCTGCTTATGGTACTATCTCCTATTTACCAGCGGTATTCGGCGCCGTTGCCGCTTCTGTCGTGATCCGTGACCTCATGCATCCGACAAAGAAAAAAAAGAAAGGATCAGTCTTTCCTGCTACGGGTAAAAAGCCAGACCAATAACGTGAGGATTAATAAACCACCGGATCCGTAAATGAGGTAACTGATTGGCATGTGTTGCTTTTTTTAAAGCTAATTCATTTTTATATAAACAGACCCGGATGTCTCCGTTCCTGAAGGCTGCTTATGACCAGATTCATTCAGGGGTATGAGTGAACTCACTGCAGTACTGCTGGTTCCCACTGTACATTCATAGCGGTAATAGGAATTTTTCAGGTTTATCCGGCTTCACTATCATGAAAAACGAAATAGGCGAAAATGTATTTATCCCGGTAGGATCTGTTACTCTTGAAGGCTGCCTGGATGTACCGGAAAATGCGGACAGTATTATTATCTTTTCACATGGCAGCGGCAGCAGCCGTTTTAGTCCCCGGAATAAATATGTGGCCGGCATGCTGAATGAAAAAGGGATGGCCACTTTATTGGTGGATCTGCTGACCACCCGGGAGAGCATTGCCAATGCCGCCCGCTTTGATATCAGTTTACTCACGCAACGGCTTGCCGCTGTAACACACTGGGTACAGGAGCAACCGGTATTCCGCAATTTTCATATCGGATTTTTTGGTGCCAGTACCGGAGCGGCTTCTGCATTAGGGGCAGCTTCACTGATGCCCGCCGTCGTGAAAGCAGTCGTATCCAGGGGTGGTCGTCCTGACCTTGCCCTGCGTGCTTTACCATTGGTGAAAACACCTGTACTGATGATCACCGGCTCACTGGATGATGAAGTAACCGAACTGAATCAACAGGCACTCGAACGGCTTTCCTGTGAAAAAGAACTCGTCATCATAGAAGGAGCCACCCATTTATTTGAAGAACCCGGCAAATTGCAGGAAGTGGCGGAAATGGCGGGGGAATGGTTCCGGAAACACCTGGAATAAGTACGAAATACGAAGTACGAAGTACGAAATACAAAGTACAAAGTACGAAGTACGGGTGAACCCTTTAAACCTTATAAACTTTATAAACCTAATAAACCCTCTCAGCCCTCTTCATTTACATGCCCCAGCTCCACCATAAAGCAATTTACTACGTTGTTAATGCTATCACCCTTTACCGCATTGTCACTGTTCCTGTATTGCTATGGTTATTATTTACCCGTCAGTATGAAATTTTCAAATGGGGGATTGCGGTTAGTTTTTTTACCGACCTGATCGATGGGTTCCTGGCCAGAAAGTTCAGGGTCACCAGTGTTGCGGGTACCCGGCTGGATTCTATCGGCGATGATCTGACTGTAGGGGTGGCCCTTACCGGGCTGATTGTTATTTTTCCTGATTTTGTGCGGGAGCATCTAACGATACTGATTGTACTGGCTATTGTATTCCTGGTGCAGTTCAGTTATGCTTTTTTCCGCTATGGGAGGATGTCAAATTTTCATACCTGGCTGGCCAAGATTGCCGCCTTATTGCAGGGGAGTTTCCTGATTCTGACATTTTTTACCGGGCACCCTTCGGTTCTCTTTTTTTATATAGCCACAGGGGTCACGTTACTGGAATTAGTGGAAGAAATCATCCTGGTATACCGTTTGCCGGACTGGAAAGCTAATGTGCATAGTATATTTCATGTGTGGAAGGAACAGGCGAAGAACGGGCTGCAATAACCGCCCACGGCCATGCAGTTTTCCCCATGCTATTTACTTTTTTATGACTTTCCCCTGACAATCGAAGGAACTGATATTAATTTGGTAATGGAATGAGGATAATCATCCAATAACCGCCTGTAAATGTCAACCTTGCATACCGGTTGTTTTCCACTTGCCGGCACAAAGCCCGTAAGTATTCCTCAAATGCCCTCCGGGGCCCTGCTAGTATGAAAAGGCTTTCTATCTTTCTAAATTCAGGTAACTTACCAATAAATCCCTTGCAGTATGTCAGAATCAACTAAACCCTTTAAGGTGAAGGCAAATGATTTTGTCTTTTTCTTTGACCAGGCTGATATCGATGCGGCTGACTTTTATAAAAAATCCCCCGAAGAATTTAATCTGATTATGAATCACCGTTCGGTGAATGCCCGCCTGCTGGAAGCAGACACCAATGGCAAGAAAATCAAACTCGAATTGGACGGGGAGAGTTTCGACATGGAAATAAAGGATCAACTGGACCAGATGCTGGATAGTATGGGCTTCAGCAGTGCATCCACCAAGCATATTAAAGAGATCAAGGCGCCGATGCCCGGACTGGTGCTGGATATTGCAGTGAAAGAAGGGCAGGAAGTCAAAGAAGGTGACCGTATCCTGATTCTTGAAGCCATGAAAATGGAAAACAGTATTATGATCCAGAGTAATGCCGTGATCAAACGCATTGCCGTAACCCCCGGACAGGCTGTGGATAAAGGACAGGTGCTCGTTGAACTCGCATAACTCAACTTCAAAACGATTCTAATGAAAAAAATATTAGTGGCCAACCGTGGGGAGATTGCCCTTCGCATCATGCGCACGATCCGTAAAATGGGTATTAAATCTGTTGCAGTATATTCAGATGCTGACCGTCAGGCCCCGCACGTTTTATTTGCAGACGAAGCGGTTTGCCTGGGTCCTGCTCCGTCCAGTCAATCCTATCTCAATGGAGATAAAATCATCGCGCTCAGTAAAGAGCTGGGCGTGGATGGGATACACCCGGGTTATGGTTTCCTGAGTGAGAATGCGGAATTTGCCCAGAAAGTAACCGATGCCGGTATTGAATTCATCGGTCCCACCCCGGAAGCCATGCGGGTGATGGGTTCCAAGCTGGCGGCCAAGGAGAGTGTAAAAAAATACAATATCCCGATGGTGCCGGGCATTGACCATGCGATTGAAGATGTAAATGAAGCCGTTGAAATTGCCAATAAAATCGGTTACCCGATCCTGATCAAAGCTTCCGCCGGTGGCGGGGGTAAAGGTATGCGCATTGTGGAACGTGCTGATGATATGCAGGAGCAAATGGAAAGAGCGATCAGTGAAGCCAAATCTTCTTTCGGGGATGGTTCTGTTTTCATCGAGAAATATGTAACCTCTCCCCGCCATATCGAAGTGCAGGTGGTGGCCGATAAATATGGAAATGTAATCCACGGTCTCGAACGGGAATGCAGTATCCAGCGTCGTCACCAGAAAGTGGTGGAAGAAACCCCGTCTGCCGTGGTAACCCCGGAAATGCGGGAGCGGATTGGTGAAGCGGCTGTTCTG
>CAZYTV010000289.1:0-5178 GCA_964650455.1 uncultured Chitinophaga sp. | reverse complement strand
TGAATACATTATTAGCAAATGTATAGGTCCCCTGGGCAGCCACCACCCCTTTGCTGTCTGACATGGAAATAACTCCCCGATCCGTTAACTGGAAAGCAAAAGCCTGCGGATACAGACCATTATCATTAGTCTGCGTTCCGGACCAGGAGCCGGCCAACGAAACAGTCACCCCGGTATTACTCATTTTAGTTTTACTTACCTGCTTTGGCTGATTGCCGATCTGTGCCTGTAAAAGAGCCCCGGTCAACAATATGTTTATAGCGGTGATCAATATTTTTTTCATACTTGTTCATTTTAATAGGTCAAATATGAACTTAATACCCGGACAGTTATATCCTGTAAAACATGGATATTTAATAGAGTAGATATACGACACTCAGTAGTAAAGTGCTTCGTATGAGTGCATTACATTTTAGAGAAGACGAAGATGGCTGTTGAAGAAAATTGATTTATTCCACGAATAACCGGTAGCTGCAGCAATTTAGGCAGAAGAGATATGTGGAAATTGTATTTGACTGCCTGATACAGCCGGTATTATTTCCCCACGATCATCCGTTCCTCAATTAATTCAACTACACTCCCGGCCTTCGTTCCAAACATAGTACCGGCCCAATTTGCTGGTGCAGAAAGCTGCTCCAATATTAAAAACAAGGCAAATCCCTCGTCCTGCGACCACCACCTGCCACCACGTCTTACACCATCAATGGCAAGCTCCCTTTTAATATTACCCCCTGCAGGATGGATGAGCCATAGAAACATAGAGTACTGACCCAACCCCTCCATGGTAAGAAACAGGTTCTCAACCTGATCCATTTGCTGATACTTATCCTTGAAATAAACGCGCTGCCGCTGTTTCATGATTGTCCAGCCCTGCCTTAGCTCATTGTTGTTCAGCATCCCGTTTTTTACCGCATGGTAAAAATGATTATTCTCTGTCTTGTAAAGCTCCAGGTAACTGCTGTCTTTCCCGAAAACATGCTGCACAATATCATCGCTGAAATCTGTACCGAATTCATATTGATGCTCATAAGCCGATACGGTCTTCCCAAAATTCTGCATTTGCTGTGAATGAGAAAACTCATGTATAAATACACCGGTAATAAGATGCATCAGACCGAGCTCCTTACTCTTTACCCCCGCCTGCTCCCAAAAAGAAGGTAAAGGCATGATAAAAAATGATTTGCTTCTGCCCCTGTGAAGCGCAGCGGCAAATGACATGATGCTGACAGGAACCACTGATTTATCCGGCAATGTAAGTGAGTCATGATGCAGGGCCTTTCTCCACTTCAGTTTCAAATTAATCAGGTTACAGCCTTTTACGGCCGGACCGTTTTTAATAGTAACGTTTGATGTAGAATAAACATATTGATCATCAAAAAAAACAAATTCAACAGGCCGGACCTTTTCTATTTTATAGATATCCTTGCTGACCAGTTCCCAGGCAGCAAACCAGTTTTGTGTGGCCTGGTAAAAAGCCTCCTCCCTTTTTTGCTCATCCAGATGCTGCTGACCATATAAAACCTGGCTGGAAATAAAAATAACAAACAATCCGGTTGTGAACCTGATTCGATGTTGATTATGTAAATGATTTGAATTCATTATTAGTGGCTCCGTTTTTGTCAACAGCATCTCCTGAAACCGGAAGGATAAAAGTAAAGCAAAGAGTTATTCGGGCTATAAAAAAATCAGGGGTTGTTTTCCCGCAAATAACGCGGATGGTAACGCTGATTTTCGCAGACGCCTCCTGAGATAATTGCCGGAGCAAACGGGAAATTCATCGACTAAATAAACGCTTCTTAGGATGTATCTGCGTTATCCGCGTACTGATCTGCGCACCTCTGCGGGAAAATAAGCGATATCCCGTAGCCCGGAGCCATTAGTCCTTGCAAAGCACATTTTTCGGGTTCATTCGTTCCCATTTCCCGCATGAGGCGGGACAGGCGTGGTCTTTTGTGATATTTCGTAGCCACCACTTTTGCCGAAGACAAAAAAATAATCCGTGCATATCCGTGAAATCCGTGGCCTGCCTTTCTGTATTTTTCGTGTCCATTTCCCGCATGAGGCGGGACAGGCGTGTAATTTTGTGGCAAAAAAATTCCCGCTTCAGCGGGAATCCATGTCTTCAGTCACCTTTGATTACATTACTTCTTCTTACAGGTATTCATTCCCACAATCGTATACAGCGGACAAAAACTAACCAGGCTGGTCAGTACAAATACACCACCCAGGATCGCGAGGATCAGGCCCGGTGTTCCGGCTACGGTTCCACTGAAATACAGATAAGCAAATACAGCGGCAAGCAATACACGAATAATGCGGTCGGTGGTTCCCATGTTTGGTTTCATAATTAAATGTTTGAGGTTGAGAGTTTAAAGAGTTTAGTTGTTTAGACGTTTAGTCGTTTAGACGGCTTTCCTTAGAAAGTTCCTGGCAACTGACATCTGACAACTGATTAAGAATTGTAGCGTAAAACTAGCCGAAGTCCCGGGTGCCGGGCGGTGACCGATGTCACCAGCCTAAATGATTTGTATACCTTCCGGCAATTGCTTCACTTTTCCCTCCTGCTCCAGCCTTTTCATGACCCGGGTAATCACTTCCCGGGCCGTACCCAGCTCACCCGCGATCTGCTTGTGCCGCAACGATAAGACTTTTTCTCCCTTGAGTTTACTCTTCTCCTGCAGATAGTTGTATAAACGCTGGTCCATTTTGTCGAAAAGCAGGGAATTGATGGTATCCAGCATTTCAGTATAACGCAGATTATATTGCTGGAAGAATAACTCGTTGACACTTGGGTATTGCTTCACCCATTTATTCAGCTTCTCAGTGGGTAATAATAATAAAAGAGAGGCATCCTCTGTAAAAGCAAAAATCCGGCTGGGTACATTGGAGAGTCCGGCTGAAAAAGACATGATACAACTCTGGGCCGGACCTATATAATACAGGAGCAGTTCTTTTTCCTCCATCCGGGTAAATACCTTGACTAATCCTTCCAGTACAATGGGAATCACTTTTACATACTGCCCTTCCTTGAGAATTTCCACGCCTTCCGGAACTTCCTTAATCATGCCGTGCTCCGCTATTTCTTTGAGCAACTCAGCAGGGAAACCCGGCAGGTGTTGTTTAATTTCATCAACGGTTAGTGGCATATCATTAAACGATTAATCCCGGCAGAAAATCAGGCCCTTAAATATAATTATATTTTTTGCAAGGGGCACAAGTATCAGTATATTTAGCAAGCATCCGTCTTCCTGTACAAACTACCCCCATTAAACCATAAACCAACTGTTTTTATGCAAGTATTAGCTCCTGTAAAGGCCGGCGAAAGGGAGATTTTTATGGATGTGCTTCGCGGCTTTGCTATTCTCGGAATTTTTATTGCCAACCTGGGTGCCGGATTTTCCTGGTACAACGAACAGGCAAATGCTACAGGCACTTACCTGGTACCGGAATGGGATCACCGGATGACCATGCTGCACCATTGGTTTATCGAAGGAAAATTTTACTCCATCTTCAGTCTGCTCTTCGGCTGGGGTATTGCCCTGCAGATCAAACGGGGATTGGCTGGCGGAGGCAACCCGATTCCCACCATCTACAGAAGACTGTTTTTTATGCTGCTGCTCGGGGCTTGTCACCTACTGATCTGGCCCGGGGATATCGTTTTCTTTTATGCTATGCTGGGATTTATACTGATCCCCTTGCGGCGGTTTTCCAATAAATCTCTTTTAATCACCGGGGCCATCCTGATCCTCTCTCCCATCCTGTTGTATTGGCTCAAAACGACCTGGCCCCAACTGAATTACCCGGCCGATTGGTTAAACAATAAAGGCATCCAGGTGACTGGTTCATTGAACCATATTACCAGTGACGAGGAATTCATGACCCTGATGAAAAAGGGATCCTGGTGGGATCAGCTCAAACTCAATATCGGTGGTTTCTTTTTCCGATACGGGTATTTGCTCTTTGTTAGCCGTGTACCCAAAGTACTCGGCATGTTCCTGATCGGTTATGTAGTGGGCCGTTCAGATTTTTATAAAAAAATTGCACTAAATAAAAAGTGGTTGTATTGGGTAATGGGTATTGGCTTTGTAATAGGAATACCCGCCAATTATATGCTGTCACAATATATGGGCCACCATATGAATGAGTATTTCATGCTGAAAAAAGAAGGCTGGTACCAGACCATCGTTTATGCCATCGGGGTGGTGCCACTCGCAATGGCCTATGTCGCCACACTGATTCTTTTATTCCAGTCAGGGCCATGCAAAAAAGTGCTTTCCCTGCTGGCACCCGTAGGAAAAATGGCATTCTCCAATTATATACTACAGTCACTGGCGGGAAACTTTGTTTTCCTCGGCGCCGGAATGGGACTGATGGGGCAGATAGGACCCGTTTATTATACGTTCCTGGGAACAGGCTTCTTTATTTTCCAGGTGATGCTCAGTACCATCTGGCTGAAGTACTTTAATTATGGTCCGGTGGAATGGCTGTGGAGGAGCGGGACTTATGGAAAATGGCAGAAGATGAAAAAATAAAGTACGAAGTTAGAAGTACGAAGTACGAGAAGATTACGTAAAAGTGCTTAACCCTCATGATTTAGGTAGAACATACTTAGGAGGGGCTGTTTCCTGACAACTGACATCTGACAACCGGCAACTGATTTAGTTAACTTAAAACTTACTATGGAAGTACACGCCCACACCCATGCCCACGGCAAAAAAACCTGGAAATCCTATTTCTGGGAGTTCTTAATGTTGTTCCTTGCTGTGTTCTGCGGATTTTTTGCCGAATACCAGTTGGAACATAAGATTGAAAGGGACAGGGAAAAAAAATATATCCGGTCATTTATTGAAGACCTTAAATCTGATACATTATTTATTGCCCGCTATCTGAACCATAAAGATCAAAAAATAAAAGAGTACGATTCACTCATCCGGGATCTGAACTCCTCCGATCCCGATCAATACGGGAAGAGAATTTATTTTTTGGGCCGCCAGTTAACCAGGAGCCCGATTTTCACGCCTGCTGACGGAACGATAAAGCAATTGATAAACTCAGGCGGTCTACGGCTTATAAAAAATCAACAGGTATCCGACAGCATCATGGCATACAACCAGGCAACTGACAGAATATTGCTGACACAAGCCAGGCAAGAAGGTGAAATTGCTGACATCAGGACCC
>CAZYTV010000288.1:0-5189 GCA_964650455.1 uncultured Chitinophaga sp. | reverse complement strand
GGCGTGCAGCAAGTGTGATGAGAGTATTAACAACTAAAATGAAGGGTTTATCCGCTTTCGGGTAAAACACGTGACCTGTGAGAAGGAATGCGGCGAATACAAATATGGCAAGTACCCAGCTGCTGACGTCCAACTGCATGCCACCGGAAATAATATGTCCGCTGGTACACCCACCTGCCAGCCTCGCACCAAAGAGAAGGAGGAAACCGCCGGTGAAGGCCCAGAAAATCCGGCTAACTGATGATGTTCCTTTCATCCTGATCCAGTTCTCATGCAATAAACGAATCTTAAATTCTCCTTTTACCAGTGAATAGACTAAGCCGGAAAGAAAGGCACCCGCCAGAAACTTCATTTCATAGAAACCGGATTGCTGAACCTGTTTGATATAATAATCATTATCCGTCAATCCGGTCAGCCGGTCTGCGATATAGGGGTAAAAGGTAGAAGCACCGAGTACCCGGTCCGATACTATAAATATAGTAACGGCTATTACTGCAATTCCGGCAGCGGATACCAACCACTTCAGATCTTTCTTCTTTTCTTTCCGTTGAAGCCAGAATGCCGCAGCGATCAGTATTACGGCAATCATCCCAACTAGTAAATAATATACGAAAGCGCCGGAACCCAGCATGGCTGAAAGTGCAATTTTACCCAAATCTGGTCCGAGTGTTCCGTGAATAGAAGGACTAAAAACAGTATACAAAACTGAAGCGGCCAAACCGCCCAGGATACCAATCAGTGCATCCATAGAACCTTGTCCCAGTGAAACAGGCAGGGTACCCGGACAATAACCCAATATGGCCATACCTGTACCGAAAATGAGTCCGCCAATGATGACACTCCCTGCAAGAAAGGGTTTAATGTGAAAATCCGCATAACCCAGTCCGATAGCAATACTGAGCAACACAGCCCCGATACCAATAGCAGATGCAATCGTTTTAGCAACGGTAAAATCCTTCAGTACAGCCATCCCGGAAATGCTGTTATAGGTATTGACTTTCGCATATTGCAGGAAAAGGCCAAAAAGAAAACCGAGGAAAATGATAAGAACTGTCATGGCTTGAATTTTACAGTATGATATTAAATAAATACCCTGAAAGAATCATAAAAACGGCAATCGTCCCAAAGTAAAAAGCGATCAGAGTCCAGGTCATTACTTTTTTCAGCAACATGGCTTCCGGAAGTGAAAGTCCAATCACCCCCATCATAAAGGCGATGGCGGTACCCAGGGGCACTCCTTTGGCTACCAACACCTGTACCACCGGTATCACACCCGCTGCATTACTGTACATAGGCACCCCCATAATGACCGCGAGGGGTACCGCATACCATTGATCTTTATTAATGTAATGTTCAAAGAATCCGGTAGGTAAAAAACCGTGCATCGCCCCGCCGACCGCAATCCCGATCACTATATAAATGGCAATGCCCTTTACGATGTTCAATGCTTCTTTAAGAATGCCTGGCATCCGTTGCCGGAGACTCCTGTGTTCATTTAATAATTCTTCCTCCGTGGCTGCATGGGCAATCACCCCCTGCACCCAGGGTGTGAGGTATTTTTCCAGCTTTAATTTACCCAACGTAAACCCGCCAAGAATACCCAGTATAATACCGGTAGCCACATAGAGTGCGGTTACTTTAAGACCAAAGGCCCCGATAAAAATGGCAATCGCCACTTCATTGACCAACGGAGCGGTGATCAGATAGGTAAATGTTATTCCTAAAGGGATGCCTCCTTTTACAAACCCGATAAAAAGCGGCACGGATGAGCAGGAGCAAAAAGGGGTAATCACGCCGAACGCGGAGGCAAATAAATATTCCAGTCCGTACATTTTTTTCCGGCTCAGGAAATTTCTGACTTTTTCCACCGGGAAATAGGAATTGACGATCCCCATGATGGTGGTGATGAAAAAAAGCAGCAGGAAAATCTTCAGGGTATCAAATACAAAAAAATTCAGGGCTTGTCCCCAGTGGTTTTGGGCAGACATACCTGCCACTGAATAAATCAGCCAGTCAGCAAAGGATTGCAACCAGTCAAACATGATTCAAAATTTATTTTAGCAGCATCCCGACCCATTTTTGTCAGTGCTATTGCAACAGGAGTTCTTTTCATTTTTTGTTTTGACCGGGGTTTCACAGCAACTGTTGCCGGCTCCGGAATCTGCAACACTTGAAACATCGCCGCGGGTAGGAAAACCTCTTTGCACCCACCTGATAATGCCATGCTTCATATTCACCACTTTCACAGGGTCAAATCCATGGTTAATTAAAAAACCGGTTGCACGTAAACTTCTGACACCAGCCCGGCATACAATTACCAACTCCATATCCATGGCTAATTCTTTATACCGGATATCAAATTCACTTAACGGGATATTGACAATATTCGGTACATCATAAGCCAACAGTTCCACTTCATTCTTTTCCCGTACATCTACGAGCAACGCCCCTCTTTTAACCCATCCCTGGGTAGTAGTTGGACATATTTCATTAACCAAGGTTTGATTCATATTCATTGTATTACTTTTTCTGTTAAACTAAAGACCCCGGTGACAACCAGTTCCTGCCCGAATTTAATTTCTGCCAGTTTCTTTTCTATCCACTCGCTGACTGCTTCAGCTTGCCATTCAGGGGTAGGCAGATATGGCGGTCCCGGAAAACTGATTATTTCTGCATGATGCTTATGCCCGGTATCGTCCTGGATGACATAACTGATATAGGTTTTCATACATTTGATTTACTGAGTAAGTAACTGTTTTATCTCATTCACATCAGCCACCCGCCCTTTCACTTTGGCAATTTCATCAATCATCAGTACTGGAGTGGTCAATACATTATACTTCATCATCTCTTCAATGTCCTCAATCTTCTCTACCTGCGCTTCCACCCCGGTTTGCTTCAGCGCTTCGAGTACATTATTATAAGTGGTCTTGCATTTGGGGCATCCGGGTCCCAGTACTTTTATTTTCATGGCAATATTTTTATTTATCAAAAAAAACAGCAAAGGCTTTTTTGGCTTCAACCCAGGCTTTTTGATTGATGCAGTATTTCACCCGGGGCGGCATGACATCCCCCTGGATCAGTCCCGCTTCTTTCAGTTCTTTCAGGTGCTGGGAAATGGTGGATTGGGCCATGGGAATTTCTTCCGTTAACTCGCCTGTAAAGCAACAGGCCTGGCTTTCCAGAAAGAGAAGGATACGTACCCTGATCGGGTGTGAAAGTGCTTTTGCATAACGGGCTATCGTTTCTTCGCTGGCCGAATAGCTGATTTCTGAAGTTGTTCGCTGCATACAGATTGATTGTTCATCGCAAATGAACGATTAATCTGCACGCATAAAAATGACTTTTGTCACAGGAGCCAATGATTCGGTCAGAAACGGAAATGTAAACGGCAGGTAAAGATATTATCCTTCAGATCGGCCTTATATCCATTCAGGCCGGTGATTTCGTTTTTAACCATATCGTAGTAGAAGATCAGCCGGGTTTGTGTATTCAGGTAATAGGTATACCCGATTCCAACCGTGGAATATTTAACATCGGCAATGCTGAAATTGGTACCGGCTTTGCCAATCTGTGTTTCCTTTACTTTGGTATTCGGATCGTACCAGTCATACTTGATCATCAACTGGTGCCTGTTATTTACAATATTCTGAAGAAAGAGCAGGAATGCACCATCGAACCGGCGGATATAAGTCGGCAATGGTATGCCATTTGAGGCAGGCAGACTACCCGGATTCACCGAAGTGGCAGCGGTGCCGGGTTGTTTACCAAACCAGTATTCCGATCTCCATTCTGTTTCTCCCCAGCCATGCTTCAGTTTCAATTGTATATCAGCCCCGTAATAATTACGGGAAGCGGTCTTCCCCAGGTTACCTGCTGCAGAATCGACTACAAATACCGGATCTCCGTTTCCTTGTTTCCGTGTTTCATATACATACTTTGTCCCGTTACGCCAGCCTCCGGCTAATAAGGACAAGCCACCGGATAATTCCAGCTTTTTCTTAGTATCCGGACGGATAAAAACCCGTGAAATCAGGTCTTTCCGGCTGTCGAAATCAGTGGTACCTGATAACCCCTGCCCATTAAACAGACCCAGGTCAAATTTAAACCGGGATTGCTTCTTTTTCTGATCCTGTGGTTCATGTGAAACCATCACCCCGAGATCCCTTTCCGATGGCATTAATATCTGGGACATCCTGCCCCGTTCAGGTGTTTCCCGGAATGCAGAAGAAAGATTTACCTCATAGCCAAACGGACGTGCAAATAACCCGGCTGTCATTGAAAACCGGTTTGTCCTGGTGTCAAAGAGTTTCAAAAACATATCCCTGACCACCACCCCTCTTTCGGTAGCATCGATCTGAAATGAAAACAGAGCCACAGGGTATTTCATTTTTGAGGGAAGTATATAATCAGTCTTCACCCGGGCCCTGCGTAACATAAAACGGCTTTTCGAATACGTGGAAAAATTTCCTCCATTATAGGAAGCGGCTCCTTCTGATGCTGCCACCTGGTACTGGGGCTGGATATAACCTGTAATCCGCAGGTTTTCAAAGCGCTTAATAATCGGACGAACGGTATCCTTTATAAAAAAAGAAGAATCAAGATCTGACAGATATCGCTGGGAAAACCCTGAAAAACCGGTAAAACCCAGTAAAAAAGTAACAAATACACCCTGAATCACCGTTTTTTTGAGCGAAATCATTTCCGTAGCATTTTAAAAAGTGCCGCAATATGTTACTAAATTGTTACGCGAACTTTATTTCTATATTAACTAATTATTAATTCTCCCCCCGGGCATTAACCCCAAGGTCACAGCCGGTAATTTCGCAGCCAATTATTATCCCGCAGGTGCGGGACGTACTAAAACAACTAATATGGCCGGACTTAATTCTTTCCTCAAGATCTTCATGCCGAAGAACAAAATATTTTTTGAACTCTTCGAACAGGTTGCTGAAAACGTATCAAAGATGGGCACCCAGTTAAAAGGAGTGGTGGCTGAACCTGACTTTGACAAACGAGCCGCTCTCATCACCGTAATCGAGGACTTCGAACATGCGAATGACGAACTGACCCACAACCTGTTTACCGAACTGGGCCGCAATTTTATCACCCCTTTTGACCGGGAAGATATTCACTACCTGGCCACTTCCCTGGACGATATCGCCGACTATATCTATGCCTCTGCCAAG
>CAZYTV010000287.1:0-5208 GCA_964650455.1 uncultured Chitinophaga sp. | reverse complement strand
GTAAATAGTAAATAGTAAATAGTAAATAGGAAATAGGAAAGGCATTCCGGGATACGGGATGCCTTTTTATCTGGAATAGTGTAACTTGTATATTCTCCCACCCTTGCAGAACTGATTATCCCACCCACGCCTTTCTTAACCATTAAAAAATTACCATGAAATTATTTCAAAAGACGATGCTGGTCTTATCAGCGTTTGTTGTTCTGTTATTCACCGCATGTAACACCACATCAAAGGAAGAGAAACCACCAATAATACCAGTGGAGAATTTTTTTAAGAATCCTGAAAATTTCAGTTGGCAGATTTCGCCGGACGGGGCATATATTTCTTATCTCTCGCCGCACATGGGACATACCAATGTTTTTGTCAGGAAAATAAACGACAGCACCGGTATAGCAGTTACCCATGATTCTGTCCGGAATGTATATGATTACCGCTGGAAGGGCAACCGGATTTTATACCTGCAGGATGTGGGTGGTGACGAAAACTTCCAACTTTTTTCTGTTGGGATGGATGGAAAAGATACCAAGGCACTGACTCCTTTCCCTAAAGTCAGAACCAGTATACTCAACGACCTCCGGTACGTGCCCGGCAAGGGAAAAGAAGTACTGGTACAATTGAATAAAAGGGACCCCCGTTTTTTTGATCCGTATAGTATCAATATAGAAACAGGAGAAATGAAAGTGCTCTACCAGAATGACAGAAATTTTGATGGTTGGTACACCGATCATACCGGCCTGATCCGTATCGCCAGTAAGACGGATGGCGTAAATACCACTTATTATCACCGGGCCACTGAAACAGCTCCGTTCGATTCTTTACTGACCACCACCTATAAGGACAATTTCGGTATTCAGTTGTTTACCTTCGATAACAGGAACCTTTATGTTTCCACGAATATCGGAAGGGATAAAACGGCGATCGTGGAGTATGATCTTTCCGCCAAAAAAGAAATAAAGGAGTTATACGCCAATCCGGATTATGACGTGAATGGTCTTTCCTGGTCCGCAAAGCGGAAAGTGCTGGAGTCCGTTAATTTCACTTCCTGGAAAGGCGAGTATTATTTTCTGGATAAAGAATCAGAAGCGGAGTACCTTAAAATGAAGGAGAAGTTCAGTGGTTACGAGGTTGGACTTTATGGCAACAATGATGCGGAGGATAAATATGTGGTCTGGACCGGTAATGACAAACTCGCTGCCAAATATTATTATTATGATAAAAAAACCGGGGATACAAAATTCCTGGCAGATGCATTTCCCTGGTTAAAAGAAGGGGATATGGCTCCGAGAAAAGCGATTGAATACAAGTCCAGGGACGGACTGACCATACATGGTTACCTGACCTTACCCAAAGGGGTTGAAGGGAAAAATCTGCCGGTGGTCATTAACCCGCATGGGGGGCCATGGGCCAGGGATAACTGGGGATATAACGGGGAAATACAATTCCTTGCCAATCGCGGTTATGCCGTATTGCAGATGAATTTCCGGGGCTCCACCGGATATGGAAAAGAATTCTGGCTGAAAGGAGCAAAGCAATGGGGGAAGACCATGCAGGATGATATATCCGATGGAGTCCAATGGCTGATCAAAGAGGGCATTGCGGATCCCAAACGAGTGGCGATCTATGGAGCCAGTTATGGGGGATATGCCACACTCGCGGGGGTGACATTCACGCCGGATCTGTATAGTTGTGCGGTGGATTATGTAGGGGTGTCCAATATGTTTACGTTTATGAAAACCATTCCTCCTTACTGGGAGCCGTATAAAGCCATGTTCCAGGAGTTAGTCGGCGATCCGGTAAAAGACAGTGCATTACTCGCGGAGGTTTCACCTGCCTTGCATTCAGAACGGATTAAAGTGCCTTTGTTTATCGCCCAGGGAGCAAACGATCCACGGGTCAACAAGGCAGAAAGCGACCAGATGGTGGAAGCTCTGAAAAAGCGTGGTATTGAGGTGGAGTATATGGTGAAGAACGATGAAGGGCATGGATTTGCCAATGAAAACAACCAGATCGATTTTTATAAAGCGATGGAAGCTTTCTTTGCCAAACACCTGGCTGCACCGGTTGAAGCCGCTAAAAAATAAACCATACAACTTTTCTATTGGCAAAAGCATCCTGTTCATCAAGGGTGCTTTTGTTTTATATTGCAGTATTAATCATCACATATGAAAAAGATAATCTTCCTGCTGGCGGTACTGCTGTCCTCACTTGCCTTTATTCCGCAAAAAAAGAACAAAGTGATTTTCTTTGGTGATTCCATTACCGAACTGGGTGTAAAACCCGGCGGGTATGTAACCCGGGTGGATAGTATGTGTAAAGCAGAAGGGAAAGGCAGCAGTTATGAATTTACCGGTGCCGGTATCAGCGGCAATAAAGTGTATGATCTTTACCTGCGCCTGGAAGAGGATGTGCTGGCTAAAAAACCGGATATCGTGGTGATTTATGTAGGCGTGAATGATGTATGGCATAAGACCCTGCTGGGTACGGGTACCGATCCGGATAAGTTTGAAAAATTTTATACGGCCATTCTTAAAAAGCTGAAGGAGAAAAATATTAAGGCGGTTCTATGTACACCGGCTGTTGTAGGTGAGAAGACGGATATGAGTAATCCCCTCGACGGAGACCTCAACCGCTACAGCAATATTATTCGTGCTATCGCCGGAAATAACGGGCTGCCTTTAATTGACCTGCGTAAAAAATTTCAGGATTATGAAAAGGAAAATAACCCCGGGAATAAGGAAAAAGAAATACTGACTTACGACCGGGTACACATGAATGCAAAGGGAAACCAGTTCCTGGCGGATGCGATGTGGCAGACAATCCAATCACTGAATTAATTGTTTTAAAAGCAGGCTGATCTCCTGGTGTTTATCCAGGGTCATTACATGGGTGCCGCCTTCAATCACATAATCTGCTTTTACATAACGGAAGGGGAGGAGTTTATCAGCCGTGCCGTGTACATGAATAATATTGGGTGGGATCGTCATATTCTCCCAATGCAGTATGGCACCGATCGCCCAGCGCACAAATCCCATATCACTTTCCCGGATGATCTGGTGCAAGAGTTTTTTTTCATCCTCCGTAGTGCCGCCCAGCATAGTACTGGTTTTTAAAGTAACTTTTTTAACCAGTGTTGCCGGGCTCCATTTGTAAAGCGGCAGATATAGCCCGGCACGGAAATACCCGGGAAATTCCTTTCTAGTTTTATTGCTGGAAAGAATAATTGCGCGGACCGCAGGATCGGCCTTGGCCATTTCAGTGGTCAGCATACCGCCAAAGGAAATACCGATTATAACCGGGGAGATTTCCGGAATCTGACTGCGAAGCCGGAGCGCATAGCTTTGTAAAGGTTCATTTTTCTCCGGGGTGATCCAGTCAATAAAAACCGGTTCACAAAAGGACAGATCAAGAAAGGAAAAGATCCGCTTGTCTGCCCCCAGTCCGCTGATGAAATATACCTTTTTCAAAATACAATTTAAACGGCCTGTACCAGGTAGTAGTTCTTCCTGCCTTTTTGTACAAGAATATATTTATCATGGAGCAGCAGGCTGCTGTCAATCGTCATTTTAACGCCTTCTCCTTTTTTCCGGTTAATGCTGATACCACCACCTTCCACCAGTTTCCGGGCTTCTCCTTTACTGGCTAAGATACCGGTCTCCGCCAGGAAGGAAACGATATCTGTGCCGGCGATGATTTTATCTTTTGGATAATCCGTTTTTATCACCCCTTCCATTCCTTCCAGGTCTTCGATGCTCAGACTTTCGGCCGGTGCATGCTGATTGGCGAAGAGTTTTTGAGTCGTCTCCATCGCTTTTTCATATTCTTCTTTGCCATGAACAAATGTAGTGATCTCCTGGGCCAGTGTTTTTTGCAGCACCCGTGCGGATGGATTCATTTTATGCTCGTGGATCAGCATCTCAATGGCATCCCTGGTCAGGAAGGTGAAAATGCGGATCCATTTCTCTGCATCGGTATCACTGGCATTTAGCCAGAACTGGTAAAACTGGTAAGGAGTGGTACGGATAGGATCCAGCCATACATTCCCGCTTTCTGTTTTACCGAATTTTCCACCATCCGCTTTTGTGATCAGGGGATTGGTAAAGACAAAGGCTTCACCACCACTTTTACGTCGGATCAGTTCAGTGCCTGTGGTCATATTGCCCCACTGATCACTGCCACCCATCTGCAGCTTACAGTTTTTATGCTGGTGCAACCAGTAAAAATCATAGCCCTGCATCAGTTGGTAAGCAAATTCAGTATAACTGATGCCGGTCTCGCCCTCTATTCTTTTTTTTACACTGTCTTTGGCCATCATGTAATTCACCGTAATGTGTTTTCCGGCGTCACGCAGGAAGTCGATGAATGAAATGTCTTTAAACCAGTCGTAGTTATTGGCCATTTCCGCTGCATTGGGAAGGGCAGGGTTAAAGTCAAGGAATTTTTCCAACTGTGCTTTTACACCAGCCACATTGTTCTGCAGGGCTTCTTCACTCAGCAGGTTTCTTTCTTCACTTTTCCCGCTGGGGTCGCCCACCATTCCGGTAGCACCACCGACCAGGGCAATCGGTTTGTGACCCGCTTTTTGAAAATGAACCAGCAATAAAATAGGCACCAGGCTCCCGATATGGAGGCTGTCTGCAGTCGGGTCAAAGCCGATATACCCGGTGGTCATTTCCTTGTTTAACTGTTCCTCAGTTCCGGGCATAATATCCGAAATCATGCCTCTCCAGCGTAATTCCTCGATCAGGTTCATGTTGTAATTAATTGAAATTCAATGTAGGGTGTCTGTATTTACCCTTACTAATCCTGCAAAAGTAAGGCAGATTGCATATTTAGGACCCAGGGAGGCAATATTCATGTAAAATATTCGTTTTCAAGGATTAGTCTAAACCCTTCCCAATGTTATGATTTTAGAAGGGTAAAGGTTATTTTTACAAGCCGACCGTACCTATAGAAAATTTGTATTAATCCATTGCTTATTTGAAAAATCAGTGAATGAAAACGAACCGCTTATTCCTGTTACTGCTAACCACCATGCTGTTTCAGGTTACTCACGCTCAATTCCGGAAATATTCCAATGAATTCCTGAACATTGGAGCCGGTGCACGGGGACTTGCCATGGGCAGTTCCCAGGTAGCTACCGTCAGTGACGGAACAGCCGGTTACTGGAATCCTGCAGGCCTGGTAAACATTAAAGATCATCCGCAG
>CAZYTV010000286.1:0-5258 GCA_964650455.1 uncultured Chitinophaga sp. | reverse complement strand
GGGTTTGCAGTAAATACAAACAGTATGTCCAGGGGAAGCCTGAGTTTAAATCCCCTGATCTGGATATCTCCCTCTTCTAAAATATTAAATAATGCAACCTGTATTCTTGCTTGTAAATCAGGCAGTTCGTTGATGACAAATATTCCCCGGTTGCTACGGGGGATAATGCCATAATGGATAACCCGGTCATCAGCAAAGCTAAGTTTGAGATTCGCTGCTTTAATGGGATCTATGTCCCCGATCAGGTCGGCTACACTCACATCCGGGGTGGCCAGCTTCTCTCCATAGCGTTCTGAGCGGTGGATCCAATGGATGGCGGTTTCATCGCCATGAGTGGCAATTTCTTCCTGGGCAAACTTAGAAATCGGATTTAAAGGGTCATCATTAATATCACTACCGGCCACTGATGGGATGTACTCGTCCAGCAATTCAGTCATCTGGCGGGCCATCCGGGTCTTGGCCTGCCCACGCAAACCGAGAAAAAGGATATTATGACGACTCAGCAGAGCCCGCTCCACATCAGGGATGACGGTTTCTTCATAACCTACAATACCGGTAAATGTCGGTTCATGTGATTTCAGCCGGGAAACAAGGTTCTGACGGATTTCTTCTTTGATCGGTTTTGATTGATAACCAGATGCTTTAAGTTCACCTAGGTTCTTTATTTTTTGGATATTCATAATAGTAATAATTCAAAAGTCAAAAAAATGTCCGCTGATTGGATATGTTTAAAGATCTGGATATTCGGATTCGTTTATAAATTGTGACTATCAGAACCTGTAGTGATTTTACCGCTGTAAGATTTTTTACTTTTTAGTTTTGAATTTTGACTTCCATTAGTTTCTTCAATAAACAGTTTTTCGCTTCCCGCTTTCAAAATCCTTAAAAATAAACGCCCCCAGTTTATCCAGTGAGGCAAAAAATGCTTTTCCATGATTCATCTCCGTAAACTCCTGCACAAATCGTTGCAGATAAGGGTCGGTGGCGATCATGAAAGTAGTGATCGGTATTTTCAGTTTTTTGCACTGGGCCGCCAGGTTCAGGCAGCGGTTGATCACTTTGCGGTCGAGACCGAAACTATTCTTATAATAACGTTTACCAATCTTCAGACAAGTCGGCTTTCCATCCGTGATCATAAAGATCTGCTTATTCGGGTTTTTCCGGCGGCGTAATATGTCCATGGCCAGTTCCAGTCCGGCTACGGTATTGGTATGATAGGGTCCCACCTGCAGATAAGGCAGGTCCTTTACTTCAATTGGCCAGGCATCATTGCCAAACACCACAATATCAAGGGTGTCTTTCGGATATCTTGTTTTGATCAGTTCACTCAGCGCCATGGCCACTTTTTTGGCCGGTGTTATCCGGTCCTCACCATAGAGGATCATACTGTGCGAAATATCGATCATCAGTACAGTGGAGGTCTGTGATTTGTAATCGGTCTCCCGGATACTCAGGTCATCTTCCCGCATGTGGAAACTTTCAATGCCATGATTGATCTGTGCATTGCGGATACTTTCGGTAAAGTCAATCTGTTCCAGCATGTCCCCGAACTGAAACTGCCGGGTCTCCGGGTTCACTTCATCGCCCTGACCCGGTTTGAAATTTTGGTGATCGCCTTGTTTGGATTTTTTAAGTTTTCCAAAAATTTCCTCCAGGCTTTTTTTCCGGATACCCTGCTCAGTCTTTGGAGTGATTTTAATTTGCCCTTGCTGGTCCGGGTCAGTGATATACCCTTTTTGTTTCAGGTCTTCAATAAAATCGCCCATACCGTATTCATCATCGGTCAACTGGTATTTTTTATCCAGTTCATTCAGCCACTGCATGGCTTCCGATACATCCCCGCTGGTATAGGTCAGTAATTGCATAAAAAGGTCCAGCAACTGCTCAAAACGGCTTTTGCCATCCTTGTCCGGATCAAAACGGGTGAAATGATAACCTCTCATCGGGTATACAATTTACGAAAATCAGGGAAGGGAAGATGCAGCTTTCTAACAACCGAAAGGAAGCTAAGTTCATATAATAGAAAACCCTCCTTTGAGGAGGGTTTTCTGATTTATACAAAATTGCTTATTTATTCTGGTTACTGTCCGGCCTGGCCTGTGTCTGAATGCCTGAGGGCACTTCATTTACCGGTTTGTTACCGGCCGCACTTTTATAACGGGCTTCGATATCACTCAGCACCACCAGCAAACGCTCATTGATCGGTGCTTCAGACCGCTCATAATAACCCCAGAAGTCAGGCTTACTCTCCCGGATATAATTATAATACCGGGCCTGCTGTTCCAGGTCTTTCCGGATTTCACCGGCCACTTTTTCTGCCAGTTCCTTTTTACCTGCTTTATAACAGGCTTCGAGGTATAAAAGCGCTGTCTGGTTATGACCATTGTAACGGCTGGTCATGGCATAAGGCAGGTTGGCAGTATTGATTCCGGCTTCAACTTTATCGATCAGTTGTTTGGCCTGATCCAGTTTACCAGCATCTGCCATAGTACCTGCAGCTTCACCAAAGATGCTGCGGAGGTTCAGGATATGACGCCGGTTTTCCTCATCGAAATAAACACCCTTGATATTTGCACCTCCAAATTCATATTTGGTCATCAGGTTCTTGAACGTCGTATCCAGGTTCATGTCCCTGATCTGGGTACCCCCAAGACCTTTGCTGCGTAATGACTGATCCACGACCCAGTTCATCTGGGGCATTTTCGGCATTACAGGTACCAGGCGGTAGGCAATACCTTCTTTCCGCATAAACGGACCAAAACCAAGTTCACCCATGGGTGACGTAAAATAGATAGGACGTTTCCAATTATTGGCTGCGATGATATTCAGGATGATCAGGTCATTCTTCATCATGGCCCGCTTGGGTAATTCAAAACGGAACTCGGGTAAAATGCTGTCACCTGGTAATGCCATCCCGCTTTTCAGCAGATAATCACGGTCAACCGGTACAGAAACCTTTGTGACCGGGAATGTGTTCAGCGCTTCTCCCCTTGAATTATCCATTTTATTGGGGTCATCACTGCCTACATAATCCTTCATCAGGTTATATAAATTATAGTAAACATTCTCCGGTATGCTGGGTCTTGGATCGTACACCACGTAATTACGGGCATTCCCAGCAATCTTGTCTTCTCCCCATATTATATCCACGGCTTCGGATTCATTGACTTTGTAACGAAGCTGGTTAATATACCAGTCGATTCCCAATAAGCTGTTATTGATCACGCGTACATCCTTCCGGATACCCTCCACTTCCTGGGCATACCAGAGCGGGTATGTATCATTATCACCAAAGGTGAATATGATGGCATTGGGAGCGCAGCTTTCGAGGTAAGCCTTGGCAATTGCCGGGGCAGTTGTTTTATTGCTCCTGTCATGGTCATCCCATACCTGTTGGGCCATCAACACCGGCACCGCCACGCAAAGGGCGGCGATGGTCATATTCAGGACGCGGTCATTTGTTCCGCCACCGGATACAGCCCGGCCGAGGAAGGTAATGCCGGCTGTAACGGCTGCATATAATAAAGCGGCAAAAACAGATGCAATCAGGGCACCATCACCACTGCCGGGGAAACAACTCATAAATGTGATGGCAAAACTGAGTGCACTGCCATAGATCAGCATATTCTGGAAAGTGAGCTGGTCTGCTTTTTCTTTGGCCATTTTAACTAAAGCCACCACAGAGAGCCCGATCCAGATGGCAAAGGCATAGAAAGATCCAACATATGCATAGTCACGTTCACGGGGCTGGTTCCCGGGCTGATTCAGGTACAATACCACCGCAATACCGGTAAAGAAAAACAGCAGGAAGGAAACCACCCAGTCTTTGCGGTTGCGCAGGAACTGGTACACACAACCAATAATACCCAATACAAAGGGGAGCAGGTATAGCTGGTTATGCGCTTTATTCTTTTTCAGGCTGTCTGGCATTAATTGCTGATCGCCCAGGCGTTTGTCGTCAACAAAAGAAACGCCGGTAATCCAATTGCCATCGCGTTTATTACCAAAACCCTGTATATCGTTTTGCTTACCGGAAAAATTCCACATAAAGTATCTCCAGTACATGTGGCTCATCTGGTAGGTAAAGAACCATTCCATATTGTCCCCATAAGTAGGGGCTTCATATTTGCCCGTCTTTGGATCCTGGCCAAGTCCCAGCCATTCGGAATAAGATTGTGCATGGTACTGGTCATCGCTGGAATCCCAGACACGGGGGAATAATTGTTTTACTTCACTCTTGTAATTGTACTCCTTAGTTCGACCGATCTGAATATATTTATCAGCCCCTTTCACATATTTCATTTCGCTTTCCACAAAAGGTTCGCCATCCACCAGGTCTTCCCGGGGGTCAGCGGCAAAATGAGGACCATACACCAGCGGTGCACTGCCATACTGTTCACGACTCAGGTAATACACCAGGCTGATCGGGTTGTCCACATTATTCATATCAATGCTGGGGTTGGCATTGGAACGGATGATGGCCGTGAAATACATAAAGTAACCAAGCATCATAAATGCATAACACCATAGTGAAAGTTTGATAATGCGTAAAGCGGAAGGTTTGAGAAAATAACCAAATGCAACGGCTGCACCAATGATCAGGATAAAGGGCAGAAATTTCAGGCCGTCGCCCGGTACGATCACAAAGGGCAGGGCAGACAGGAAAAGAAAAGCAATAAACCAGGCAATCAGTTTAGTCTGATTGATGGTTTTTTCCTTAAAACCGAGGGCCCATCCGATTACGGCAGCCAGCAGCAGGAAGTAGATCGCGAAACCGGAGAAGAAAGGCATCCCCAGGTCGTTGACAAAGAATACATCAAACTGACCGGCCGCTTTCATGGAGAACTGTATGACGCCAACCTGTACAAGTCCGGTAATCAAACAGCCCGCAATAAAGGCAACAATGGCCCCTTTAGTACTTACCTGGTAACGGCGGTAATAATAAATCATTACAATAGCCGGGATCGTCAGCAGGTTCAACAGGTGAACCCCGATTGAAAGACCCATCATAAAGAACAGGAATACGATCCAGCGGTCGCTTTTTGCTCTGGCCGCAGGTTCATTTCCACCATGTTCGTCGGCATGTTCCCATTTCAGCATAGACCAGAACACCAGGGCCGTAAAGAAAGAAGATAAGGCATAAACCTCACCCTCCACTGCACTGAACCAGAATGAATCACTGAATGTATAAGCCAGGGCGCCCACCACACCGGCAGCCATAGTGGTAAATAACTGGGAAGGGGTTAATTCCTCACCCA
>CAZYTV010000285.1:0-5354 GCA_964650455.1 uncultured Chitinophaga sp. | reverse complement strand
CTGCGCAATATTATTATCGGGAATACGTAACCCGATCGTATCTTTTTTGCTCTGCAGAATCTTTGGCACCAGTTTACTGGCCGGCAGGATAAATGTATACGGACCAGGTAGCAATTCTTTCAATAAGCGATAAGTGGGATTGGGAATCGGTTTGGCATATTCACTCAGGTGCTAAAGATCATTGCATATAAAAGAAAGCTGTGCTTTTTTTGGATCCACCTGTTTGATCTTACAGATCCGCTCTATTGCTTTCTGCTGTAAAATATCACAGCCCAAACCATAGACCGTATCTGTTGGATAAATAATAATCCCCCCCTTCTGCAGGCATTCCACCACCTGTTTGATCAGGCGTGGCTGGGGGTCTTTGGGATGAATGTTTAAAAGCATGACAAGCGGCTGATTAAAATTGGCATCTTTCTAAATTGCTAATACTTAGACATCTGCCAAGGTTAACTTGCTGCCTGATTCAGCATGAATAAATTAATGACAATGTTATTCAATGTACAATAAAAATGGGGTTGTACTATCTTAGCACAGCCCCATTCACTATTTTCTATTTACTATTCTCTAACTAATCGTCCACACTTCATTTCCCCTCAGCAGCTTATCCAGATCCGCCGGTTTACGTGATTTTGCTTCATCGATCTGGGCTGCCATCGCATCTTCGTAACAGGGGCGGTCGGTCTGGTAGAATACTCCGAAAGGACGGGGCAGGTGACCTTCGCTTTTAGGATCATCAAAAATGCGGGTGAGGATTTGTGCTTTGTAAATATCGGCTTCATCATGCACCCAGAGATCGCTTACACTATGACCGGCATTCAGATCCACCATGATGGGTTTGAAACCATCCAGTTTAATTCCCTTATCATTATTGGCGCCGAATACCAGCGGCTTGCCCTGCTCCAGGAATAAAGTCTCTGTAGCTTTGCTGGATTTTTCCGTAAAGATCTCAAAAGCCCCATCATTAAAGATGTTACAGTTCTGGTAGATCTCCAGGAATGAAGTTCCTTTATGTGCATGCGCTCTCAGCAGCATGGACTGCATATGTTTGGGATCACGGTCCATGGTACGGGCCACAAAAGAACCGTCAGCACCCAGTGCCAGGGCAGCGGGATTGAAGGGATGGTCCACACTTCCCATGGGGGAAGACTTGGTGATCTTATTTTGTTCAGAAGTCGGGGAATATTGTCCCTTGGTAAGACCATAAAATTGGTTATTAAAAATTATTACATTAATGTCCAGGTTACGGCGAAGCAGGTGGATGGTATGGTTCCCCCCGATACTCAGGCTGTCGCCATCACCAGTCACTACCCAAACGCTCAGTTCGGGGCGGGAAGCTTTCAGTCCGGAAGCAATGGCCGTGGCTCTTCCGTGAATGGAGTGCATGCCGAATGTATTCATGTAATACGGGAACCGGCTGCTGCAGCCAATTCCAGAGATAAACACGATGTTTTCTTTAGGGATTCCCAGGCCGGGCATCACTTTCTGTACCTGGGCCAGGATGGAATAGTCACCACATCCCGGACACCAGCGCACTTCCTGGTCGGTGGCAAAGTCTTTTGCGGTCAGGGCAGGGGCTGTCGTTACGTCGCTCATAGTATAATTGATTCTGGCAAATTTAATGAATCTGGCGGAGGGGAGAAAAAGGAAATCGGGTGATTTTTGTCAGTCGATAAGTCCTCTGTAGCGTCCGGAGCTATTGATATACAGGCCTTCGGGGCTGACCGGGCCGTTAAATGGTATTTAAGACTGAATATTGATAATTGAGTGTTGAATATTGAACATTTCCCTGACAAAATGCTCAATATTCAATATTCAACGCTCAATTTTCATTGGAGTTCCTCCCAATACTCCGCCGCCCTCCTTGTATGTGGAATAACAATCGTTCCCCCCACGATATTAGCCACAGCAAACACTTCATACATTTCTTCTGTATTCACTCCCAGTTCATGGGCTTTACCGAGATGGTATTTGATACAATCATCGCAGCGCAGCACCATACTGGCCAGCAGGCCCAGCAATTCCTTGGTCTTAACATCCAGCGCACCGGCCGCATAGGTATTCGTATCGAGGTTCCAGAGTCTTTTGATCACCAGGTTGTCCTTACCCAGGATCACTTCATTCATTTTCGTACGGTATTCATTGAATTCACTGACGAGATTACTCATGATGGTTGATTTTATATACCAAAAGTAGAAAAGATCGCCTTTTATCATTTACTAAGGGCGGAAAGAACCTGAATTCGTATTTTCATCGGACTAAAAACCACGCATGAGAAAATTTCTTTTGGTATTAAGTATCCTCTCTTTCCAGGTATTCGTTTTTGCCCAAAACGGAACCGAACCGGTAAAAGTGACCGATTTGCTTAAAATAAAAACCGTCGGGACCCTTAACCTGAATAACGATGGCAGCCAGGCTGTTTTTACCGTTATGTCTATTGAACCAGAGGCAGAAAGTAAGCTGGACTTTAAATACAGCACCCAGATCTGGATAGTACCAACTGATGGCAGTTCCACACCCCGTCAACTGACCACTGCAAAAGAAAGTGCTTCACAGGCAGTATTCAGTCCCGATGGAAAACAGATTGTATTTGTACGGGCCGTGGAGGGCAAATCACAGCTTTTCCTGCTTGGACTCGAAGGCGGGGAAGCCATTCAGCTTACCAAATCAAAATATGGGGCGGGGAATCCAAAATGGAGTCCGGATGGCAAACAACTGCTTTTCTCTTCGTCTGTTTCTTTTAAAGAGCTGCTGAATGATTCACTATTGAATCCTGGTAAAGCCGTACCCGGCTGGTCTATGGAAAAACCAGGACTGGACAATAATGCCCTGCTGAAAAATGCAGCAAAGGGTGACCCGGATGGTTCAATCGATGAAGTCAGAGCCTACCTCGACAAAAATGCAGAAGATAAAAAAGCGAAGGTCTTTACCAAACTGAACCACCTGGATGAAATGGATGTGAATCCGGATATGAGTTTCACCCATTATTTTATCATGGATGCCAGGCCCGGAGCCCGGACTATGAATATTACCAAAGGGTTTGTCCGGAATAATGGGGCAGACTTTACACCAGATGGAAAACAACTGATCATTACCGGCAATGCCGAAGCAACTGATCATCCGGACAGGGTGCTGGAGAACTGCATCTACCTGGTCAATACCGATGGCAGCGGGTTACGCAAGATCCTGGGTGAAAAAGATAAAACCTTTTCCAGTCCCCGGGTTTCTCCTTCCGGTAAATGGCTGGCTTTCCAGTACAGCGGTACTTCATTTGTGAGCATCCCTGTGCTGGCACTGATTCCCATGGGTGGATCCTTTCAAGAAAAAACAGATCTGCCTTTTGATCGCAATAAAGCATTTATCAACTGGAGTAAGGATGAGAAATATATTTACTTCACCGCCCAGAGCAATGGCGGGCAACCACTTTACCGGGTGAATTTATCAAAAGGAATAACCATTTACCCGCCTCTGAGTGCGCTGAAAGACGAAGTAAAGATTGAACAACTGACCAGTTATGACAACGGCATCGCGAATTATGACCTGGCGGGTGATAAACTGGTCTATGTTAAAACTGAAGTGGCCAATCCCTTTGAACTCTATGTTGCGGATGCGAATGCCAAAAATGCAAAACGGATCAGCAGTTTCAACACGGAATGGATTGCCGGTAAACAACTCAGTTTTCCAGAAAAACACAGTTTCAAAAATGAAAAGGGACTGACCATCGAATACTGGGTGATGAAGCCCATCAACTATCAGCCAGGAAAAAAATTCCCTTTATTACTGGAGATCCATGGCGGGCCTAGTGCGATGTGGGGACCCGGCGAAAGCAGTATGTGGCATGAGTACCAGTATTTCTGTGGTAAGGGTTACGGGGTGGTATATGCGAATCCGAGGGGCAGTGGCGGCTATGGACTTGATTTTTTACGGGGCAATATCAATGACTGGGGAACAGGACCTACCAAAGATGTGCTGACCGCCCTGGATAAAACAGTGGCCGAAGGCTGGGCGGATACTTCGAAATTGATGGTAACCGGTGGGTCCTATGCCGGGTACCTGGTAGCCTGGATCATCGCCCATGATCAGCGTTTTGCCGCGGCCTGTTCGCAAAGAGGGGTATATGATCTGGCCACTTTCTTTGGCGAAGGAAATGCCTGGCGGCTGGTGCCCAACTATTTTGGCGGTTATCCCTGGGAAGCCACCCCCAAAGCAACACTGGCCAGGGAATCCCCGATTAATTATGTGCAAAATATCAAAACGCCCTATATCATTTTCCATGGTGATAATGACCGTCGAACCGGTTTTGTGCAAAGCGAAATGCTCTATAAAAACCTGAAAGTTCTGGGCCGCCCGGTAGAATATGTGCGGCATCCCGGCGCCACGCATGAACTGACCCGGAGTGGTAATAACCGCCAGCGGATCGACCAGATGCTACGGACCTGGGAGTTTTTTGAACGTTTCATCCATTAAGTTTTATAGAACAGGCTGCCAATTGCGGCCTGTTGTCGTCAGAAAGAATAATTATGAAGAAACAAAAACTGATTGTGCTGGCCGGCTGCCTGGGCTTTGTTTGCCTGGGCGTAGCGGCCGTTAAAGCCCCGCAGGAAAGAAATCTGAAAGTACTTCCCAGGGATATTTCTGATCAGAAGCTGGACAGTATCATGGAATCCTACAATAAAGCACTGGGCGTAAAATGCAATTTCTGTCATGTAAAATCCAGGGTTTATCCCGGCACCGATATGGATTATCGTTCTGATGCCGAGCCCATGAAAGAAAACGCCAGGGAAATGATGCGGATGACGATGGAGATCAATAAAAATCATTTTTATTTTAATAAGGAAACCAGGCCGGAGTATCTGAATACGATTACGTGTAAAACATGCCATAGGGGGGAGCCGTTTCCTCCTGAGAATTGATTGTTGAATATTTTATCCAGATACAGATGAATTTCTATCCCGGTGCAACACAAAACTCCCCTACGGGGTGAAACGGACATCTTTCTCTGCTATGAGGCTACCGACAAAGCACCCCTACGGGGTGAGTGTGGAATTGCTGCCAATCACCAATATTCCAAATAGAGGTAATATTCCAGATTGCACGGTTTAATGAAACACTACTTCCTCCCTGCAGGGGTGCTTTGTCGGTAACTAACATGTGGAAACAAACACCCCTCCCACCCATCGGGGTGAATGATCATCTGAATAGATCATTTTTACAACATTTTATCTCGGATTCAGATGATCTTCTTTCAACGGAAATCACAAAACACCCCTACGGGGTGAAACGTACATCTTTCTCTGCCATGAGGCTACCGACAAAGCACCCCTACGGGGTGAGTGTGGAATTGCTGCCAATCA
>CAZYTV010000284.1:0-5386 GCA_964650455.1 uncultured Chitinophaga sp. | reverse complement strand
CGTTAGCCGCCCCCTGTTTCCACAGGGGGCTTTTTGTTGTTGGAGTTATCTCCAACAACACTCATCTGACCGTTGGTGATAAGACCAACGATACTCATCAACTGTAGGAGATAACTCCAACAGTACTCACCGCGGGTTCCTGCTGACTCAAACAATGGAAACTTCCCAGTCCCCAGATAATATCTGTGGAATCGATTCCCACGACCTCTCTTTCAGGAAAAGCAGATTGTATAATCTGCATGGCCTTCTCGTCCCGGTCAGACCGGAAGGTGGGAACGATCACTGATTTATTCGCAATATAAAAATTAGCGTATGAACAGGGCAGCCGCTGATCTTCATAGATCAGTTCTTCGGGCATCGGCAGTTCAATAATATTGAGTTGCTTCCCGTTCAGTAACCGCATGCCGGTTAACTGCCGGAGATTGTGCTGCAACAGTTCATAGTTCTCATCATTCTTATTCTCTTCAATCACGGTAATCACGGTATCCTCATTCACAAACCTTACGGTATCATCAATATGTCCATCTGTATCATCCCCTACAATGCCCTCATCCACCCACAATACCTGATCCATGCCATAGTAGTCACAGAGAAATTTTTCAATTTGTCCCTGGTTCAGGTGCGGGTTGCGGTTGGGATTGAGTAAACAGGCGGTTGAGGTCATCACGGTTCCATTACCATTAAACTCCACTGACCCCCCTTCCATAATGATACCTGGATTATACACCGGAATATTGAAATGCTTCCCAATCAGTGTCGGAATCACATCATCGAGGTCGTAAGGAGGATACTTATTTCCCCAGGCATTATAGTCCCAGTCCACGATCACTTTTTTAATATCCAACGCAGGATTGATCAGGAAGGCCGGGCCATGGTCACGGCACCATGCATCATTCGTAGGATGGAAAAAGAATTCCACTTTACTTTGATCAACCCCTTCTTTTTGCAAATGACCCAAGGCAAAAGCTTTCATGGTTTCATTGGCCACATTGATATTTACCTTTTCTCCCTTCGTAAGTTCTTTAATAAACTTTGCATAAGAAGGATAAATAGTTTCAATCTTACCGGGCCATGAAGCTTCCTTATGTGGCCAGCTTAACCAGGTAGCCATATGAGGTGCAAATTCAGCCGGGAAGTAGTAGCCCAGGTCCTTCGGAGTATGTTGTGTCATTAGTCTTCGTCGATGAATCGTTTGGTAATAGGTTGATAAGAATCTATCCTCCTGTCCCGCATAAACGGCCAGTGCGTCCTGTACTGATCTGTCTTAGCCAAATCCAGTTCCAGCACTTTTATTTCTTCCTGGTCATGAGATGCTTTATAAAGTATGGTTCCAAAAGGATTGGATACAAAGGACCCACCCCAGAATTTCATAGCGCCATGCTGTTCCAGTCCTACCCTGTTCACACTCACCACATGCACACCATTGGCCACGGCATGACTACGCTGGATCGTCTGCCAGGCCCCATACTGTTCAGTATTTGTGGCTTCGTCCTGCGCGGTGGCCCAGCCGATCGCCGTGGGATAAAACAGGATCTCCGCCCCCATCAGTGCAGTGATACGGGCTGCTTCCGGGTACCACTGATCCCAGCAAATCAGGATACCGATTGTGGCGAATTTTGTCTTCCAGACTTTATAGCCCAGGTCACCCGGGGTAAAATAGAATTTTTCGTAATAAGCCGGATCATCCGGAATATGCATTTTGCGGTACTTACCAAGGTAGGAACCGTCGGCATCAATCACGGCAGTTGTATTGTGGTAAAGACCTTGTGCTCTCTTTTCAAACAGGGAAGCAATGATCACCACCCCCAATTCACCGGCCACTTTTTGCAGGGTTTCAGTAGACGGTCCCGGGACAGGTTCTGCCAGTTTGAAATGCTCATAATCCTCCACATCACAGAAATAGAGGGAGGTAAACAACTCCTGCAGGCAAATAATTTGCGCCCCATCCGCAGCAGCTTTCTTGACGCCTTCGATCGCCTTAGCCAGGTTGGCTTGCTTATCATTGGTACAGGTCATCTGCACCAAGCCTACTTTGACTTTACTCATAATGGTAAATTAAAGTGCAAAAATAACCGTTAGCAGCCCTCTTTTTATATTTTATGCCGAATTCCTTCCCGCATTAATGATCCCGAATGAGCACCGCATGGCCAGTTTCTCATAAGTCTCTTTCATCTGCGCCGGTGCCCCCTGTTCATCCAGTTCCCGGATCCGGGTCAATGCATACTGCTGTATGGTCACCAGTGGTAAAACAATCCGTTCCCGCATCTGAATCGACGCCTGTTCCACCGGGTAATCCGCCATCAGCTCATTGTTGCCGGTAATCTTGAAAAGGTATTGTTTGGTCAGTTCATATTCATCATATATCATCTGCCAGATCTCCCCAAACTGCTTGTGCTGGGCCAGGAAGGCCGTCAGCGGGAAGAAAGACTTCATCATGGCCATCTCACAGTTGTCAAGCAGTGTGCGGAAGAAAAGCGACTGGTGATACAGTTTCTGCAACTGCAGGAGTTTTCCTTTTTGCTCCATGGACTTTAAAGCCGAACCTACTCCGAAATAGCCAGTTACATTCTGCTTCAACTGGCTCCAGGAACCGGCAAAAGGAATGGCCCGGAGGTCTTTTAAAGAAAGACCGGATGCGGCTCCTCTCTTGGCCGGACGGCTGCCAATATTGGTCTCGCTGTAAAAGCGCAGCGGACTTACCTGCAATAAATAATCGGCGAGATATGGATGGTCTTTCAGGGCCTTATATGCATTGAATCCTTCCTGCGCCAGTTCCTGCAACAGGTCTTCTTCGGACTCGGTAAACGTTGTATCGCGGTTATTGAAAAGATCGTTCGTAATTCCCGCGTTTAGTAATTGCTCAATATTGAACTGGGCCGCATCAATAGTGCCAAAATTGGAACTTACGGTCTGCCCCTGTATGGTCAACTGAATTTCCTTATTGGAAATATTATGTCCCATGGATGCGTAAAACTTATGCGTCTTACCACCGCCACGGGATGGAGGTCCGCCCCGTCCATCAAAGAATACCACATCGATTTCATGCTCCCGGCTGATACGGGTGAGCTCTTCTTTTGCTTTATAGATACACCAGTTCGCCATCAGGTAACCACCATCCTTGGTACCATCAGAAAAACCAAGCATGATCGTCTGATGGTTCCCCCGCCGTTTTAAATGCGACTTGTATACGGGGTGACTATACAGTGTTTTCATTACGCCGGCGGCATGCCGGAGGTCTTCAATGGTTTCAAATAATGGGACAATGTCCACATTCATTTCTTCCTGACTCCAGCCGGCCAGCAGGAATAATCCGTATACTTCCATTGCATTCAGGGCACTGTTGCACTGACTGATAATATACCGGTTACAGCCCTCCGCCCCATTGTATTGCTGGATATCACGGATAGCAGCAACGGACTGTACTGTATCGACCAGTATCGGATCGGATAATGCCGCCCCTGTCTCCTGTGACACCAATGAAGCCAGTGCATTTATTTTTTCCTCATCACTCATTGACAGGTAGCCCTGAGGTAATGCGTTTGTCTTTTCGGCCAGTTCCTGGTAAAATTTTCCATGTACTGAACTGTCCTGACGGATATCCAGCGAAGCAAAATGCAATCCGAACACCCCGATTTTATTAATCAGGTTGCTCACCATGTGCAGAAACAATCCGTTGTGCTGGTGAATGATGATATCACGGACCTGTTGCAAGGTACCCAGGATCTCTTCTTTACTGAGATTGGTTTTATACCCCGGGATAAAAAGGTTGCTGTATAACTTACTTTCCAGTTCCTGCAACAACACATCCACTCCTTCAAAAGTGAGGCGGCGGCGCAGCCGGCGTACATCCATGTAATAGCATTTGATAATTCCCCCACGAAGTGCATTGGCCACCTGCAGGGTAATATCACTGGTCACAAAAGGATTGCCATCGCGGTCGCCCCCGGGCCAGAAGCCCATCCGGATGACCGGGTTATCGTTATGCATGGCATCTGGAAACTGACTCTTCATGGAAGAAATGATCCGCCCGGCAGCCGGGTAAAATACATTCTCCAGGTACCAGATCAGGCTGACGGCTTCATCGTAAGGCGTGGGCTTTTTCTTTTTAAAGAATGGCGTCTTACCCAGTTGTTGCAGGTAGGTATTGATCAGGTTCGTATTATTGTCAGCCAGAGCTTTTGCCAGGTCATTAATGATACCCAGCACAGGACCTGGGTAGAATTGAGTAGGGTGAGCGGTCAGTACAAGACGGATTGCAAAATCATCCAGTTTGGCCGCCAGTTCATCTTCCTTTTTCCCCTGGAGCACTTCAGATTCCAGGTGTTTTAGTGTACCTACCCCATTGATATCATGCACCGAACGGAAGGCTGCATCCTCCAGCGCATCAAACAGCACCACCTGCCGCTCGATATACTGTACAAAACGGAAGAGCAGGTCATTGCGTTCATCCGGCTTGGAATAGGTGGTCTGCTTATCGAAGAACTCCTGAACGATTGTAGATGGGCTTAATTTCTTTTTATACCCTTCCTCACAATTGTTGGAGAGCAGGGATAAAAGGATACCCGTTTTCTCAATGCGGTGAAACGGCAGTGAGGTAAATAAACTGTTATACAGCTGGAAGCGTACTCCTACTTCATTGCGGAATTGCAGTAAGGCCCTGCCGGAAGGGTGATCCATGATGTTGGTTTAAAAAGTTTCAAAAAAACATAGTGCAAGCAGGGACATGAAAATACTTCATTTGCCGGAGACTTGCCCTTCGTGGTTATATATATTACAAAAAAATGCCCCCGGTAAACCGGAGGCATTCATATCAAACAGATGTTAGCTTTTCTTATTCAGCGGCTTTTTCTTCTGTTGCGGGCGCTTCCGTATTCGCGGCATCAGCTTTTTTCTTAGCTGCACCTGAACGACGGGTTTTCTTGGCAGCTGTTTTCACTTCGCCTTTTCCCTTACCATAGATCTCGTTGAAATCCACCAGTTCGATCATCGCTGTATCAGCATTATCGCCGGGACGGAATCCTAACTTGATAATACGGGTGTAACCACCTGGACGGCCGGCTACTTTTTCTGCCACAGCACCGAACAGTTCTTTCACTGCTTCTTTATCCTGCAGGTAGCTGAATACCACCCGACGCTGGTGCGTGGTGTTATCCTTACCCTTGGTGATAATGGGCTCTACAAATACACGCAGCGCTTTGGCTTTTGCGGTGGTGGTGACGATCCTTTTGTGCTGGATCAGCTGACAGGCCAGGTTGCTCAGCAGGGCTTCCCTGTGTGCTTTCTTACGGCCGAGATTTTTTACTTTGTCTCCGTGACGCATGCCATTTAAATTTAGTTCAGCTGTACCGTGTCAGGAATTACAGCATACGTTATGACAAGTACGGGG
>CAZYTV010000283.1:3967-5534 GCA_964650455.1 uncultured Chitinophaga sp. | reverse complement strand
TCGGTTTCTGCGGCAACTGGACCCTGGGGATTTCAGTAAAGCAACCGGTGAAAGTGTATAAGGGCATGCCGATCGGCCAACTGATCTATTTCCCGGTGGACGGTGAGATTGAAATAAAATACAATCAGAAGAAGAACTCGAAGTACAGCAATCAGCCCGACAGACCAGTAGAAAGCATGATGTGGAAGAATAAATTTTAATCTATGAATAAAATAATCCGCCTTACCCTGGCATTTACCCTGTTTACACTTGCCGCAGGTGCGCAAAACATGAAAACGATTGAACGCGACAGCTTCAGTCTCAAATATCCCGAAACCTGGACCATTGACACGAAGGACGAAGATTATGATCCTGATGCCCTGTTTAGTCTCGACGCTCCTGCTGAGGGCGCCACGATTTTGTTTATGATCTTCGATGCCGTGATAGATGTGGAGGAGATGCTGAAAGCCCAGGAGGAAGCTATGACCAAAGAAGTGATTAAGAAACCCAGCTCCATTACGAATTTTTATGAATGGGGTAACTATAAAGGGAAAGGCATCCTGATCAAAGGAAAAATTCTGGGAGTACTAAAAGGCCAGGTAAAAGTATTTATGTATACGGATGATCATAAGTCCATGCTGGTCATGGAGCAGATCTATGATTCGGATATGGAGGTTACCGGTGCGGAGTTTGAGCAGATTGCGAAATCGTTTAAATTTAAGAAGAGTTGAAGGAGTACTACAGTAGCAAGAGGTTGAAAGAAGAGTTTAGAAAGTTTATAGCGTCTTATAGCAGAAAGTGTTTAAAAGGAGGGTTTATATGTCATTTCACAACCTGCAAATTTGAACTTCACAAAACAAACAATCTTGTTTTACAGAATTTTCCTTCTCGCTTCTTACTTCTCGCCTCTTGCTTCTCTCCTTTCACTAATTCAGTCTCCAGATAGTATAATTCAGAATCCCCGCAAAAGAAACCCAGGCTATATAAGGCTCCAACAGCCAGGCTGCGGTTTTATTGACTTGTGCGAAAGCAAAGATGGTAGCCAGAATGGCCCCCCACAGGACGAGCAGTTCTGCAAAAGCCCATCCGGGTTGATGAAGTTTGAAAAAAATCAGCGACCAGAAAAAATTGAGGAGTAGTTGTGCAGCGAATAAGAAAACCGCGATGAGCTTCAGTTCCCTGCTTGTATCTTCTTTCCATACCAGCCAAAGGGCAATCCCCATCATAATATATAATGTGGTCCACACTGGTCCGAATATCCAGGCAGGTGGATTCCATGAAGGTTTCTGAATAGTCTGGTACCAGCCTTCCACGCCGGTAACTGTAAAATATCCGCTGATGCCACCCACCAGTAAAGGGATGGCAATTGCAATCAGTAGTTTTACAATGGAAGACATTTAATATTAACAATCAAATCGGGTATTTGTTCAATTCAGTGGGCAGTCGGCAGGAACAGCCCTGTACCAGGAAAGCGGTTATCAACTATATATACTAACTAATGCCAGGCAAAAAACAAATACCACCTTATAAGAACAAATATTTTTAATTAAGCTGAATCTAAACCTTCTGAATTACCATACGCCCGGAA
>CAZYTV010000283.1:0-3957 GCA_964650455.1 uncultured Chitinophaga sp. | reverse complement strand
CATCAGCCCGGAAATAAATATTTTCACCTTTTCATAACTATCAGATCTAAGAAAACAGTATCTAAACCCCAAACTCTCCCTCACAGTCTCTCCTTCCCATACTTCTTATAATAAGCAATCAGCCACGCCACCACTTCATTATAACTTCTTTTTCCGGCCGGCTGGTTATTGGCCCGCAGAAAATGGCCATAGCCCCACATCACCAGTTCTTCTACCGGGTTCCGGTGTCTTTTCAGGAAATCGCGGTATTCCTGCTGATCCTTTTTTACCTGCGGATGAATGGTTTCCTGGTAATGGCGTGCCTGAACCGAATCACGGCGTGATAATTCACCTACGGCATAGAGATACATATCGAAGTACATGGAATACCGGAAGGCTGGCGATTCATAATTACGGCAGGCCAGGAAAGCCACAAAATTGGCTTCATTTTCACGGGCATAACCAACCTGGTGAGCAATTTCATGAGTAGTAACAAAGGGCTCCAGGAACCGGGGAATGGTGGTATTGACCTGCCCTTCTCCGGTAAAGGGATTATAATATCCCTGGAAACCAAGATAATTTCCCAGGTAACTGAAAATGGAAGGTTTCACCGATTTAGGAGAATAGGCCAGGAAAGGATACGTGACGGAAGCCTGTTCGTAGGCTTCTTTGGCACTATTAAATAAATTACGTTTCCGGTTGAATGTATCCCGCTGTGACCCGGAAACAAAGGCCGCATAATGATTCAGATTAGTCTGCAGGGTTGCCGTCAGCGTATCCAGGTCATCCCTCGAATAGCTGTTTAACTGTAAACCCAACTGCTCGGCCACCCCTTTGCGGTTATAATTGAGACCCCAAAACAGGTTAAAGAAGACGTATATAAATAGTACGAAAAAAATACCCTGTTGCAGGGCCTCCACAAAAAATTTCCTGGTCAGTTTTTTACGGATCAGCAGCCGCAGGAATTTCCAGGTCTGGAACAGCACCACCAGCACCAGGAAGGCATAAAACAGGTCTCCGATACTAAAGGGAATCCAGCCGAACAGGTAACGCTGAGCCTTTGATATCCAGGGATAAACGCCCAGGCTATAGTTTTTTTCCACCCAGTCGGGGTACCAGGAAGCCCATTTGATACCGATGGTCAGCAGGATCAGGAGCACCCAGCTCCAGCTTTTCATAATACGGCTAAATATTCTGGTCAGCAACTTTTGCAAACCCTCAAATTTTAAGTACTTTCAAAATCAGGGGATTATCACCCTGGTCAGGGGCAAAAATAATCGAAAAACTGCCACTAACTTTGCAAATAATCCCTTACCTTTGCACACTCTTTTAAAAAGTTGACCAATGAGCCGGCGGCGGGAGTTTGAGATAGCTTTTGTGGGATTAAAGCCCGGGGTACATGAGTACGACTATGAGATCAATGATCAGTTCTTTGAAGCATTTCAACAACAGGACTTCCGGACCTGTAAGGCTAATGTAAAACTGCAGCTCGATAAAAAAAGCAGTTTTATGCTGCTCAGGTTCGAGATTGGCGGCAGCCTGGAAGTAACCTGCGACCGTTGCAATAATGAACTTCCCCTGAATTTATGGGATGAGTTCAATATCACGGTTAAAATGGTCGATGAGCCTGAACTGATGAACGACCAGGAAGAAGACCCGGATGTGTATTATATCAGCCGGGGAGAAAGCCATATTGATGTGGCTGCCTGGATTTATGAGTTCATCAACCTCAGCCTGCCGATGCAGAAGACCTGTGATTTTGAAAAAATGGATGGTCCCTATTGCAATAAGGCCGCCCTTGAAATGCTGAAAAAACTGGAAGCTGAAGAAGCCAAAGAGATAAAAGAAAATCCAATCTGGAAAGGACTGGAAAAATTTAAAGATTTAGATTAACGTTTTAATAATTGAGTTATGCCAAATCCGAAACGCAGACATAGTCAGCAAAGAAGTGCCAAGCGCAGAACGCACTACAAAGCAACCGCTGCCACACTGACCACTGATACAACAACTGGTGAAATTCACCCCCGTCACCGTGCACACGTAAGTGAAGGTAAGTTGTATTACAAAGGCAAAGTGGTAGCTGAAAAAGCACCGCTCAGGGCACAGTAATTTTTCCGGGTAACCGTTTAATTCCAAATCCGTTTCCTAAACAGGGATGGCATTTGGAATTTGTCATTTTTGTAATTTTCCTGCTATGAAGATCGGTATCGACATGATGGGTGGCGATTATGCCCCGCTCGAAGCGGTGAAAGGCATTGCTTTGTACTTATCCGGTCATACTGTTCCCGTAGAACTTTACCTGATTGGTGACCAGCCCCGGATCGAATCGCTGCTGGCCGAACACCAGGTTTCTTCCCCTCATATCCGGGTAATTCATGCCGAACAGGTGATCGATATGCATGAACATCCCACAAAGGCACTGAAAGAAAAACAAAAATCCTCCATTGCCATTGGTTTTCACCTGCTGGCCTCCGGAAAAATGGATGCCTTTATCAGTGCCGGTAATACCGGGGCTATGCTGGTCGGTGCTCTTTTCAGCATCAAGGCCATTGAAGGAGTGATCCGCCCCACCATTTCCACTATCATCCCTCGTATGAATGGTGGTACCGGACTTTTGCTCGATGTAGGACTTAATGCCGACTGCAAACCCGAGCAACTGAACCAGTTTGCCATCATGGGTTCTGTATATGCACAACTGATCCTGGGCATCGAAAAACCCAAGGTCGGACTAATGAATGTGGGTGAAGAAGAAGGCAAAGGCAATCTGCTCGCCCAGGCTACTTATCCCCTCCTCAAGGAAAACAAACACATTGATTTTATTGGTAATATCGAAGGACGTGATGTGCTGACAGACAAAGCCGATGTCATGGTTTGTGAAGGATTCACCGGCAATATCATTCTCAAACTCGCGGAATCTCTTTACGAAATTGCCCAGGCACAAAAGCTGCACAATCCCTATTTCGATCGTTTTAATTTTGAAATTTATGGAGGTACTCCGGTCCTGGGAGTTGCTAAACCGGTGATTATCGGTCATGGTATCTCCGGCGCCACGGCCTTTATGAATATGATTCACCTCGCACAGCAGATGATTGAGAAGGAAGTGATGCAGAAGATGAAGGAAGAGCTTAGTTAAGTCAGTCTGCAGTTGGCAGTCTGCATCCCAGTACTGCCTCCGCCGATTGATGCACCGAAGCTTCTTTGTACACCGTAGCTTTAGCAAAGGTGTAGCGAAAGAGGGCTCTTAAATACCCTTTTCCCGGTATAAAAATCTCCCATTCCCGCATTATCTTTATCCTAATGTTTAAACTGAACCTGTTTACCCTTACCCTTGCTTTTTTCCTGCTGTCTGGATTAGTACTGCAGGCACAAACCGGCACTCAAAATACTGCTGTAACCACTCCTAAATATTTACCGGAGACCCGGAGCATTGCTCATACATTGGGCAATCGTACCGTTGTAATAAAAGTGATTCAATACGGTGAGCCGAACGGTATCTACTGTATTAATATGCATGATAATGAAGGCACCGCGGTGCTGGGTGCGGTACCTGTTCTGGAAATGACCGGTGGCACGCTGATCCGCGTGGAGAATTTCAAGCAGCGGGTAATTAAGTTCCGGCTCAATGGGGTCTTATATGGATTTGATCCCAACAGAATCTATTCCCGGATCGGTATCGGGCAGACGCTGAGAGATAACCGTAACTACAGCTTAAAAGCAGTACTGGAAATAGAAAAATTTGCCGGCCGGCTTTTAGCGCTGATTCCCGACACTGCAAAATGTGTCATTGCCCTGCATAATAACACCAATGATCTTTTTTCGATCAAAAGTTATGTACCCGGAGGTATCCGGCAGCGGGATGCCCGGGCAGTTTTCTATAACGAAACCGAAGATGTGGATGATATTGCCCTGACCACCGACAGCCTGATCTACAAGGTGATGGCCGATGCCGGGTATAACACCATCTGGCAGGACAATGAG
>CAZYTV010000282.1:0-5574 GCA_964650455.1 uncultured Chitinophaga sp. | reverse complement strand
TCCCTCCGCTTACTACGGAGGGGTTTTTTTTGTACCTGTATCAGCAAGTATCAATAAACAACCCCCGGTAAAAAGTTGCTGACTTTCTCATACACTTATTGAAATACAAGAAGTGCCGCTTATTTACCCGGCTGTTTAATCAATAATAAAAAATACCTTTACCGGAATCAAAAATCCCGTTCCATGCTTAAATCAATGACTGGTTTTGGAAGAGCAGAAAAGAATGTTGCTGACAAGACTTTCCTGGTAGACATCAAATCACTGAATGGCAAACAATTTGAACTGCAGCTGAAGATCCCTGCTTTTCTGAAACCTTTTGAATTTGATATACGCCGGCTTTTATCGGAGAAACTGGGACGTGGCAGTGTGGATTGCATGATCAGCCTGAAAGATACCGGTACTGCCAAACCGGTTACCATTAATACAGACCTGGCCAAAGCATATTACCAGCCCCTGGCGGAATTATCCAAAGCTCTTAACCTGGATCCTTCGAATATCCTGAGCACCCTGGTGAAGCTACCGGAAGTAATCACTCCCAGCAGCGATACCCTGACCGATGCCGAATGGAAACAGTTCCAGACGGTACTGGAATCCGCAATCGGCAACCTGAACACCCATCGCCTGGATGAAGGTAAATCGCTGGAGGATGACCTGCTGGTGCGAATCAGTAATATCGGGCGACTGCAGGAAGAAGTGATCAGCCTGGAACCGCTCCGCAAACAAAAAATCCGGGAAGGCATTACCCGCCTGCTGGAAGAAAATGTGGGCAAAGAGAATTATGATGGCAACCGCCTGGAGCAGGAACTCATTTATTATATAGAAAAGATCGATATCAGTGAAGAGCAGGTACGGTTAAAAAACCACCTCGACTATTTTAAGGACCTGCTGGCTGATCCGGATGATTCAAAAGGAAAGAAGCTTTCCTTTATCCTCCAGGAAATCGGCCGGGAGATCAATACCACCGGTTCCAAAGCCTATGATTCCACCATCCAGAAATGCGTGGTGCAAATGAAAGATGAACTGGAAAAAGCAAAAGAACAGGTATTGAATGTCCTCTGAAAGATGCGTTCTGTTTATTTTTGTAAAAACCCGTTTATTTGAAACCCCTACAGTCCTTCGCCTTTCTTATCCTCCTGCTCGGAAGTATTTCCTGCACGCAGATCGATTTGTTTGAAAAAACAGCCGTGATCCCGGGATATAGCTGGGAGAGCTCCTTTAAACCATCATTCAGTTTTACCATTAAGGACACCAGTTCTCCTTATATGGTTTACCTGATCATCCGGCACAATGACCGCTACAGTTTCAATAATATATATGTGAACCTGTATGCCCGTGGACCCGGACAGGACAGTGCGCAGGGAGTTCCGTATGATATCCGCCTGGCCACGGATGAAAGCGGCTGGCTCGGCAGTGGAATGGATGATATTTATGAACACCGGATTCCGCTTACTCCCCGGGCCCCTGATAAAGCTTTTTATTTCCGTAAAGCGGGTGAGTATACATTCAGTATTGAACAGATCATGCGGCAGGACCCGTTAAATAATGTCCTGAATGCCGGAATACGGATCGAAAAGAAATAATACCTCTCCCATGCCGGATGCGAGCCGAAAAAGACTGAAACGGACAACGTTCATTTACTGCACCCTGTTGTTCTATGTATTGGCTGCCCTGGTCTGGTGGTTTATCTCCCTCGAAAAACAAAGTAAGGAAATTGCCCGGCAGCAATATGAAAACCTGGCTGCCCGTTCAGAAACCCTGACCACGCTGACACTGGCCGGTGAAATGCAATCCATTGCCCGGGAGGAAAAGCGGAATACCCGGAAGTATATTGCCGAAGGCGTAACCTTCCTGATCCTGATCGTTATCGGGGCCATCATGGTGTACCGCTCCATCCGTAAACAATTCAAACTACAGCAGCAACAGCAAAATTTCATGATGGCCGTCACGCATGAACTGAAAACGCCGATCGCGGTGGCGCGGCTCAACCTGGAGACCCTGCAGAAATATACCCTCGACCCGGAGAAGCAGAAAAAACTGATCCGGAATACACTGGATGAAACCACCCGGCTGAATTTACTGACCAATAATATCCTGGTCTCTTCCCAACTGGAATCGGACCGCTATCATTCGGCGATGGAAGAACTCGATCTGTCCACCCTGCTGAAAGACTGTATCCGGGATTTCCGTAAACGATTCCCTGAACGGGTATTTGAAGAACAGATCGAAGAGGAAGCCGATCTTAAGGGTGATCCCCTGTTGTTACAGATGCTCATCAATAACCTGGTGGAAAACGCGATCAAATATTCTCCTAAAGAGGGAAAAATAAAAGCGGTACTGCGTAAAGCTTCGGCATCGATCCGGCTGCAGATCATGGATGAGGGCCCCGGGATTCCGGATGAGGAAAAAACAAGGGTCTTCACCAAATTTTACCGGATCGGCAATGAATCCACCCGGAAAGCGCAGGGAACCGGCCTGGGTCTGTACCTTTGCCGGAAGATTGCATTGGATCATAATGGCGACATAACGGTGACAAACAATCTGCCCACAGGTTGTAATTTTGCAGTTATTTTTAAAACATGAGCGGAGATAAAAAAACATCCATCCTGCTGGTGGAAGATGAAGAGAACCTTCATGAAGCTTTAAAGCTGAACCTGGAACTGGAAGGCTATGAAGTTACCTCTGCCTTCGACGGGGCCGCCGCACTGAAAGCCGTCAGCAACGAATATTTTGACCTGATCATCCTGGATGTAATGCTTCCTGAAATGGATGGCATCACCGTTACCGAAACCATCCGGCTCAGTAATAATGAAGTACCGGTCCTGATCCTGAGTGCCCGCAACAGCAGTGCTGACCGGGTACTGGGATTGAAAAAAGGAGCGGATGATTATCTCACCAAACCTTTTAACCTGGAAGAACTCCTGCTCCGGGTATATAAACTGATTAATAAGAATAAAAAACTGCAGGACAAATCCACCATTGGGGACAGCTATGAATTTGGACATAACCAGGTTGATTTCAAAGCCCAGGAAGCCACCAGTTTCAACGGCGAAAAAATACAACTGAGCAAAAAAGAAACCATGCTCCTGAAACTGCTGATTGAAAATAAAAATGAAGTGGTACCCCGTGAAAAAATCCTGCAATCCGTATGGGGGTATAATGTATATCCCACCACCCGCACGATTGATAATTTCATATTAAACTTCCGTAAGTACTTTGAAGAAGACAGCCGCAACCCCAGGTATTTTCATTCGGTAAGAGGGGTGGGTTATAAATACTCAGAATAAAAGCCCGTTCATTTTTTCCAGCAACTGCCTGGTCGTTTCCAGGAGTTGTGCATCATCTTCACCGGTACTTACCCGGGTATACATTCCTGTTTCACAGGAAGACAACAGGTACGCCAGGGCAGCCACTTCCTCCTCGCCTGCTCCTTTTTCCCGCAACCGATTAAACAGGTTTTCTTTACTCATGGGTGCTCCGGCAATACCCAACGCCCGGTCAAAATAAGCCCGGATGGAACGATTCAGTTCTGAATAAAATGCAGGATCCACCGCTACAAGTCCGGCTGCTATTACCAGCCATTCATCAATACGGGGTTTCTCCGGCTTTAGCGGAAGAGGCACCGGTTGTTCCAATTTCTTTTTCAGCGCCCAATAGGCCAGCACTGCCGCAACCAGCAGGAATACAATAATGATAGCGATCCTGCTTTTCTGCTGACTCAATGCATCAATGGAAATATGATTTTCTTCCTTCATGATTTCCTTTCTCTCCTGCTGACTGATATCCACCTGCAGCGGCTTACTCACCAGTGTGCGGTAACGGTTACTGTCGGTATCAAAAAATGAAAACCGGACAGCAGGTAATTGAAACCTGCCCGGGGTGGTGCAAACAAATCCATATCGGAATTGCCGTTTCCCGGCCAGTGGAATTTTTAATTTATCCAGGGAGTCGCTGACTGCAGCACCGAATCCTTCGATACCGGCCGGCCATTCGATCACCGGTGCTGAAAGCTGAACAAAGTTTCCTTTCCCTTCTATGGTTACGATCAGGAATCCTTCTTCATTCCGGGCGAGTTGCTTCTCCGTCAACCGGGTTGTTAAGGAAAACCGGCCAACGGCCGCATTAAAATCATCCGGCTTATTCTTTTCAGGAAGCGGCTTCACCTCAATGACCAGGGGCCCGGTCCGCATTTCATTTTCTATCGTTTCAGTACCCTCTCCCATGGGTTCATCCTTTTCTTCCCCCAGGATTCCTTCAGCCACCCGTTGCTGTGTTTTACGATTTTGATCACGGCTGGAGAATTCCACCCTGTTTTTAACTTCCATCGGATCAATGATAAAACGCCCGGCCTGTAACGGGTATAATTGTACTTTACGGATCGTATGTACATCAAAATCTTTTCCATTGATTTTTTCTGACCCCAGGTGCTGATCCGCCAACCCGATCATATCATGAACAGTAAATCCATAAAAGCCTGGATTTTTGATAATATCCGAATTTGACTCCAGTCTTGAATAAAGTTTATACGTTACCTGCACCGGTTCGCCTACATAACAGGATTGCTTATCCACGGTTACTTTTAAAAACAGGTTTTGCCTGATTTTATCCTGCACGTTTTCCCCGGGACGCAGATAATAACCGGTTGGTTCATTATTTTCATTACCTGTTGCACCGGCAGTTTTATCATTCGCCATCACTTTTATCCGGGCGGTACTGCTTTGCATGATCCTGTTGCCGGTACGCAGCCTGGCACCGGGTATCCGGTAATCTCCCGGCTGTGGTGCTATCAGTGTATAGATATAGTTTTTGGACAGCAGTCCTTTCCCCGGCGTATGACCAGGATAAATATCGGGGCCTTCCAGCAGGCGAAAGGGTGTAAAATCGGGAGGGGTCAGTTCATGGACAGGCGCTCCTTCCACATAATACTGTATGCGAAAAGATTCACCCGCCAGTATGGGTTTGGTGGGCGCAATTGTTTTAAAAACAATCTGGGCAGATCCCGTGAACGTAATCAGTAAAAGGAAAAGTATAGCGGTGGTTCTCTTCATGAAAGCAGGCTAAAAGTAAAGCCCGCATTCCAATTAAAAACCAAAAAAATGGTTAAACGGCCCGGATCAGGTCTTTACAGATCCCCCAACTGAGGGCGGATAACAATATCCTCCACACAAGCCTGCGGGGACAAGGAGGCTGAGGCCCACAGCATTTGGGCAATATCGGAAGCTTCCATAATACGACGGGATGAATTATCGTAATTGCCCCAGGAGTCCGTCAGTACGGCACCGGGATGAACGGAAGTTACTTTAATCCCGTGGGGTTTGAGTTCTTCCCGCAGGTTTTTGCTAAACCCATACAGGGCGAACTTACTGATACTATAAGCTCCTCCATTGGCATAGGCATGCAGGGATGCAATGGAACACATATTGAAGATATGGCCCTGTTTACGGCTCATCATGGCCGGAAGTAAAGTGCGGGTCAGGTGGTATGCACTGAATAAGTTTACCTGTAGCTGGCTTTCGAGTAATCCATCCGCTTCGTTGTGAACGCTCCCGGGTTCAAACAAACCGGCATTATTAACCA
>CAZYTV010000281.1:0-5600 GCA_964650455.1 uncultured Chitinophaga sp. | reverse complement strand
GGAAGTCTCGGGAAAACACAATTTCATCCTACCGCCGCTATCAGGAAAGCAGCCGGCTCGCTCCAGTTCAAAGGGAGACTGGATATCCGGCCGGCCGAACAAATGTGGTACCTGTGCCTGGCAGACCGCTTCAAAGGTTACCTGAACTTCCTGAACAGGAACTATGATCCCGATGATGAAGATAAATTATGGGCTTCAGTCAATTATGCCAAGTTTAACCGTATGGTAAGAAGCCTTATACACTATTATGTGCACGCCAGGGGAGCTGACCTGTTTCGCCCGCGTATCGGTGACCTGTATACCTATATCAGCGAAAGAATGAAAAGCGGTACAGTCGTCCTGTTTATCAACAACAGGATGATGCGTAAAAAAAACCATACCACCATTAAACTTGGACTGCCCACGCACTATATTGTGGCTGAGCAGCTGCAGTTGAAGGATGGGGTGATCACAATGGTTTACTGGGATTACGGCAGTAAAACCCTGCTACAGGTATCCCCTTCTTTTTTTAAACGAATCGTATTCGGCATTACTTATTGTACTAAAAAAGAACCGGATGCCCAATAAACGACTCCATACGATACTGTTGACCGCATGCGTAAGTCTGCTTACCTCCTGTTCCCCTGAAAAATTCACCGCGAACTATTATTATCAGCATGCAGCGACGCTTGACCGGATTGAAGCCAGTTATAAAGAATTATACCTCAAAGGCCCCTTTACAGCGGGTTTCAGCGATAAAAAGTACCAGATCATATCGCTCCAGATCATTACTGACACCCTTAACTATATTTATGAATTCGGCGTGAATGAATCCCGTTTAACTGATACACTTACCAAATACCACCTGGATGCAGGTAAAATAACCAACCTTATCCGGCAAATGCAGGCCATCCGGTGCACCTGGATTAAAACCTATGAATACTATACTGATGAAAAAAAGAATTCATTGATCTTTCTGTCAGTAAAACCAGTATTGCTAACCCCACCGTTGTCGGCTAAAAGATACTATATACTCACCTATTTCACGCAACCGCAGTATTTCGACCGTGAAGGGCAATTGCTGGATAGAAGAAAGTTGCGCCGGCTCCGAAAGATTAACGGGGAAATTTTCCACCGGATCAATGATAAGGTATGTTACACCACTTCAGGAAATTTCAGGTAACTCTTGTATAAATAAAGCGGATCATCTTTCACCTGGATGGTTGGTGTTTACTGTACGGGTGCTAAGTTAATACAATCACCAGCCCACCACCATTCATACATTCATTGTATATGCGTATGTCCTCATCCGATACAGTAACGGCAGTTGGCCCCTGCTTATTCCACCCGGATAGAAATATCCCGGCAAAAGGCCTGGATATGCTGAAACGCTATGTATGGCCAATCGGAACGAAGCCTGTCACAAAATACCTGAAGGATTAACCCGTTCAGGTATTAATACATACTAAGTAAAATGATCAGCTAAAGTTTAATTTTCACATCCCATGCATCAAAAAGAAGTTCTACCGGATGTACAGCTTTCTTCCCTGTACCATCTTTTACCTGGTGCCTGCAGGAAGTACCTGCCGCCAGCAATGCTGTATCGGTTCGATTCCGATCCCGGGCACAAGGCCCTCAACGACAGTTGGGGGCTTTTGGAAAGACCAACTAAAAAGGATCACGACAGTAATCCAGTCACATCACAAAGCTTGCTTGCCAGTTTGGAGATATCCGGCCTTTACAGCAGCAATATCCACAAATAAAAAAATGGTGGCCCTAAGACCACCATCCCTATTTTGTTCCCTTGCTACGCTTCGGGATGACCATCATTCTTTGAACTCCACCACTCACCACTCTCTCCTACGCCAGCTCATACCTGCCCAGATTCATCACCTTGGCCCAGGCTGCCACAAAGTCTTTAACAAACTTCTCTTTGGCATCTGCACTCGCATATACTTCTGCCAGTGCCCTTAATTCTGAATTGGAACCAAAGATGAGATCAGCCCGGGTAGCAGTCCACTTGATTTCACCCGTCTTACGGTCACGTCCTTCAAATACCTCATTGGCATCGGAAACCGCTTTCCAGGTGGTGCCAAAATCAATCAGGTTGACAAAGAAGTCATTACTGAGTACTCCCACTTTATTGGTAAATACACCATGTTTCGACTGATCGTAGTTAGTATTCAGCACACGCATACCACCAATGAGCACCGTCATTTCAGGAGCGGTCAGTGTCAGCAATTGTGCTTTATCAATCAGCCATTCTTCTGAGACAGCCGCATGGCGTTTCTTCACATAGTTACGGAAACCATCGGCATTGGGTTCAAGTACGGCAAATGATTCAACATCGGTTTGCTCCTGTGTGGCATCTGTACGGCCGGGGGTAAACGGTACGTTGACCGTATGACCGGTATTCTTTGCAGCCTGCTCAATGGCGGCAGCACCACCGAGTACAATCAAGTCAGCCAATGATATTTTTTTACTACCGGAAGCACTGTTGAATGCCGTCTTTATTCCTTCCAGCTTATCCAGCACTTTCGACAATTGCGCCGGGTTGTTTACCTCCCAGTATTTCTGTGGAGCCATGCGGATGCGGGCTCCATTGGCGCCGCCACGCTTATCAGAACCACGGAATGTGGAAGCAGAAGCCCAGGCCGTTGATACCAGTTCGGACACTGACAGTCCGGAGGCAAGAAGTTTTGCTTTTAAAGCAGCAACATCAGCATCATTAATCAGATCATGGTCAACAGCGGGAACCGGATCCTGCCAGATCAATTCTTCAGCAGGTACTTCCTTGCCGAGATAACGGGAACGGGGTCCCATATCACGGTGTGTCAGCTTGAACCAGGCACGGGCAAATGCATCCGCAAACTGATCCGGGTTATCCAGGAAACGTTTTGAAATTTTTTCATACGCGGGATCAAAACGCAGGGCCAGGTCAGTGGTCAGCATCACCGGTGTATGGCGCTTTGATGGATCATGCGCATCCGGAACCGTATCGGCACCCATGCCATGCTTGGGAATCCATTGCTGTGCACCGGCCGGACTCTTGGTAAGTTCCCATTCGTAACCGAACAGGTTCCAGAAAAAGTTATTGCTCCACTTTGTAGGCGTGGTGGTCCAGGCGCCTTCGAGGCCACTGCTGATGGTATTGACTCCATTGCCGCTTCCGAAACTGTTCTTCCAGCCAAGGCCCTGCTCTTCTATTCCTGCTGCTGCCGGTTCACGGCCTACATATTTTGTCGGATCGGCTGCACCATGGGTTTTACCGAACGTGTGACCACCGGCAATCAGTGCTACTGTTTCTTCATCATTCATTGCCATCCGGGCAAATGTTTCCCGGATGTCGCGGGCCGCTGCAATGGGATCAGGATTTCCGTTGGGTCCTTCCGGATTTACATAGATCAGTCCCATCTGCACAGCCCCCAGGGGATTTTCCAGTTCGCGGTCACCGGTATAACGTTTGTCACCCAGCCACTCTGTTTCAGAACCCCAGTAAATATCCTGCTCAGGTTCCCAGATATCTTCACGTCCGCCGGCGAAACCAAAAGTTTTAAAACCCATTGATTCAAGGGCACAGTTACCGGCCAGGATCATCAGATCGGCCCATGAAAGTTTCCGGCCATATTTTTGTTTTACGGGCCAGAGCAGTAAACGGGCTTTGTCAAGGTTGACATTATCCGGCCAGCTGTTCAGCGGCGCAAATCGTTGTGAACCGTTGCCTCCACCACCGCGACCATCATGAATACGGTAGGTACCGGCGCTGTGCCAGGCCATCCGAATAAAGAAGGGACCATAATGACCCCAGTCTGCCGGCCACCATTCCTGTGAGGTTGTCATCAGATCAACAATATCTTTTTTAACAGCATCCAGATCGAGCGACTTGAATTCAGATGCATAATTAAACGACTCATCCATTGGATTCGACAACGAGGATCGCTGACGAAGGATGTTTAATTTTAACTGATTCGGCCACCAGTCACGGTTGCTGAAACCACTGCCGGCCGTTTGTTTTGCACCATGACCGGTAAAGGGACATTTACCGGCACTGCTTTGAGTTGTATTGTTTTCCATTGTTAAGAATTATAGATGTTAGTAATAATAGTTAAAAAGTAATAGATACTATTTATAATGCAGGCAATGATACAACATTGCGATATCCCGGAAAAGGAGTTATAACCTGTTCAAAAACAGCCTGCTTACTACTGCAAAATTAAGTGTGCAAAATAGTAAGGGACAAATTCATTAAGTTGTTGTATTTCAATATATTATAAAACATTTGTTTAGTCAACCTCACTGATCTTATAGATAAAACAGATAGCCAGATAGAAATTAATGATGAAGATTTATTTCATATCCGGACTGAAAATGATCTAAACCCGAAAAAAGTACTTTCCGGGTCCTATTAAAATTCCCCGGATCCATCCTTAAAATGGCGTCCGGGGAATTCGCAAGTAAACAACAGGAACGTTTATTAATTCAGTTTCTCAAAATGGGCTTCCAGTCTTTTATCTTTCCGGTAATAATCAATCAGCAACACCTGGCCCTGTTTGCCGGGAAGTACCCAGCTGATCGTTGCCGCTGATTTGGTATTGATCCGGTCTTCGGTCACTTTCCCTTCTGTATACGTGATGGATTTAAACACGCCTCCCTTGTACTCTTTAGATCTTTCGTAATCACTGTAGCATACACTGAAGGAAGAAAGATCCGCATTGGTCTGTAAATAACGGTAATCAAATCCTCCATAATTGTACTTGATCATTTTGCCCAGCAATATGGTACTGACGAATTCCATACCCCCCTCCAGTTCCACACTATTTGAATTTTTGGGATAGATCTTCATCCCTTTTACATTAAAATCCTTGTCAAACTGGATCAACGCCATATCCGTTACCTTGATCTTTACCGTACTGATACCACTCCCTCTCCCCCCGGAGAGAATTTTACTGGCAATCCCCAGGGCACTGGCAGCTTTCTTATAGCCCTCCCCGATCGCATAAATGGAGCCGTCAGCAGTCTGTACAATCTGGTGCAGGTACATAAATCCAAAATCCTCGATCTTACCACCGGAAGTCACATTCATGAATTTTCCAAGTTGTAATTCCCATGAATTGTATTTTTCAGAAGTGATTTTTCCTTTCTCATCAATACCCCAGAAAGCAAAGCCCTGAGACTTATCCTTCATCATATTGGCATTCAGATCAAAATATTCACCATAGAGGTAAGCTTGTCCGTTCAACACAGACAATGTAGCCGGATAGAAGCGGTATTTGGAATCGGTCGGCTTTTCAAAAAGTTTACGCCCGGTTTCGAGGTCCAGTCCCAGGATATAAGAATCTGGTTTCTGATCCATCAGGCTGTTGAACTTCAGCACTTCAAAATAGACGACCCCATTGTGGGTACCCAGGTAATCTCCCGCTGACCGCTTTGCAGCTTCCGTAGGTGTATAAGACCATTGCTTTCTTTTTTCAGTACTGAAATAATCAACCTGGAAAGTATAGTCTTTATCTTCCCGGCTGGGCATATTTGAAATAAATCCTTTACCCTCCACCGGGTAAAGCCCTTTATAGGTATCTTCTTCATCATTCCCGGCCAGGTAAGTAGCTTCGAGGAAACGCTTT
>CAZYTV010000280.1:0-5609 GCA_964650455.1 uncultured Chitinophaga sp. | reverse complement strand
ACGTTCAGCCACCCAGGCCTGGAGTTTAAGCAATGGAGTCACCAAGAGCCAGTGAATGTATGCGCCGGAGTTCAGAGCGCATTCGGAAGGAATCAGGATCAGTTTAGAATAGTTTATAAGGTTTTTGTGGGCCGAAACAAGAAAGAGGTTGAAAGTAGAGTTTATAGGGTTTATAAAGTTTATCGAACACTCTATAAACCTCATAAACCTTATAAACCCTATACACCTCATAAACTCTATAAACCCCATAAACCTCATAAACCCCTCTCATGCTTCTTATCATTGTACGCCACGGAGTCACTCTCGAGAACGCCACCAATATCGCACAGGGACAAACAGATGGAACATTATCTGCCGAAGGCAAAGCGGCGAATGAACAACTCGGAAGGGAACTTCAGCAGCATTTTTTTAATAGTATCTACAGCAGTCCGCTCGGCCGTGCCGTGCAAACGGCAGAAACCATACAGCGATATAATCCGCATACCCATTTAATCATGGATCATCGTTTGATGGAACGTCATCTTGGAATACTACAGGAAAAGCCGTACCCGGTCCCCTATTCAGAAGCTGATATATATGAAGGCATGGAAACGGCCGCATCCATGGCGACGCGGCTCAATGAGTTTGTAGAAGAAATTAAAAATAAGCACAGAGACGAAACCATCGTGCTGGTTTCACACGGGTACCTGATCAAAGTTCTGCTGTCGATCCTGCACGGCTGGCCGGTGCAAGATTTTTACAAAGTAAAACTGATGGAAAATTCATCCTTCGCTGTTGAAGAATTAGTATAATGTTCTTTGGTAAGTTACATTTGCCCCATGAAAGTTGATTATCTCCTCATCGGCCAGGGTATTTCCGGTACCTGGCTATCTTATTTCCTGTTAAGGGAAAATAAGTCCTTCCTGGTGATGGATGATAATAATCCCAACGCCCCTTCCCGGTTAGCAGCGGGTATTATTAATCCAGTAACCGGCAGACGACATGTGAGTACCTGGATGATCGAAATGCTGTTGCCTTATGTATGGGAAGAGTATACTCAACTGGGAAAACAATTAGGCATCAATGCCATCTCTCAAAAAAATGTGACCGATTTTTTCCCAAGTCCCCAGATGCGGGAAAGTTTTATCAAACGGGTGGAAGAAAAGGGGGAATATGTTTCAGAACCGGAAGACCCCAACCAGTTCCGGCCCCTGTTTAATTATGAATTTGGCTGCGGTGAAATAAAACCCGTGTACACGGCACATCTGGAAACGATCATACCTGCCTGGCGGAACAAACTGGCTGCGGAGGGTTTATTGCGGGATGAGAAACTGGACCTGGAACAACTGGTCGTGGAGAAAGATTATATCCGTTATAAAGACATCGAAGCCAGTAAGATCATTTTCTGTGACGGGGTCGTTTGTGCACAAAACCCCTGGTTTCAACTGCTTCCTTTCGCACCAAATAAAGGCGAGGCTTTATTAGTCAGTATTCCTGGCTTGTCCAAAGACCGCATCTATAAAAAGGGAATGTTACTGGTTCCCATGGTACAACCGGATCAGTGGTGGCTGGGCGCTGCGTATGAATGGGAATTTAAAGACGCTCTTCCCTCTGATGATTTCAGGAAAAAAGGAGAACAACTGCTGCAGCATTGGCTAAAACTCCCGTATACGATCCAGGATCATATTGCGAGCATTCGCCCGGCCACATTGGAGCGCAGACCCTTTGTGGGATTGCACCCCCGTTATCCGTCTATTGGGATCCTGAACGGTATGGGTACGAAGGGTTGCTCACTGGCCCCCTACTTTGCCGAACAACTGACCCGCTACCTCGTGCATGGAGAACCCCTCCATCCTGAAGGAGATGTAAAGCGGTTTACCCGCATTCTTTCCCGCAACATTTCTTAACTTCCTTGTTATAATATTTACGGATGGACCCAAACATTGAAACTGTTTACAGCATCCCGGCTAAGTACCGCCGGATGGAAAATATGCATATTGTGTTCTGGCTGGTAAAAGATATCAGTTGGTGTATGCTCTGGCGCGAACTGGGACTGGCCATGTTTGTTCCCACCCTTACCATCGCCATTGTTATCGCCTGGAGAACCCGGCAATTCAAATCAGAACTGGCCCATAATCTCGCCATAGCTTTCTGGATCACCGCCAATGGATATTGGATGATCAGCGAGTTTTTCCACTTTGATGAATATTTAGTATTTGGAACTTGGACCGGCAAACACATGGCCCTGATCCCTTTCCTGATTGGTGCCGGTATTCTGCTTTATTATTATGCCGTGCAAAGACCCAGGGAGATCAGGGAGCATAAAACCACAACAATGTAATCAGGCTTCACTGATACCGGCGATTTTTTTATCAATGATTTTACCAGGACGGGTGGGGTCCTGATTCAGCAGGTCACAGATAGATTGATAAAGACCAGGTTCTTCATTCCTGAACTCTTCCGGGCTTTCGAAAAAAGTTTCCACGCAGACAGCCCAGAATTCATCAAAATTAGTTGCCGCATAATCGTCCAGTACCTGGCTGTCACCCTGCCGCAAGGCCCGGTAAATCGGACCACCCTCCAGCCTGAACTCCTGCAACCGCTGCTTGAATTTCCGGTCGTGCCGGTCCTGCATGCCTAAAAACACATCATAGGAAACGGCATGAGCCATTTCGTGTAATCCCACATTCACCGAATCTGTATAATCTTCATACCCGGCCAGGAAATGACTCCAGGATATATAAATACCATTGCGGCTTACATGCCCGTAATAGGTTTCATTGTCATGATGCAGTGTGTACTCTTTCCGGATGACATGAATCACCGGAAAATAATCCATCAGAAAATTTTTCAATCCAAACGTCATCTGTACCGCCGCCCCGCTGATCAGGATTAACATATAATCCTTCTCTTCAATTTCATGAAACCGGAACTCTTTGGCTTGTGCAAATTCAATAGTCCTTATCAGGAAGCGTTGCCGCAGTTCAGGACTAAGACTACTGTAGTAAGGGTTGTATTTGCTCAGCCATTCGTTATAAACGGGTCCGTTTTCGGTCGCTTTTTCTTCAGCCCGCTTCCTCCTCAGTTTTGGGGTCTGTACAGCTTCCTCCTCTTCCCCTCTTCCGGAACTAAACCTTACGGCCAAAACAAAAACTGCAAAAAGTATGATAGTCGTTAAAACAATATTAGTATTGCCGGTAGATTCCTTTTCTTCTCTTTCTTTTTGATGGATAAAAACATTATATGCTCCCGGCTGACCCGGGCTTTGTAAGTAATAAACCGTATCCCCCTGTGGAGTAATAATATAATCGGCAGTCCTGTTGGAATCCGGATAAGGTATAATGGTGGTATCACCGGGCATAAAGCGTCAAATTTACAGGATTTCCACACCTCTGCAAGGGTTGAATCTGCCCTGAAAATAGACCCCGATTTGCTATCTTTGCCCCCCGGACAAAACACCCGGGACAGGGCCAATTCCCCCAATAGAATGACCCCTGTCAACCCGTCAACTTTTCAACTTATCAACTCACTATGTACAGAACTCATACCTGCGGCGAACTCAGATCAACCAATACCGGAAACCAGGTAACCCTGGCTGGCTGGGTGCAAACCGTTCGTAAATTCGGCGCTATCACTTTTGTGGACCTGCGTGACCGTTATGGCATCACCCAATTACTTTTTGGAGAAGACCTGAATAAGGAACTGGAGGAAAACTCCCTGGGCCGTGAGTTTGTGATACAGGCCACCGGTAATGTGAGTGAGCGGAGTAATAAGAACCCGAATATTCCCACCGGCGATATAGAGATCGCTATCAGTTCCTATAAAGTCCTTAATAAATCTGCGGTACCTCCTTTCACTATCCAGGATGATACCGATGGTGGTGATGACCTGCGGATGAAATACCGTTACCTGGACCTGCGCAGAAATGCGGTAAAGCGTAACCTCGAACTGCGTTATGCCGTTAACCGGGCCGCCAGGAACTATCTGCATAACCAGGGTTTCATGGATATTGAAACGCCCTTCCTGATCAAGTCCACGCCCGAAGGTGCCCGCGACTTTGTGGTACCCTCCCGGATGAACCCTGGTCAGTTTTATGCCCTGCCCCAGTCACCCCAGACTTTTAAACAATTACTGATGGTGAGCGGCTATGACCGTTATTACCAGATCGTAAAATGTTTCCGTGATGAAGACCTGCGTGCCGACCGCCAGCCGGAATTTACCCAGATCGACTGTGAAATGGCTTTTGTGGAGCAGGAAGATATTCTCAGCATGTTTGAAGGATTGATCAAATCCATTTTCAAAGAGGTAAAAGGCATTGATTATACCGACACCGTCGAACGTATGACCTGGGAAGACGCGATGTGGAATTTCGGAAACGATAAACCCGATATCCGCTTTGGCATGAAACTGCTGAACCTGAAAAAACCAGGATCCGTTTATACCAGTAAAGAAGGTCAGTCCGCTTTGATTGAGGGTGCTGACTTCAAAGTATTTGATGAAGCCGAAACCGTCATTGCTATTGCCGTACCCGGTTGCAGCGAATACAGCCGTAAGCAAACCGATGAACTGACCGAATGGGTCAAACGTCCGCAGATTGGTATGAAAGGCCTGGTCTTTATCAAGTGTAACACAGACGGCACTTATAAAAGCAGTGTCGATAAATTTTTCAGCGAAGAAAAATTAAAAGCTATCGCAGATGCGGCTGGTGCAATTGCCGGCGACCTCGTACTGATCCTGGCCGGTGCGGAAGAAAGAACAAGAAAAGCAGTCAGCGAACTCCGTCTGGAGATGGGTAAACGACTTGGCCTTCGTAAGGACGATGAATTCCGCCTGCTCTGGGTGCTCGACTTCCCGTTATTTGAATATGATGAAGAGGGCAACCGCTGGGTGGCCCGTCATCATCCGTTCACTTCACCGAAGCCTTCACAGATCGGGACCATGATCAATAATAATCCCGTGATCGAAAATGCCGCGGATTACCTCAATCATCCCTATGCCAGTATCAAGGCCAATGCCTATGATATGGTACTGAACGGAAATGAAATCGGCGGTGGTTCCATCCGGATCTTCCAGCGTGAATTACAGGAAAAAATGTTTGCGGCCCTGGGCATGGATAAGGAAGAACAACTGCATAAGTTTGGCTTCCTGCTGGGTGCCTTTGAATTCGGCGCTCCCCCGCATGGTGGTATCGCCTTTGGGTTTGACCGTCTTTGTTCTATACTGGGTGGCAGCGAAAGTATCCGTGACTTTATTGCGTTCCCGAAAAACAATTCAGGACGTGATGTGATGCTGGACGCACCGGCAACGATTGATGAGAAACAGTTTGAGGAGTTGCAGATAAAACTGAATTTGAAATTGACAGTTTGATTTGAATAACAGCTGGAAAATATTCAGGATTGTCAATATTATACAAATGGCCTGCGCGTTGCTGTTGCTCGGGCTTTCATTTTATAATATCACCATCAAGACGGTTAAACCAGAAGCCATCTGGCCTATTATATTTTGGATAATTCTATTGCTCATCATTATCTGCAACAATCTTTTAAACCACCATTTGCTTCGTTATTTGAATGATGAAATACTCCCTCGTTGGCAAAGCAGACTACACCGGATAATTACTGCATTTTATA
>CAZYTV010000279.1:0-5614 GCA_964650455.1 uncultured Chitinophaga sp. | reverse complement strand
GTTTTACGGTAGGGCCCCAGGGGTAATAAGGTCCGGCTGAGCAGGTCTTGCTGCAAGCCCCACAAAACATAACTCTGGTCCTTGGTATCATCAATCGCCTTGCTCACTACAAAACGGCCATTCTCGTGTTGTCTGACTTTGGCATAATGTCCCGTGGCAATAAACTCACAACCCAGGGCATCTGCTCTTTTTAAAAGGGCCCTCCATTTGATATGTGTGTTGCAAAGCACACAGGGATTGGGGGTACGCCCGGCCAGGTATTCTTCCACAAAATTTTCGATCACAAAATCACCAAACTCTTCGCGTATATCGAGGATATAATGGGCAAATCCATGTTCAACAGCTGCCTGGCGGGCATCATTGAATGAATCCAGGTTACAGCAACCGGTTTCCTTTTTGCTGCCGCCGCTGGCCGCATAGTCCCAGGTCTTCATGGTAATACCCACCACTTCATAGCCCTGTGCATTCAACATCAGGGCCGTGACGGTACTGTCAATACCCCCGCTCATCGCTACCAGTACTTTTCCTTTTTGGCTCATATCTTCAGGTCTTCCCGGACTTTATCCCGGAAATGAATCTGCAAATATACGCCGAAGAGACGGGTACCGGGTTTCCGAAATGGGTAAAACCTAAGACATTGGAAGCCTGTGGTTTTAGCTCAATTGTGGTATCTTTCAGTCTTTATCAACCAAGCTATTGTATGAAGAAACTGCTATTTGCCGCACTCCTGCTTATTGTACTCAGTGCACGTTCACAGGACCTTGGATACTACTTACCTCAACAGGTGAGCTATAATCCCGCCATCCCCAAACCGAAAGATGTGATCTATCATGAAGTGGGGGAATGGCATGTGACCCATGACCGCCTGGTGAATTATATGAAAGCCATTGCTGCCGCAGCACCAGACCGGGTTAAAATAGAGCAGATGGGATTGACTTATGAAAGCAGGCCGCAGGTACTGCTGATCATTACGTCTAAAAAAAATCATGACCGCCTGGAAGAAATCCGGCAACAGCATGTACAACTTACAGATCCTGCACAGTCAGCCTCACTCCAGACAGAAAACATGCCCATTGTGGTATGGATCGGACATTCGATTCACGGGAATGAGCCCAGTGGAGCCAATGCCAGTCTGCTCACCGCCTATTACCTGGCGGCAGCGCAGGGAAAGGAAATAGATGAACTGCTGGATAACACGGTCATACTGGTGGATCCTTCTTTCAATCCCGACGGGTTGCAGCGTTTTTCCACCTGGGCCAACCAGCATAAAAGTAAAAACCTGGTGAGTGATCCCAATTCAAGAGAGTACAATGAAGTATGGCCCGGTGGCCGTTTCAATCATTACTGGTTTGATCTGAACCGTGACTGGTTGCCGGCAGTACATCCGGAAAGCCAGAACCGCCTGAAATGGTTTCATCGATGGAAACCGAATATCCTGACCGATCATCATGAGCAGGGCAGTAATGCCAGTTTCTTTTTCCAGCCCGGGGTTCCTTCACGTGTGAATCCGTTGACACCGGATAAAAACCAGGAACTCACCGGCAAGCTTGGTATGTTTCATGCAAAAAACCTGGATAAAATCGGTTCGCTCTATTTTACAAAAGAGAACTATGATGATTTTTATTATGGCAAAGGATCCACCTACCCGGATGTGAATGGCGCTATTGGAATTCTGTTTGAACAGGGTTCTTCCCGCGGGCATTTACAGGAGACCAGCAACGGACTGCTCAGTTTTCCATTTACGATCCGGAACCAGTTCGTTACCGCGTTGTCCACCCTGGAAGGGGCTAAAACGTTACGCAGGGAGTTTCTCGATTACCAGCGTGATTTTTATAAACAGGCGGCAGCACGTGCCGTGGCTTATGGCGTGAAAGGGTATGTGTTTGGGGACAAAAACGATAAAGCAAAAACATACCGGTTCATTGAAATGCTGAAGCGTCACCAGATCGAGGTGAACGGGTTACCGGATAGCTGGAAGGATGCCGAGTTTGAGAAAGGCAATTCCTATATGGTATCGTTGAACCAGCCTCAGCATAGTCTCATCCGCGGTATTTTTGACCGGACATTTGATTATAAGGACAGTATCTTTTATGATATTACTTCCTGGACCATGCCGCTGGCATTTGGATTACCGTATCGCGAGATCAGTACGTCATTTGTGATGGGAGAAAAACTGCAGGAGATACCCTGGCCGGCACAAAAAGTGAATGGCGGGAGATCGGAGTATGCTTATGTAATGCAGTGGGAAGAACTATATGCGCCTGCCGCGCTCAATGAACTGTTACAGGCCGGCTATAATGTAAAAGTGGCAACCAGACCATTTGAGATAACAGTGGGTACGGAAGTTAAAAAATTCAACCCGGGGGCTATCATAATTCCGGTGCAGATGCAAAAAGAAAACAGTGATGCCGTTTATACCCGGTTGAGTGCTGTTACGGAAAAGTATAAAGTAATCAGTTGGGCACTGGCATCTGGTAATTCCAGCAACGGACCAGACCTGGGCAGTGCGAAGCAGGTAACAGTAACCCGTCCATCTATTGCTATGATCACAGGACCGGGGGTGAATGCACTGGATGCAGGAGAGATCTGGCATTTGCTGGATCAGCGGATGAATATCACTGCCACCCACCTGGAGCCTTCCCTTTTCAACCGGATAGAATTAAACCGGTATAACACGATTATACTGGCAGCCGGCACCTATAATGAACTCAACAAGGATAAACTGAAAGCCTGGGTACAATCCGGAGGTACGTTGATCCTGACTGAAGAAGCTGTAAGCTGGGCGTCGCAAAACGGAATTACAGATGTGAAGTTTAAGAAAGCGAAAGCTCCTGTGGATAGTACCCAACGGATCAGTTATGCGGAACGGGAACAGATTGATGGTGCACAGCAGATATATGGGGCCATTTTCGGTGCTGAGGCGGACCTGACCCTTCCTCTTGCATTTGGGTATAGCCAGAAAACAGTCAGCCTGTTCAAGGCTAACAAAGTATTCATGGAAAAAAGCAAGAACCCCTATGCCACGCCTTTCATTTATGGTCCGAAATCCATGCAGAGTGGTTGGGTAAGCCGGGAAAACGGGGAGGCGATTAAGAACTCTGCCGCTGTGGTGGTGAATACAGTAGGGAATGGCCGGGTGATCAATATCGCCGACAATCCCAACCTGCGGGCTTTCTGGCTGGGTGGAACCAAATTGTTTATGAACGCAGTTTTCTTTGGACGGATTATTGACGCGGCCAGCGGAAGAACGGAGGAGTAGCCGGTTTTTTTACTGGATAAACTGGGGAAAAAAACGCCGGAATCCCGATGCATTTCCCCTTCAGGAGTTATTGATTAGTCTTATTTTTACTGTCCTAATAATATTTACGGACAATTAAAATTGAGCACTATGATTAAAATGCAGGTTATCGGAAATTTGGGAAAAGACTGTGTGGTAAACACAGTAAATGGAAAAAACGTGATCAACTTTACGGTTGCCCATACGGAAAAGTATAAGGACAGCCAGGGCAACCAGCAGGAAAAAACAACCTGGGTGGATTGTGCTTACTGGACTGACCGCACTACCGTGGCACAGTACCTGACCAAAGGCAAACAGATTTTTGCAGAAGGTCAGCCGGAAGTACGTTCTTTCCAGCGTAATGATGGTACCGCCGGTGCTTCCCTTTCTATGCGTGTACGGGAGGTTCAGTTACTCGGTGGACGTGGAGAGGCGGGCAGTGGTCCTTCTGCTTATCAGCAGGCAGCAACTTCTGCATCCGGTACCAATGCCGGAAGTTCTATGTCATCTGTCAGTGAGCCGGTGGATGATTTACCATTCTGAGCAACAACACAAGGTTTAAATAAATGCCCTGGAATTTTCCGGGGCATTTTTATTTTACCCGTTGAATCCACTAACTTACCTGTATGAAAAAGTGGCTGCCTTTTCTGTTTATTGCACTCCCTTTTATCGGGGCTTCGCAGCGGATGGTTCGAAAAACGCAGACCGAAGTGCTGGTGATCGGCGGGGGTGCTGGCGGGACCGCCGCAGCCATTCAATGTGCCCGGCTGGGGGTAAAGACTATTTTAGTCGAACCTACCCGTATGCTTGGGGGAATGCTCACTGCAGCAGGGGTAAGTTGTACAGATGGGAATGATCTGCTTCCTTCCGGTATCTGGGAGGAATTCAGACAGGCATTATACAAACACTATGGCCGCAAACGGCTCAATACAGGTTGGGTCAGTAATACCAATTTTGAACCGCATGTGGCGGACAGTATATTTAAAGCATGGGCTGCCCGGGAGAAGAACCTGACGGTGATTTATCAGGAAGAGTTTAAGTCGGTCATGAAACAAGGGCGTAAAGTAACCGGGGCGGTGTTTCATACCCGGAATATTTCCACCAGTCTGCGCATACATGCCCAAGTGGTCATTGATGGCACTGAACTGGGAGATGTCTTTGCGGATGCCGGGGCTGCTTATGATCTCGGCATGGATGATCCGCTGGTTAGCGGGGAGAAGGAAGCGCGGGTTAAAAATGATATTATTCAGGACCTCACCTGGGCGGCCATACTGAAAGATTATGGTCTGGGTGCAGATAAGACGATCTCGCGGCCGGAAAGCTATGATTCCACTTTATATTTCTGTACCTGTACCGATGCACCCTGTCAGGATAAACCCTGGAACGGGGATAAAATGAAAATGCTGAATTACGGAAAACTTCCACGTAGTCCGGGTGCGACCCATGATAAGTACATGCTCAACTGGCCGCCGCACGGGAATGATATTTATCTAAATGTGGTGGAGAGCAGCCATGAGCAGCGAGCCATGAGTTACGAGCGGGCGAAGCTTCATACCATAGGATTTATCTATTTTATGCAGATCGTGTTGGGGATGAAAAATATCGGGTTGGCGGATGATGAGCTGGATGGAGGACTGGCGTTGATTCCCTACAACCGGGAAGGAAGAAGAGTAAAAGGCATGGTGCGGATGAATATCAATCATATCAAAAATCCGTATGACTATACACTGTACAGAACCGGTATTTCGGTGGGTGATTATCCGGTGGATCATCATCATGCCCGTTATCCCGGGAAAGTGCCGGAGATTGAATTCCCCCCGATCCCCTCATTTAATGTGCCGATGGGGGCATTGATACCTGAAAAGATGGATGGACTGATTGTTTGTGAAAAGGGAATCTCGGTAACCAATATTGTAAATGGTACTACTAGGTTGCAGCCTGTGGTGATGCTGACTGGTCAGGGAGCAGGAGTATTGGCGGCGCTGAGTATAAAAATGAAAAAGAAAATAAGAGAGGTGCCGGTGCGAATGGTACAGGAAGAATTGCTGAAAGCAAAAGTGTACCTGATGCCTTTCGTGGATGTGAAGCCGGATGATCCGCATTGGGAAACGATCCAGCGGGTGGGCGTGACGGGAATATTAAAAGGAACGGGGAAGGCGGAAGGGTGGGGGAATAAAATGTTCTTTTATCCGGATAGCTGTGTCTCTGAATCAGAACTTGCTGTTGGATTAGCCAGGTTTGAACGGAATTTTCCGATTAAGAATTACACCGGGGAGGGAAAACTATCAATAATCCGGGCCTGGAATCTCATTACAGAGATGCAACATGATTTAAGGA
>CAZYTV010000278.1:0-5632 GCA_964650455.1 uncultured Chitinophaga sp. | reverse complement strand
AAAAGCCTTGTATAAAATTGCCGATCTCTCCACTATGACACTGAGAGCCTATATCACCGGTGCACAATTATCACAGGTAAAACTGGGGCAGTCCGTAAAAGTATTGGTGGATGATGGTGAAAAGAAGTACAAGGAATATACAGGTACAATCAGCTGGGTTGCTGATAAAGCAGAGTTCACGCCCAAGACCATTCAGACAAAGGACGAAAGGGCAAACCTGGTATATGCCACCAAAATCAAAGTGAAAAATGACGGGTATCTGAAGATTGGAATGTATGGCGAGGTGAGGTTCGGTATTCAATAAAAATTTCAATCAATGAGAATTGAACATTGATTGGTGAATATTGAGCATTTTTCTTCTAAGAAATTCAATGCTCAATATTCAATGTTCAATGCTCAATTTTCAGTAAAGCACATGATCGCAGTTAGTATATCAAATATCGTCAAACGTTACGGCACCAAAAAAGCCATCACCACTGCCTTGCATGGAATCAGTTTTGAGGTACAAAAGGGAGAACTGTTTGGCCTGATTGGTCCGGATGGTGCGGGTAAGACTTCTTTATTCCGGGTATTGACCACTTTACTGCTTGCCGATGAAGGTACTGCGGCCGTGGATGGGTTTGATGTGGTGAAGGACTATAAAGAAATCCGTAAACGGGTGGGGTATATGCCGGGACGTTTTTCTTTATACCAGGACCTGACTGTAAAAGAAAATCTTGATTTTTTCGCCACCATATTCAATACCAGCATTGAGGAAAACTATGACCTGATCAAAGATATCTATTCACAGATCGAACCCTTTAAAGATCGCCGGGCCGGTAAATTATCGGGGGGGATGAAACAGAAACTGGCCCTGAGTTGTGCACTGATTCACCGTCCATCTGTATTGTTTCTGGATGAACCTACCACGGGTGTGGATGCTGTATCGAGAAAGGAGTTCTGGGAAATGCTGAAACGACTGAAAGAACAGGGGATTACGATACTGGTATCCACGCCCTATATGGATGAAGCCGGCATGTGTGACCGTGTGGCCCTGATACAGTCCGGGAAGATCATGTCGATCGATACGCCTTACGGAATCGTAAATAAATTCGGAAAAAAATTATTAGCGGCGAGGAGTGCCGATATGCTGGCTTTGTTAAAAATGTTAAACAATCATGATGCCGTGGAGAATGCCTACCCGTTTGGCGAATACCACCATATTGTCATGAAAGGAGACGGGGAGGACAGGTTGCGTGATGATCTGACAAGAGAAGGTATTATTTATCAGATGAAGGAGGTGAAGGCGAGTATTGAGGATTGTTTTATACAGTTAATGGGATCGGTGAGAGGATAGAAACGAGAAGCTAGAAGGAAAAAGCCCGAAGGGCTGAAATTGTTATAGAAATTGACAGAGGATACATGCCGCCGTACCCCGAAGGGGTGACATTTTTATAAAAAATGAATATGACCGAAAAGGTAATACTGGCAGATAAATTAACAAAACGCTTCGGCGATTTCACCGCCGTGGACGCTATAACATTTGACGTGCAACGGGGGGAGATATTTGGTTTTCTCGGCGCTAATGGAGCCGGCAAGACCACGGCTATGCGGATGTTGTCGGGGTTGTCGTTGCCGACTTCAGGTAAAGCCATGGTGGCGGGGTTTGATGTGTATAAGGAGAATGAAAAGATCAAGCGGAATATCGGGTATATGAGTCAGAAGTTTTCATTGTATGAGGATCTGACCGTACGGGAGAATATCCGGTTCTTTGCGGGCATATATGGAAAGAGCAGCTCATTTATAAAAGAAAAAACGGGGCTGGTGCTGAAGCAACTGCACCTGTCATCTGAAGCGGATAAGCTGGTGAAATCATTGCCGCTGGGGTGGAAACAGAAGCTGGCATTCTCGGTGGCTATTTTCCATGAGCCCAAACTGGTGTTCCTGGATGAACCCACCGGCGGTGTGGATCCGGTAACAAGACGTGAATTCTGGAACCTGATCTATGAAGCCGCGGCCAATGGCATTACGGTATTCGTCACCACGCACTACATGGACGAAGCCGAATATTGCAACCGGGTAAGTATTATGGTGGATGGGCGGATAGATGCACTGGATACACCGGCTCAGCTGAAAAAGACCTTTGGAGCTATATCAATGGATGAGGTGTTTTTGAAGCTGGCACGTAAAGCGGTGAGAAACGCGGATTAATGTGCCAATATGCCCCCTTCGACAGGCTCAGGGTGACAAAGTTTTTAATAACAATTTGTAAAATAATTGTCATCCTGAGCTTGCCGAAGGATGCCAATGAGGGAAGATCACTCAAATTTGGATATGTATCACATTAGTGACAAAGAGTTTTAGAGAAAGAAAGTCAAGATCACTATAAAAAGACATCTTAGAAGGCTTTTGGATTTTGGTTTTTGAATTTTATTTGGCGTCTTGGCATCTTGGTTTCTTGGAATTTTTATTTTAATTATGAAACAATTCATTTCATTTGTCCGCAAAGAATTCCATCACATTTTCCGTGATAAACGGACGATGTTCATCCTGCTGGCTATGCCGGTGATACAGATCATCATATTTGGTTTTGCACTGACTAATGAAGTGAAGAATTCGAAGATCGCGGTATGGGACCAGTCGAAAGACGCGGCCACAGCTTCTTTGATCAGTCAGCTGGAAGCCAGCCGTTATTTTGAAGTTGACCAGGTGATTCATGGTCCGGGTGACGTGGAAAAGATATTTAAAAAAGGACAGGTTAAGCTGGCCGTGATCATTCCCCCGCATTTTAGCGAGGATCTGCAGCATTTCAATAAGACACAGGTGCAGTTAATTGCTGATGCTTCGGATCCGAATGTGGCTAATACGCTGACGACCTATGCAAGCGCCATTATTCAGGATTATCAGTCGAGGATCACACAGGAAAAAAAGCTGCCATATACCATTGAAACGCGTATGCGGATGTTGTATAATCCCGAGTTGAAAGGGGCCTATAATTTTGTACCAGGTGTAATGGCCATGGTACTTCTCCTGGTTTGTACCATGATGACCGCTATCACGATTGTCAGGGAAAGAGAGACTGGTACCATGGAGATCATGCTGGTTTCGCCGGCAAAACCCTTTAAAATTATAATTGCCAAAGCTGTTCCATATTTCCTTTTGTCTGCGTTGAATATTGCCAGTATTTTATTGCTAAGTGTATTTGTTCTGGAAGTTCCTGTGAATGGCAGCCTGGCCCTGCTGGTAGCGGAAAGCCTGCTTTTTACATTGGTATCACTGGCCCTTGGATTATTGATTTCCACAAAAGTGGCCACCCAGCAAACGGCTCTATTTATCTCACTGGTAGGACTGCTTCTCCCAACCGTGATGCTGAGCGGATTTATGTTTCCAATTGAAAATATGCCATTGCCGTTGCGTGCCGTGTCACACCTGGTGCCGGCCCGGTGGTTTTATAATATTGTTCGTTCCGTGATGATCAAGGGAACTGGTATTGAAACGGTCTGGAAGGATACGCTCATATTAGTCGGCATGTTACTGGTATTTATTGGATTGGCTATTAAAAATTTTAAAACCCGTCTGGCATGAGCGTTATGCGTTACCTGCTTCAGAAAGAGTTTCGGCAGATTTTCCGTGACCCTTCCATACTCCGGCTCATTTTCATTATGCCGGTTATCCAGCTGGTATTCCTGCCATTTGCTGCGGATTATGAGATCCGTAATATTAAACTGGCGTTGGTGGATCATGATCATTCTGATTATTCACGGTCACTGACCAGTAAAGTCACTGCATCGGGGTATTTTATTTTAACAGAATATGCTGTTTCATACAGGCAGGCGGTGGCGGCGATTGAGTCCGATAAAGCGGATATCATCCTTGAAATTCCAGCTTCCTTTGAAAAGAACCTGGTAAAGGAGAACGGGGCAGAACTTTCTATGTCGGTGAATGCGATCAATGGGGTCAAAGCGGGTCTGGGAAGTGCGTACCTGCAGCGGATTATCATGGAGTTTAATAAAGATATCCGGACTGAATGGATCCAGTTTCCCCGGTTTGACCCGGAACCCAATATTGGGGTGACCTATTCCAACTGGTTCAATGCATCAATGAATTATAAAGTTTTTATGGTACCGGGGATCCTGGTATTGCTGCTGACCATGATAGGGGCCAACCTGACGGCTATTAATATAGTACGGGAAAAAGAGATCGGCACGATTGAACAGATCAATGTTACCCCGGTTCGTAAGTTCCATTTTATACTGGGTAAGCTGATTCCTTTCTGGATACTGGGGCTGCTGGTTTTTACCCTTGGCCTGGGTATCGCCCGTTTATTCTATGGTATTATTCCGGAGGGAGCCATTACCACACTTTATGTTTTTGCAGCAATTTATCTCCTGGCCGTTTTGGGATTGGGTCTGCTGATCTCCACCTATGCTGAAAACCAGCAGCAGGCCATGTTGATCTCATTCTTCCTGATGATGATTTTTATATTAATGGGAGGATTGTATACCTCTATCGATAGTATGCCAGGCTGGGCCAGGGCAATTACCCGGGCTAACCCGGTTTCCTACTTCATTGAAGTCATACGTATGGTAGTGCTCAAAGGCAGCGGTCTTGCCGAAATAAAGTCACAGTTACTGACAATTTCCGGATTTGCCGTGGCCCTGAATGGCTGGGCCGTCCTGAATTATCATAAGCGGTCCTGAGTAAAATCGTTTGAGAAAGAAACCGGAATTTATTATATTCGGTTAAACAAAAACGATTCGCTATGCTCAAAATCAACAACCTAAAAGACGGTGATATTATTACGGTGGATGATGATGGAATCATGCGGGAAGGGACAGTCGTTAAAGTAAGCCGGGAAGAGCACCAGGCCCTGGTAGACAACGGAATCCAGGAGTTCTGGTATAACCAGGAAGATATGCATGGGGTACCCCTGGACGAAAGTCAGTTGCACCGGCTGGGATTTGCCGGGGAAGACCTGGATGGCGGGGTAAAGTACAAGAAAGACTCTTTCAGGATCTTTTTGCCCCAAAAAGGTGATTTTTCTAAAATTGAAATGTGGTGGCGGGAAGACCGGCGGCAGTTTGACTTCCCGCTTTCGGTTCATGAATTTCAGAATCTCTACCTGGACATGACCAAAGTGCACCTGGATAAAGCCTGAATAGGCCAGGATTCAAGTTATTGATCAGAATCAAGAATTATTTTCCTATAACCCCGAAAAAAAATCGGGGTTTTTTCTTTATTCGGGCATATACGCCTATCTTTGCAGCCCTAAAATTTATGTCGAAACAACCGCTCATCAAACAAGATGGTATTATCCTCGAAGCTCTGTCCAACGCAATGTTCAGGGTGAAACTGGAAAATGGCCACGAAATCCTGGCTACAATCTCTGGAAAGATGAGAATGCACTACATCCGAATTTTGCCGGGTGATAAAGTGGGGGTGGAGCTTTCGCCATATGATCTGACGAGGGGAAGAATCAATTTCAGGTATAAATAAATAGCCACGAGCTATGAGTCGCGAGCAATAAGCTCAAAGCTCGCAGCTCAAAGCTCAAAGCTAAACTAATATGAAAGTAAGAGCATCAATCAAAAAGCGCAGCGTCGACTGTAAAATTGTACGTCGTAAGGGCAAGCTGTATGTGATTAACAAAAAG
>CAZYTV010000277.1:0-5653 GCA_964650455.1 uncultured Chitinophaga sp. | reverse complement strand
GCATCCACGCCGAATGGTCTCCATATATCAAATATTTTTTTCTGGATAACAATGATCTGCCGGTATACCTGGATATATCTTTCCATCGTTGGTATGGCGATCCGGTCATAAGCCGTACCGGCTGAATAGGTATTTTTCAGGGCTTGTATATACATCGGATCATTCTGTACCTGTTTCCTGATTTTGAGCAGCAGACCCAGGCTGTCGATCTGTTTCATGTGGTAGTCATCCATTGATAGCGAATCCTGTAACAGCAATATGGTTGCCTCCAGTGCTTCAAGGGCACCTTTTTTCTCGGCAAGTTTAGTGGATTCAATGGCGGTGAAAATCGCAGTCCAGAGATGGTCTTCAATACCGGTCTCGAGGCTGTCCAGCATTTTTTCACGATCATATTTTGCCTCATCATCGGGCAGGGTGCCTTCATCTTTTTCTTTCTTAAATTTTTCAACGCCTACCAGGTAGCCGATGAAATCGTTGTCAAATGCGAATAAAGTCATCAGTCTTTTCAATTTGGAATCGTACAAACCAAACTGGTCAATTTTCCGGGGAATCAGTTCAAGAAAGTATTTAATATCCGGGCAATACATGAACTCCGGGTTATAGAATATTTCTTTGATTGCCGTTGTACGTGCAGGTTCCGTAGCAGCAATATTGGGATCTGTTTCCAGGGAGTCAGCTGAACCAGTAAGTCCATTAAACGCTTTTGGCACTTTGAACAGGATAACATGGCCCTGTCCGTCGGTACGGGCCATCACGGCTAAACGGTCCAGGTGATTCCTGAAATTGTAATCACGTACATTAGTAACCACCAGGCGATCGATCAGGTTGGTCACCATATAGGCCTGTCCGGCCATGGGGAAGAGGTAAAAAGCAACAGCCATAGCCGCTGGCGCCACGGATTTAGATTCAATTGAATTATAAATGCCCAATGGAATGGCCAGAAAAGGCCATTTGCCCTGTGCCCAGATGGTGCCGGCAGTCCAGGATACCCGTTTGGCAGATTCATAAACATTTTTGCCACTCATCCAGGCATCATAGAGGGCAACGGCATTGTCCAGCTGATTGAGCATTTCGCTGGACAGAATTTTTCCAGGTTTTGTTTTTGCCAGGTGTTCATTAAAAGAGTTCAGCTTATTCCGTACAATATTGGAGTACTCATAAGCTGACATACTGGCTTTCTGAGCAAATTCAGGTGCATAATAACGCCAGTTCTCTGTAAACATTCCTTTGATCTTACCCACCATTTTTTCCACAGCCTCCGGACCGAATCCTCTTTCCACGAGGTATTTCCGGATAGGTCCCCAGGGATCGCCGATCAGTCTTTCTACAAAGGATTTGTCTACCTTGTATTCTTCCTCCATCAGCCTGTTCAGTTCCTCCAGTTTGCTGTTCACCAGATCAGGCGGCACTTTTCCCGCACGCAGATCCACCAGGATACTATGTGCCCGCAGCATGGAACGGGGAATATCAGTTTTTCCTTCCCGGTACCCTTTATCGAATTCTTCATTCAGTTGTTTCAGAAATTTATCGGCTTCTTCGAAACGCTGGTTCTCGTCTTCTATCTGCGCAATTTTGCGTACCCGGTATCCAAATGCCTGGTTCGCATTTTTAAGCATTGCCTGTTTACACTGTTTTACAATGTCATCCACAATCAGGTTAACCTGTTCATTGCTTTGCAGTATTTTTCCCGTGAATGATTCCAACAGGCCGGCAATTTTTTTGGCATCTCCTTTATTTCTTATTACTTCTTCACAAAGGGCCATCAGCTTTTTTTCATTATCAGACAGGCTGAAGTAATCCACCGCGTCTTTGAAAGGAATATCCTTGCCTGCCTCCTGCAACATAAAGAAACTCCGTTCGGTGTACTTGCTCATCTTGATGATCTTCTGCCCGCCCTCGAATGGACCATGTTCAATATCATGAATGGCATGCCGGAGCATTTCCAGGCTCAGCATGGGTTCCATGTTCATGGTTAGTTGCGGGTATCTCTCTTTGGGATCAAAGGCATTGACCGGGTCTTTTTGCTGATTCAGGTACTCCATGTCACCGGCTTTTTGCATGAACAGTTCTTTCCCTTCTTTCTCCACTGTTTTTATATCTGTCACTTGCCCGTTTTCATTTTTCACCACGTCCAGCATTTTCCACTTGCCTCTTCGCAACATGTCTACTTCGGCAAAAGCTTTTCCCCATTCACCGATGAATACTTCAGCACCGGCTATGCCATGTGAGGTATGCACCACATCAATCGGGATCATGCCCAGTCCGGTCGCATTTTTCAGGTTTTCAGCAAAATAATCGTGCAATAGCTGGTTGGCTTTTGCATCAGTGGCGATGGTGCTGAAATCGATATCTGCGGCAAAGCCAAGTCCGTCAACATTCATTTTTACCCAGGAACCAATATCCATCTGTCCATATATCACACCCACAGCTTCCGGATGTTTATTGAAGTATTCGATCAGGGTCTGTTTCCATACGTCCATGATCAGCAGGGTTCGTCCACCCATCAGGGTTCGTTCAATACCTTCAAATTCCCCCTTCCAGGCAATTTTCGGATCTACCGGGTTGTCTCCGGGTTTTGGATTTTTGTTTTTGAAATTATCCCTGTACCATTGCAGATCCCAAAGTTTTAAATCAAGGCTTGCCATTTCCTGGAAGAAACGGTTAGTGTAATTTTTTAATTGAGACTGACTCTCTTCTGAAAGAACAGGTTTTTGTCCTGCTTCGGGTCCCTGTACTTTAAATGGCCTTTGAAGCTCTGCAGGAATCTGCCCCTTGTATTTATCCAGCAGGCTGCTGATTTTGGCATATTTCTCTGCCGGGAGTGAGAGAGGAGCTGTTCCTTTGAATTTGAGATGGAACATAAATCCTTTGGCCTCTTTCCCCATGGCTTCGAGATCTTCAGGTAATTGTGCTGTAGTCTTTGCTGAAATTAGTAGCAGGCAAGCCAGCATAGAAAAAATCCCCTGCCTCAGGTTTGGTTGAGGTAACATAAGAAGCAAGTTTAGGGTAGTGTTTTTTGCAAGCTAAACAATGGCTTGCGCTGTTAAACGTGATAGCTGTCACAGCTACTACTGATTTCGGTCATTATTAATAGTTTACAGTTAAAAAGCGATTCATGTCTTTTTATCAGATTGTTTTTTTGTTAAGCAGGAAAGACGAATGCCCCGGCTTCGTAAAATCACTATCTTAGTTGAAACAACCAACGCAATGCCGGGTGATAAGTATTTTTATCTGAACAGGGATCTGAGCTGGCTGAGTTTTAACGGACGGGTTTTGCAGGAAGCCGGGGATCCATCGGTGGCCTTGTATAACCGTTTTCTGTTCCTTTCCATTTTTTCGTCTAACCTGGATGAATTTTTCAGGGTACGCATGCCGGCCATTTTTGCCTTCAGTGGCCTGATCACCAAAAAAATCTCTCTGGAAGATGAATATCCCGCTGACCTGGTTGAAAAAGTGAAGCACTTCGTTTTTGATCAGTTGGAGGAGTTTGGCCGGATCCTGCGGAATGAACTGATCCCTGAACTAAAAAAAAATAAAGTATATTTCTGTTATGATGAACCGATACCTGTTCATCATACCCATGAAGTAAGGGATTATTTTCTCGCCACAGTACTGTCATTTCTTCAGCCGCTGCGCTTGCATCAACAGCAACAAGGGTCAGTTTTCCTGGATAACAATGCCCTCTATTTTATCCTGGAACTGGAGTCTTCCGCTCCCCCAGGATTGACTGAATATGCCCTGCTGAATATTCCATCGTCCCCAATACCCCGGTTTCTCGAATTGCCGGCCGGAGATGGCTGGAGCAGTATCCTGTTTGTGGATGATATTATTAAAGAATGTCTGCCTGATATTTTTCCCGGTTATACCATTAAAGGCGCCTGGTCTATTAAGCTCACCCGCAATGCTGAGATGAACCTGGAAGATGAGTTTGTGGGCAACCTGGCTGAAAAAATCGAGAAGCAACTGGAGAAACGGGATGCCGGTCCGGCAACCCGTTTACTGGTGGATACTGTCATGCCAGAAGAAGTAAGACAGTTTGTGCTACACTTTTTTGAGCTGGATCCGCGTGAGATCGTAAATGGTGGCCGGTATCATAACCTGAAAGATCTGTCGGCCCTTCCGGTGTCGAAGCGTCCTGATTTATCACAGGAATCATGGCCGCCGCTATCTCATCCCGGTTTTGATTCCCGGATTTCAGTGATTGATCGTATACGGAAGGCAGACCAGTTACTGCATTTGCCCTACCATTCCTATCATCCGGTCCTTCGTTTTTTTAATGAAGCGGCTATTGATCCGATGGTCAGGGAAATCTATATCACCCTATACCGGGTAGCCCCGGATTCTCATATTGTACATGCGCTGATGAGTGCTGCCCGGAACGGGAAAACGGTGACCGTATTTGTGGAATTAAAAGCCCGGTTTGACGAAGCAAATAACCTGAAGTGGTCGAAGAAAATGAAAGCAGCAGGTATCCGGATCATCAGCAGTATACCCACCCTGAAAGTACATGCCAAGGTAGCGATGCTGCGCCGGGAGGAAGAAGGGCACCTGGTGGATTACTGTTACCTGGGTACAGGAAATTTCAATGAGTCAACCGGCAGGTTCTATACGGATCATGGATTCTTTACCGCATCCAAAGCAATCGGGCAGGAACTTGGATTATTATTCAGCTACCTGCAATCGGGCCGGCAACCCGAAGAGTACGGGAAGATCCCTTTTCATCAATTGCTGGTGTCGCAGTTCAATATGATGAAGAAGTTTGACAAGCTGATCCGTCAGGAGATCAGTAATGCACAGGCAGGCATGCCGGCTGCTATTACCATCAAGCTGAATAATCTCCAGGAACGGTTCATGATTGACCGCTTGTATGAAGCCAGCAGGGCCGGTGTGAAAGTACAATTACTGGTTCGGGGTATTTGCTGCCTGGCACCCGGTCTGCCCGGACAAAGTGAGCACATTACCGTAATCCGCATCGTGGACCGGTACCTCGAGCATGCAAGGGTTTTTATTTTTAATAATGGAGGGGATCCGCTTTATTACCTGGGTAGTGCTGACTGGATGAACCGGAATCTGCATAGCCGTATTGAAGTATGTTTCCCGATAGAAGAGCCTGTACTTAAAGCAGAAATTGCATCGGTGATTGCCCTGCAGTTACAGGACAATTGTAAAGCCACCCAACTGACCAGTAACCTCGAAAACAGGCCTATACGCATGGAGTCTCCGCGCTTACAGGCACAGGAGGCCATTTACGCGTATGTAAAAAGCCTGGTGAGTAATAGTAGCGATTATTATTTATCAAGGTAAATCAATCCGCATCATTCGGGTTTGACGCAATCGGTTGTTTGTTGGAGCAGGACCCGATAAATTTTCGAATCCCTTATCTTTAGCCAATAAAACTTACGATATGCAATTTGAATGGAAAGGCGTTTTTCCCGCATTATTGACCCCGTTTACAGCCAACGATGAACTGGATCTGCCCATGTTTGGAATAAACCTGCAGGCTCAGCTGGATGCCGGTATACACGGCATCATTATCGGTGGTTCGCTGGGTGAAGCCAGTACGATTACCGTAGAGGAGAAGGAAAAGCTGGTGAAATATTCACTGGAATATGTTAAAGGGAAAATTCCGGTGATCCTGAATATTGCGGAGAGT
>CAZYTV010000276.1:0-5710 GCA_964650455.1 uncultured Chitinophaga sp. | reverse complement strand
TATAAAGAAAGCTATCGTTCCAGTCTTGCGGAAGCTGAACGGAATAATCTTTCCGCTTTTGACCAGGTATTTGCTGAAGGTTCACTTAACAGCGACCGGGCCCTGTCACCGGCAGCCAGCCGGGCTGCCTTGTTTATTATGCTGTACCGCGGTTACCCTCTGTTGCAACTGCCTTTCCAGTTGCTCAACTGTTTACTGGAGATCGACGAACAACTCAGTTCATGGCGTTACCGGCACATGAATATGGTGCACCGCATGATCGGTATGCGCATCGGTACCGGCGGCAGTACCGGTAAGGATTACCTGAAAGCCGCAGCGGACAAGCATTATATCTTTAAAGAAATTGCACAACTCAACAGCTTCCTGATTGAAAGAAGGAAATTGCCGGTGCTGCCGGTGGAGGTGGAGTTGCAGTTAGGATTTAACCATGGATAAGTACGAAGTACGAGGTACGAAGTACGAAGTGGCGTACTAAGAATTGTTTGCATAGAGAAAAGGGCTGTACCTTCTTTAGGACAGCCCTTTTGACTTTTTTCCTTCGCTACACTCAGGATGACAATCTCACTTAGAATTTATATACTATTTAAGGGTATAACGTATTCCTAAACCACCCCTCCTTCGCTACACTCAGGATGACAATCTCCCGTAGGAATTATATACTATTTAAGGGTATAACGTATTCCAAGTCCACCCCAGTTGCCAACAAACCCGCGGTTGTCTCCGAATTCAAAAGAGGGCTGCCAGTCGATGGATACGTTAATAGGGGCGCCATTGAATTTATAATCCAGTCCGAGTACGCCATCAATACCAATAAAGCTGGCATTGCCATAGCGGTCGTTATAGAAACCAACGTGGGCACCTGGGCCAATATACCATTGCAGGCCGCCGGCATTATTGATGGGTCCGTGGATTTCATATAAACCAGTGATACGGGCACCTTGTCTCCAGAAATACCCGATTCCTTCGAGGGCATTATTACCACTTACAAAGTGCTTCAGGGAAATGCCCCCGCCGTCCCAAACTTTCACCCCCAGGGCTGTCTGGTAAGATGACTGGGCCATTGATTGCTGATTGATAAATAACGTAAAAACTAAGCTGCAGAGGCTTGTGAACAAAATCTTTCTCATACATTGATTTTTAGTGGGTAAACAAATGCTGAAACCCCCTTCGCCATTACTGTGCCAAAATGAGTAATTGACGTGAAAAATCAAGATTTACCCGGCCTGTTTCCTGGAAATCAATAAATAAACGGCCACCACCCCGGCGATAAAAGCGCTTGTCAAAAAGGTAAATGAACTGCCAAAACCTGTCCATACCGCACCGGCGATAATACTGGCAAATAAAGCCGCAATGCTCTCCCCCGAAGTATAAAACCCGATAGCGGTGGCCGTGTCATGTTCCCCCGTCATGTTGGTGATCCATGCCTTGATGACACCTTCTGTAAAAGCGGCATAAAATCCATATAAAGCGAACAGGAAAAATAGTACCGGTATTGAGGGGCTGAATGCAAAACCGCCATATACGATTGCAAATAAAATCATACCTGTAATCACCACATACCGGAATCCGATCTTATCGGCCAGCATACCGGCCGGATAGGAAAGTGCCGCATAAAAGAGATTGTAAAACACATAGGCGGCAATGGTGATACTGTCGGAGTCAAATTGTAACCCGTTTACCTGGATGACCTGGTTGCCAATCGTCTCTTTGGTCACGAGGAGCAGGAAGATATCGGAGCTGTTAAACAGTGCAAACAACAGCAGGGCTGGTACGATTTTCCTGAAATCCAGGGATGCAATTTTCCAGTATTTCAGGAAGGAAAAGAAAGGTCCTTTTCCAAGCGTGGATACCGGTTGCTTTTTTTCTTTTAAAAGAAAAATGAGAAACACCGACAGGATACCGGGTATAAACGCGAGCATAAAAAGTGTTTTATAGGCACCGGGGTACATGGCCAGGTAAAACAAGGCCAACAGGGGGCCAATGGCCGCTCCTACGGTATCCATGCTGCGGTGAAATCCAAACACACGGGCTTTTGTTTCCCGGCTGGCTTCTGCGGAGAGCAGGGCGTCACGGGCAGCGGTTCGGATGCCCTTCCCAAGCCGGTCCGTAGTCCGGGCCAGGAAGATCCAGCTTACCTGGGTAAATAATGCAATCATCGGCTTGGACACAGCACTCATGAAATATCCCAGTTTGACAAAAGGCAGGCGAAGCCCCTTTTCATCACTGAGCTTGCCAAAATACCCCTTACTGATACCTGCCGTGAAATTCACCACGCCCTCCAGAATTCCTATGAGTAAAACACTAAAACCAATTTCTTTCAGGTAAACGGGAATCACCGGGTAAAGCATTTCACTGGCAATATCTGCCAGCAAACTCACCATAGAGAGTATCCATACAGTGCGGGTGATTATACGCATAGTTTGAAGATAAAAGAAAATCAGCAGTTGCTAACTGCCACTTCCGGAGTAACACAATAAATCAACTTGAAAAAAAACCTTGTCTGGCAAGGCTTTTGCTTTGCAAATTCAAATTATTTCCTTCAACTTTGCCCACAACCTGTCTGCCCGCCGAACAGAGCCCTGGTGGATATTCCGTAGGCAGGTAAATCCGAATAAAATACATGGGACTTTTTAACTGGTTTACGCAAGAAATAGCTATCGACCTGGGTACCGCGAATACCCTGATCATACATAATGATGAAGTAGTGGTGAATGAGCCGAGTATTGTGGCGCTGAACCGAAACAACCCCAAGGAAGTCCTGGCAGTGGGTAAGAAAGCGCTCATGATGCACGAGAAAACCCATGAGAGTATCCGGACGGTTCGCCCTCTGAAAGACGGTGTAATTGCCGATTTCAATGCGGCCGAGCTGATGATCCGGGAACTGATCAAACTGGTTTATCCCAAGAAACCCCTGTTTCCCCCGAGCTGGCGGATGATGATCTGTATCCCCTCTTCTATTACAGAAGTGGAGAAAAGAGCCGTACGTGACAGTGCGGAGCAGGCCGGTGCCAAGGAAGTATACCTGATTCATGAGCCTATGGCCGCGGCCCTGGGTATTGGCATAGATGTGGAAGAGCCTGTGGGGAATATGATCATTGATATCGGGGGTGGTACCACCGGTATTACGGTGATTGCCTTGGCGGGTATCGTATGTGATCAGTCGATCCGGATTGCCGGCGATGAATTTACTGCTGATATTATGGAAGCTCTTCGCCGTTATCATAGCCTGCTGATCGGTGAGCGGACTGCCGAGCAGATCAAGATTCAGGTGGGTGCTGCGATGAAAGAGATCGATAATCCACCGGATGATTTCGCGGTGAATGGTCGTGACCTGGTAACTGGTATTCCCAAGCAGATCATGGTCAGCTACCAGGAAATTGCCGAAGCACTGGATAAAAGCATTTTTAAAATTGAGGAAGCGATCCTTAAAGCGCTGGAACAGACCCCGCCCGAGCTGGCCGCAGATATTTATCGTCGTGGTTTATATATCACAGGTGGTGGCGCCCTGCTCCGTGGCCTGGACAAAAGGCTGAGTCAAAAGATCAAGTTACCGGTTCATATTGCGGACGACCCGCTGAAAAGTGTGGTCCGGGGTACCGGTATTGCCCTCAAAAATTATGACAGGTATCCATTTGTGATGAGATAAAAGGATGGGGTATCTTTTTAAACCGCCCCATACTGACCTCTACTTTCTATGAGAAATGTATTTCTCTTTATCAGCCGGTACAGAACGTTTTTTAGTTTCCTGATCCTTCAGGGAGTATCCCTGTGGTTCCTGTTCAGCTTTAACCGCTTTCACCGGGCCAAATTCCTCGGCGTGGCCAATGAAGTTACCGGCCGGGTGAATACCCAGTATAATAAAGTGGAGGATTATTTCGAACTGCGGGAAGAAAACCGCCGCATTCACCGGATCAACGATTCCCTGCTCAATCTCCTGCCCCGCAATTTTATGAAAGCGGATACCAGTCTCCGCGAAATGCAGGATAGTATACCTTTTGACACCCTGGGACATTACCGCCGCTATTATTTCCGGCCGGCCACCATTGTATATAATACACTAAGCAGCCAGAAAAATTATTTACAGATCAACCGTGGTTCCAACCATGGTATTAAAGATAATATGGCGGTGCTCAGTTCCGATGGCAGCGCCGTGGGAGTGGTGGTAGGAGTGAGTCCCAATTTCAGCCAGGTAATGAGCCTGCTCCATGTGCAGCAAAAAGTAAATGCATCCCTTAAGAAGTCAGGCGATTTCGGTACCATCGAATGGGACGGCAAAGACCCCAGGGTACTGACCCTGAAAGGAGTACCCCGCAGTATTGAAATCAAAACAGGGGACACCGTGCTGACCAGTCCCTATTCTTTCAATTTTCCCCCGGGATATATGGTGGGGACCATTGCTGAAGTGATTACAGATAAGAGCACCAATTTCTATGTATTGAAAGTAAAGCCCTCCGCTAATTTTTACCATATTCAACAGGTGTTTATCGTGGAGAACCTCCAGTTTACCGAGCAGTCCAATCTGAACCAGGAGGCAAAAAAGCGTATTGAAGACCCCAAAAAGAATCCAAAGTGAGTGACTTCCTGAGAAATATGATCCGGTTTGCTGTATTTATACTGCTGCAGGTCTATATACTGAACAGGATTCCGCACCTGCACCGGTTTATTACACCCTATTTGTATTTCCTCTTCATTCTCTGGCTGCCTTTTTCTGTTTCCCGCCAATGGTTGTTGCTGATCGGATTTGTTACCGGCCTTACGCTTGACTATTTCTCTATGACACCCGGCCTGCATGCCGCAGCCTGCCTGCTCATTGCTTATGTACGGCCCTTCCTGATTACCATTCTTACCCCAAAAGACAGTACCGAGTTCAACTACCGGGAACCTTCACCACGGGCTATGCAGTGGACACCCTATATGGTGTATGTTTTTGTACTCACCCTCCTGCACCATGGTTATATGGTCTTCCTGGAATGGCTGAGTGTCGGCAGTTTTCTTGATTTTCTCATCAAAGTCGTTGCTACCACGGGGATCAGCCTGCTGATGATCCTGGCGGTTGAATTGTTATTTCCCCGCAAACTGAAATTCAGAACCAACACGGCCTGATCGTAATATCTACAGTACACAGCAGCGAAAATTATCTTAAATCCATTTTTATTTTCAAATAGATTTGGAAACAGACTTTTTGAATTCGTACTTTGTGTGCCGATAATCTTTCTTCCTCACCTCCCATTTCATTGTATATAGCGCTCCATGTCTGTGTTCAATCAATCAAGAAGCCGAATCATCCGCTTTATATTTCTCCTTGCATTTATCGTCATCATTGGCCAGTTGTTTTACCTGCAGGTCATTGAGGGGAAGTACCGGCAACTGGCAATGGACAATGCCGTATTTGCCAAAGTGGTCTGGCCGGAGCGGGGTATCATCTTCGACCGGGATGGGAAAGCCATTCTGAACAACACCATTATCTATGACCTGATGGTTACCCCCGCGGAAGTAAAAGGGATCGACACCCTGGAGTTTTGCCGGCTGATCGGGATTGATACGGCTGAATTTAAAAAGCGGGTACTGGACGCAAAATTCAAGAATACCGCAGTGCGGCCTTCCGTTTTCAAAGGGCTGCTCACCAAGGAACTCCAGGCCCGGTTTGAAGAAAACAGCTGGAAGTACCCGGGCTTTAACCTGGTGGAAATGCGGCGGCCGGTGCCCGGGC
>CAZYTV010000275.1:0-5755 GCA_964650455.1 uncultured Chitinophaga sp. | reverse complement strand
TGGGGTGGATCTGCTGCTCAACAAAACAACCGTTCATGCGGGTGCTGTCTACGACCGTCGTCCTGCCAATGTGGAGGGGTTTGTAAAGGGCAGCACTTCCGGATTTTATTTTGATGCCGCAACAGGAATTACGGTGCGCAATTGCAGTGTCCGCTGGGGAGCCGGCCGCCCGGCTTATTATAATCATGTACTGGAAAGTTACAGGGTCTTATCTTTAAGCCTCTTTAACCTGTCCGGTACTGCGGCACAGAAAGGAATGAAACCGATACGTAAACAATAAACATACAACCGTGAAGAAAGCATTTTTTATTCTTGTAAGCAGCCTTTGCCTGGGCGGAACCATGACTGCACAGTTGCAGGTGAATGCCGTAGTGGACGGACAAACCCCGGCTGCGGTGATCAGCCGTCATATTTACGGACATTTTTCTGAACACCTGGGCCGTTGTATCTATGATGGATTCTGGGTGAGTGATACATTGAATGTGCCGAAGAAAGACCGGATTCGCCTGGATATCGTGGAGGCGTTAAAGAAGATTAATATTCCCAACCTCCGCTGGCCCGGTGGTTGTTTCGCCGATGAATACCACTGGCGCGATGGCATTGGTCCGCGTAAGGAGCGTCCCTATATGGTGAACACCAACTGGGGTGGGGTATCAGAGGATAACAGTTTCGGTACCCATGAATTTCTTGAACTCTGCACCCTTCTCAAAACCGAACCATATATCTCTGGTAATGTAGGCAGTGGTACCGTGGAAGAAATGGCCAAGTGGGTGGAATACCTCAACTCCGATGCTAAAAGCACGATGACTGACCTGCGTGCACAAAACGGACGTACACAGCCCTGGAGCGTAAAATTCTGGGGAGTAGGTAATGAAAGCTGGGGCTGTGGGGGTAACATGACGCCGGATTATTATGCAGATCAGTATAAACGGTATGCCGTATATGCCCGCAATTACCGGAATGCACCCCTGATGAAGATTGCCTGTGGTGCCAGTTCCAGTGATTATAACTGGACAGAAGTGATGATGAAAAAAGTACACGTGAATGATATGTGGGGGTTGAGCCTGCATCATTATACCCTTCCCACCGGCTCCTGGGGGAAGAAAGGATCGGCTACCAGTTTTGAAGAGAAGGAATATTTCAACACCATGAAGAATTGTTTGTACATGGAAGAACTGGTCACCCGGCACAGTACCATCATGGATCGTTACGATCCGAACAAGAAAGTAGCCCTGGCGGTGGATGAGTGGGGTATCTGGACCGATGTGGAACCTGGTACCAATCCGGGATTCCTTTACCAGCAAAACAGTCTGCGTGATGCGATCGTGGCCGCCACCACATTGAATATTTTCAACAACCACAGTGATCGTGTGAGGCTGGCTAATCTGGCACAAACAGTCAACGTGCTCCAGGCACTGGTGCTTACCCAGGGTCGCCAGATCCTGCTGACACCCACGTATCATGTTTTTGATCTCTTCAAAGTGCATCACGATGCCAAACGGCTGAATGTAGCCTTTACTTCACCGCTGTATAAAAATGGCGATGCCAAACTGCCCGCCCTGAATGTATCAGCTTCTCTGGACTCAACGGGTGCAGTACATATCTCTTTCGTCAATATCGACCCGAATAACAGGATCAGTTTCAGAGCGGCTATGCCTGGTGTGAAATGGAGTACAGTAAAAGGCCAGGTGCTGAGTTCAGCGAAACTGACGGATGTAAATAGTTTTGACAACCCTGAAGCCGTAAAGATCCTGCCTTTTACAGGAGCTAAAAAAGAAGGCAATGAACTGGTGGTGGATTTACCGGCGAAGTGTATTGTGGTGCTGGAGCTGAGGTGAGTGGTGAGTGGTGAGTGGTGAGTAGGTAAAGTCCTAAAGGGCCTTGTCATCACGCTTGTCCGCCGGAGTTTTAACGTAGACGGGAAGCGAAGCGAGGGAGCCTCGCTCTAAAAAAGCAAAATAAAACAAAACGAATGGAGATGACCGAAACGTTCTCAATGCAACAGACCATGCGCTGGTATGGTCCCAATGACCCGGTTAGTCTTTCCGATATCCGCCAGGCGGGTTGTGCGGGCGTGGTTACAGCGCTTCATCATATTCCCAATGGGGAAATATGGACGGTGGAAGAAATCAATAAACGGAAAACGGAAGTGGAAGCCGCCGGAATGGTATGGTCGGTGGTGGAAAGTGTACCGGTACATGAAGCAGTTAAAACACAGGCGGCAGGTTTTGAAACCTATATTGAACATTATAAAACTTCCATCCGGAACCTGGCTGCCTGCGGAATACATATTGTTACCTATAATTTTATGCCGGTGCTGGACTGGACCCGTACTGACCTGGCTTTTACAGTGGAGGATGGCAGTAAGGCGCTCCGGTTTGAGAAAGCCGCTTTTATCGCTTTTGATGTTTATATGCTTCAGCGAAAAGGAGCAGCAGATGAATACAGCAGTGCGGAACTGGTCAGGGCCCGGGAGCGCTTTGATAGTATGTCAAAGGAAGAGAAAGAATTGCTGCAACGGAATATTATTGCCGGACTTCCCGGCAGTGAGGAAAGTTTTACCCTGGAGCAGTTTCGCCAGGCACTGAATGCTTATAAAGATATTGATGCGGACAAACTGCGGGCCAACCTCATTCATTTTTTGAAGGAAGTGGTACCGGTGGCTGAAGCGGCCGGGGTGTACCTGGTGATTCATCCTGATGATCCTCCCTATCCGATTCTCGGCCTGCCCAGAGTGGTCAGTACCGCACAGGATATCCGGATGCTTACCGAAGCCGTATCTTCCCTGCATAACGGACTTTGTTTCTGTACCGGTTCATTCGGGGTGAGGCCGGATAATGAACTGCCAGGTATCGTAAAGGAATTTGGCAACCGGATCAACTTCATTCATCTGCGCAGTACCCGTAGAAATTAATGGGGTGATTTTTATGAAGACAATCACCTGGAGGGCGATGTGGACATGTATGCCGTGGTCAAAGAAATTCTCCGGGTAATGGACAAACGAAAAATATCGATTCCCATGCGTCCCGATCATGGACACCAGATGCTGGATGACCTGAAAAAGAAAACCAATCCGGGTTATTCAGGTATCGGGCGGTTACGCGGACTGGCGGAACTGCGCGGACTGGAACTGGGTATTGCACGGTCTGGTTACTGATTCAAGTAAACTTAAACACTAACGATTAAATTCCTGTATGGCTCCTTTAACCAACAAGCAATACCGTTTCGCCTTTATCATGGTCACTTCCCTGTTTTTTCTCTGGGGATTTGCCCATAACCTGGATCCGATCCTGATTCCACATTTAAAAAAATCCTTCACCTTAAATAACCTGCAATCCTCGCTGGTGGACAGCGCGGTCTTTATTGCTTATTTTGTCATGGCCCTGCCGGCAGGTTATGTGATGAAAAAATATGGATACAAGGCAGGGGTTATCCTGGGATTGATATTATTTGCATTGGGTTCTTTTCTCTTTATACCGGCGGCTAATACACAGCAGTATGTTTTTTTCCTGGGTGCCTTGTTTATTATTGCCTGCGGTCTTACCATACTGGAAACGGCTGCCAATCCCTATGCATCCCTGCTGGGTGATCCCGAATCGGCTACCCAGCGATTGAATTTTTCCCAGTCATTTAATGGACTGGCAGCTACCCTGGCACCGATTATCGGGGCAAGGATTATCCTGACAAAAGATTATACCGAAGCTGAACTTGCTGCCATGACCGATGCGGCCCGTAAACTGGCGCTGGCATCTGAGGCATCTACCGTTAAGATGCCCTACCTTATTCTGGGACTTTTTATTCTGGTCGTCGCCATCATATTCTGGTTTACACATCTGCCGGAAGTGAAAGAAGGACAGGCGCACGATGTAAAGGCCGGGAAAGGGATTTTTCATGCATTGCGGCATAAGCATTTGTCCTGGGGCGTTACGGCACAGTTCTTTTATGTAGGGGCCCAGGTATGCGTATTCAGTTTCTTCATATTATATGCCACCAAAGCAGCAGCCATAGATAAAGTAGCGGCGGCAGATTACCTTGGCTGGGGTTGCGGTATGGCTTTTATGGTGGGCCGCTTTGTCGGAACTTTCCTGATGAAGTATATTCCACCACCTCGCCTGCTGGCCTTCTATGCAATCGCCAACATGGCACTTAGTGCCGTTGCGATGTTTGCGACCGGTACAATGGCCCTGGTAGCCGTGATTGCTATCGCATTCTTTATGTCGATCATGTTCCCTACTATTTTCTCTTTGGGCATCAAAGACCTGGGAACAGATACACAGTATGGCAGCAGCCTGATCATCATGTCTATTGTGGGTGGGGCCATTCTGCCTCCTTTATTTGCCTGGATAGCCGACAGTACAGGTAACATTCAGTTGGCCTATATTGTACCTTTGGTTTGTTTTGCGGTGATCCTGTATTTTGGATTAAGAGGATACCGTATTCAGCCAACCTTAAAAGCCGTGTAGATGAAAAGATTTTGCCTGGCCCTCGACCTGGTGGACGACGCAGCCCTGATCACTGAATATGAGAACTGGCATAAACCGGGAGCGACACTCCCTGGCATTCCCGAGAGTATTTTAGCTGCTGGTATCCTTCAAATGGAAATTTACCGCACGGGTAACCGGCTCTTTATGATCATGGAAACTACAGATGATTTTGATCCGGCTAAAAAAGCCGCGATGGATGCGGCCAATCCTGTCGTGGAAAAATGGGAAAAGCTGATGTGGAAATTTCAGCAACCCCTTCCCTGGGCCAAAGACGGGGAGAAGTGGATTCCGATGAATAAGATCTTTCAATTAACCTGAATATAATTGTCAATCATGTTTTCCCTATCAGACAAAACAGCCCTGGTGACCGGAGGGGGTAGTGGTATCGGCCGGGCGATTTCAACTTTATTCGCCAGGCAGGGCGCTTCCGTTTGTATTCTCGACCTTGATGAAAAAGGAGCGGCACAAACCGTGGAGGAAATTACCGCTGCAGGTGGTAAAGCAAGGTATATCACCTGCAATGTATCGGATCAGTCTGCGGTGAAAGCAGCCGTAGAGCAGTTTCCTGCTGTTCATATACTGGTCAACAATGCCGGTGTGGCACATGTGGGTACAGCAGAGAATACATCCACCGAAGATTTTACCCGCATATTTGACATTAATGTAAAGGGAATCTACAATTGCCTGCATGAAGTGATACCGGTGATGAAGCAGACCGGTGGCGCTATTCTCAATATGGCATCCATCGCATCTTCCGTAGGCATTACCGACCGTTTTGCATACAGCATGAGCAAGGGAGCTGTGGTTGGTATGACTTTGTCCGCGGCCCGTGATTTTATGGCGGCCGGTATCCGTTGTAATTGTATTTCGCCAGCCCGTGTGCATACGCCCTTTGTGGATGGATTTATCGCCAAAAATTACCCGGGGAAAGAAGCGGAGATGTTTGACAAACTATCCAAAAGCCAGCCCATCGGACGGATGGGGCATGTGGATGAAATTGCTGCACTGGCCTTGTATCTCTGCAGTGACGAAGCAGCTTTTATCACCGGTAACGATTACCCGATCGATGGCGGATTTATCAACCTGAATAATTAATACGATAATATGAAACTGATTCGTTTTGGAGCAGCCGGGACAGAGAAACCCGGGGTGCATATTGACGGGATCAATTATGATCTCAGTGCCTTTATCCGGGATTATGATGAACTCTTCTTTGCCAATGATGGTCTGACTGATCTTTCACAAGTCCTGGGAAGAGAAACCGGTCAATT
>CAZYTV010000274.1:0-5806 GCA_964650455.1 uncultured Chitinophaga sp. | reverse complement strand
ATCCAGGCTGGTAGGAGCCCCTCCGGGTTATGTGGGGTATGATGAAGGCGGGCAACTGACTGAATCAGTACGCCGTAAGCCATACAGCGTGGTGTTGCTCGATGAAATCGAAAAAGCTCACCCGGATGTCTGGAATGTGTTGCTGCAGGTGCTGGATGACGGACGCCTCACCGATAATAAGGGACGGTTGGTGAATTTCAAAAACACCATCATCATTATGACCAGCAATATCGGCAGTCACCTGATCATGGATGCGTTTGATGCAGTGAAAGAGAAAGATATTGAAAGTGCAACAGAGAAAGCCAAAGTTGAAGTGATGACCCTGTTGCGGCAAACGATCCGTCCGGAGTTTCTCAACCGGGTGGACGAGATTATCATGTTCCAGCCCTTACTGCGCAAGGAGATCCGGGGTATTGTGAATATACAGCTCAATAAACTGGTATCCCTGGTCAATGAATCCGGTATCGATCTTCGCTTCAGTGATTATGCACTGGAGTTCCTGGCCGATCAGGGCTTTGACCTTCAGTTTGGTGCCCGTCCGCTCAAGCGACTGATCCAGAAAGAGATTGTAAACCAATTGTCCAAACGAATCCTGGCCGGAGATATTGATAAGAGCAAACCGGTACTGGTGGATGTATTTGACGGGGTGGTGGTGTTCAGGAATGAGGTACCGGAAAAGGTAAAATAATCATTGAATGATAAAAGAAGTTTAAAACGCTGTAAAAGGCCCCGGACAAACCGGGGCCTTTTTGGCAGTGGTTATTTACAGAAGTGATATCTTGATATGCAGCCCGGCCGGTTTTAATCATACTCATTGATGATACTTCTCATTCAGACAGGCTACACACAAGTATTAAATTACCCGGGCAGGAATTATTTTTTTATACCTGTTAAAATTTATACATTATGACACAGCAAGAAGAGAAAACAACCATCACCAGTATACCCCGTATTGGCGATCCTGCTCCGCATTTTGAAGCAGTGACCACCCAGGGAAATATATCTTTCCCTGAGGATTATAAAGGGAAATGGATCATCCTTTTCAGCCACCCGGCCGATTTTACACCGGTTTGCACTTCCGAGTTTATGACTTTTGCCAAACTGGAACCGGAATTCGCCCGGTTAAACACCCAGTTGGTCGGGTTGAGTGTTGACGGATTATACAGCCATATAGCCTGGCTGAGGACGATTAAGGACCGCATTGAGTTCCGCGATATGAAAAACATGGAAGTGAAGTTTCCATTGATTGAAGACATTACCATGAGTGTGGCCATGAAGTATGGAATGATTCAGCCGAATGAAAGTTCGACTAAAGCAGTACGGGCCGTATTCTTTATTGATCCGAAAGGGATTATCCGGGCGATGATCTATTACCCGCTTTCACTCGGGCGCAATTTCAAAGAATTGAAAAGAGTGATTATCGGATTGCAGACAGCCGATAAACATGCCGTTGCGCTTCCGGCCGACTGGCAACCGGGTGAAGATGTGATTGTACCTCCAGCCAATAGTTGTGGCGCAGCAGCGGAAAGGATGGCGGGAAAAGATAAGGGGGTTTACTGTAAAGACTGGTTCTTCTGTATGAAACCATTGGCAAAAGAAGAACCTGAACTGGTTTAATTGTCAACAGTGAAAAGGCCATGTGTCACCTGATTTGATACATGGCCTTTTTTCAGGCCATCAGGTTGCTGGTCTTTTTGATGTCTTTAATAGCTGCGAATAATTTGTCCAGATCTTCCTGGCTGTTAAAGGCGTTAATCGAGTAGCGCAGGTATACCTTATTGCCATGCCGCATCACCGGTATCTGGATCTTATATTTTTCAAAAAACAAGTCGTGTAATTTTTCGGGTTCAGGACAGTTGATTTCAGCGCTGAGCAGTTGTAAAATAAAATCATCTGTCAGTGGGGCCAGTGCGCTGCCACCGGTGATGGTAAAAAATGTTTCTGCATTATCTTTGACCAGTTGCCGGCAGTCCGTTGCCACTTTTTCCCAATGGTATTCTTTCATAAAGTCAATCGCTGTGGGAATGGTCAGAAAGGCTGAAAAATCACGCGTCCCATTGAACTGGTGATAGTCGAGGAATACAGAAGGGGAGGGGAATAATGCATTATATCCCCAACTGATGACCAATGGATCAATGCCTGACTGTTTTTCTTTTTTGACATACAAAAATGAACTGCCCTTTGGCGTCATCATCCACTTATGGCAGGCGCCTGTATAAAAATCCGCATCCAGGGCAGACAGGTTGAGCGGAATCTGTCCCGGGGCATGGGCGCCATCCACAAATACCAGTATGCTATATAATCTGGCTTTGGCAATTACATCTTCCACCGGCAGCCGGAGTGCGGTACTGCTGGTAATATGACTGATGAAAATAAGCCTGGTCTGGCTAGTTACTCCCCTGAATAGCGCTTTCACAAATGCTTCCTTACTGGTTATGGGCAGTGGAATAGCCTGTCGTACATAGCGGGCACCGGTTTGCTCACAGTAGTAAGTCCAGGTTTTATCGCAGGCCCCGTATTCCAGGTCCGTGGTCAGCACTTCATCACCGGTTTTGAGTCCCATACTTCTTGCCACGGTATTTACCGCATAGGAAGGATTTGTCACATACACCAGGTCATCTTTATCTGCATGCAGGTACTGGCCAAGGGCTTCTCTTGATTGCGCCAGGTATTTCGGGCCGTTGCCGGTTATAAAGAGAACAGGCTCCTGCTCCAGTTCCAGTTGAAACTGCTGGTACTTTTCAAATACCGGTTTTACACAGGCACCGAAGGAGCCGAAGTTCAGGAAGGTGATATCATCTCGTAAGAGAAAATGGGATTTAAGCTGTTGCATGGAGCAAATATACAGGGAACTTTATTTTCTCAGGTTCGCATTCAGTATATAGTGATTCTCTGATAAGGGAATTACTTATTCCACATCTATATTCCGGATATATTCTTCAAAGCTATGCAGGAACTGCCGGTTGTTTTTACAGGCTTCAAACAAAGTTTCAATATGCCCCGTACTGCATTTGCCATTGGTCATCAGGTTGCAGAGTTCTTTATGTTCTTTGAGCCAGTGACTGTGGAGCGAATGATCCTTGAGGTAGGAAATGATAATATTTTCTTTTTCAGGGGTGGTGAAAAGATAGGCGGAGGAAAATAACCTGTCTAATTCATCTCTGACTTCCGGAAAATTATAAGGATTAAACCGGTCAGCATCTTTAATATCGTAGCTATTGTACCCGCTCATGGTACGAATTCTGATACAAAGGAATAGAAAAACCGCCGTATTCAGATGGTTTTTAGAAAGAATATGGAAATATCTTTTTCATTTTGCAGGAATTGCAGCAACCGGGGCGTATACCAGGCCGTTAGTGGCTCCGGGTCATCTCGCAGGATTTTTGATCTGTTGGTACGTTTCTCCCTGCAGTTATATTATTCCCGGTTCCATATCGGGGAAATTGTGCCTGTTAACCAGCCGCTCATAAAAATTATATTTTCCGGGACAGATATTCGTTTTAGATTGGTGCATAAAATAACAGCTATGCGTTTTATTCTGATGATTTTTCTTTTTATTGGTTATAATGGTATTTCACAAACGGTAACGGTTATGGATTTTGTACAGGTGAAGGAAGACCGCCGTGCGGAAGCTATTTATTTTTATGAAAATAACTGGAAATTGTACCGGGATATTGCTGTAAAAAAAGGATATATCCTTTCATACCGGCTCGAACTGGCCACTGCAGACTCAGCCGCCGCATTTGACCTGGTCCTAATAACAGAATATAAAGACAGCTTGCAGTACATTAACAGTGAATCTAATTTCCGGGGTATTCTCAACTCCGCAAGACCCAATGGGCCGCTTTTGCTGAATCACCTGCAACCAGCCGACTTCAGGAATAACCTGTTTGTAAAAGTCACGAAGAATCTTTTTCGCTCTTATTCCTCACCGCCAATCCCTGAGAACCCGGGACATTTGGAATAGTTGTGGATGTTAATGGGGAATGTGAAGAAAATAAGGGCCAATTTGTTGTACATTAGAAGGTATAATATTTATCACTATGCCAGATTTTAACCGTCGTCAGTTCCTGCGCTTTTCCAGTTTAGCCGCATTGCCTTTACTGGGAAATGTATCAACAGTCCGGGCCCAAGGCAACCCGGCGCCAGATATTTCTCCGGGGGTTATAAAATTCTTTGGTGACGGGGTGATGTTTGAGCCGACTGAATACCTGGCCGGATTACAGAAAATGAATGGTCTTTCGCCCATTCAGAAGGATCGATATGGCACAGGAGGGGCCGTGGAAGCACTGGAAAAACGGATGGCAGATATTACGGGGAAGGAGAATGCTATATACATGCCCAGCGGCACTATGGCCAATCAACTGGCCATTTCCGTACTGAGCGGTGATCATACAAAAGTAATTGTACAGGATACCAGTCATGTTTACCGGGATGAAGCAGATGCCGCGCAGTCTGTATTTCAAAAAAGGCTCTTCCCGCTCGCAAAGGATGAAACCTATTTTACCGCAACATCATTGCAAACTGCCATTGAACAGCTCCCGGAACAGGAAGTGTTTGGTAGTGGTATCGGGGCTGTTTCGCTGGAAAATCCGGTACGACGGACAGATGGCCGGATGATTCCCCTGGATGAAATAAAAAAAATCAGCGCTTATTGCCGGAATAAGGGGATCAGACTTCACCTGGACGGGGCCAGGATATTTATGGCTTCTGCCTGGTCTGGTATCACCATCAAGGAGTATTCCTCTTATTTTGATACCATTTATATTTCACTCTATAAATATCTTGGCGCAAGTGGAGGGGCTATCCTCTGCGGTGATAAAGAGGTCATCCGCAAAATGCCCCACCTGGTGAAAATTCACGGAGGAAATATGTATGGGAACTGGACAAATGCCGCTATGGCTTTATGGCGACTTGAGGCTGTTGAGGACCGGTTGCAGCAGGCAAAAGTAAAAGGAGAGGAATTATTTGCCCTTTTGAATAGGCGAAAAGATATCCGGATAACCGCGCTGGCTGGTGGTACAAATATTTATGAGCTTGAATTAACTGATGGAACAGATGCACGAATTTTCCAGCAGACACTGAATAAAGATTTTTCTATACGTCTGCCCTTTGCACCGGGGAAAACAAAATCACATATCACCCTGAACGAAACAATTCTTTACAAGGATCTGCCATTTATAAGTAATGCATTTTCTGAAAGCCTGAAAGCAGGCAGAACCTGACAGTACTATGGTGAAGGAGTAGTGCACCTGTAGAAATAATATACCCGTCAGGTCGGCTTCATTCAGGAAGGCGTTTTCTGGAAGAATGCAACAACGGATCTGGTTTCCAATTTTATTTTTTGCAACTGGTTGAAGAAGAGTTGCAAATAATTTCTTTTTGGTACGTAGTTTAACGTACAGACGTCATTTTATATACTTTGAAACACGTACAGGAAATAAAGGTTTTTTCTTATTCCCGGAAAATAGATCCTCTTTTTGACAAATATCATTTTAGCAGTCTTGGTTATACCACATCTTTGTTTAAGATGTAAGTGATTAATTTAATGACTCTCATCATCAGTCCGAATCCATACTTATGAAAAGTGTTCTCACCAGGCACATCGCTCTCTTTGCTGTACCCCGGCATTGCTTCAATGCTGATCAGATCCAAAAATTACATTTTTCCCTTCGTCTTAACCATTTAATATCCAGATTATGAAAACGGGTTTCCAACTTCTGCTTTCGTTTTGTTTTTATTTTACAGTAATAAGTACTTCTTCCGCACAGAATGTCGCTATTAATACGAACGGATCCACGCCGGA
>CAZYTV010000273.1:0-5832 GCA_964650455.1 uncultured Chitinophaga sp. | reverse complement strand
ATTACCAATGCGCCCTTATCCATTGCTGCAATCAGCTGCTTAGCTTCTGTTGCCGTAGCCACTTCTTTACAACTGCCCCCTATTGCTGTTAATACAGTTTTAAATTGTACCAGCAGATCAGGATAACTGATCACGACCGAAGTATCCGGTTCGGAAAAGGGAATGGACTCCGGTTTGTTCTTCCGGATCGCACTGAATATTTTTTCGCGGCTGCTCATTTCTTTTTATTTTGAAGATACCAGTCACGGAAACTTTGTTTGGGCGGAGCCGGCATTTCCCGTTGCTTATACCAGGGATTAATTTTGAATTTGACCATAAAGGGAATATACCGTAATACCCAACGGGCAGACGCACCGCTGAAACGATACAGGGCCGGACGTCCCAGTACAAAAGCCATCCCCTTCATCATGATCTTTTTCATCAGCGGAACATGACCGGCCTTCGTGAGTGCCTGCCGCCATTTCCATAACTGGTCATGGATATCAATCTTGACCGGGCATACATTACTGCAACTGCCGCATAAAGAAGAGGCAAAGGGCAGGTCGGAATATTTCTTCGGATCGAAATTTGGATTGAGGATGGAACCAATAGGACCGGCTACCGCGGTATGATAACTGTAACCTCCGCTACGGCGGTATACCGGACAGGTATTAAAACAGGCCGCACAACGGATACATTTCAGACTGTTCCTGAAATCAGGTTTGCCTAAAATATTTGAACGGCCATTGTCCACAATGACGATATGCATTTCCTGTCCGGGCTTCGGCTTGTGGAAATGACTGGAATAAGTGGTCACCGGCTGCCCGGTGGCACTGCGGGCGAGTAAGCGGAGAAAGACTGATAAATGACTGGCTTTCGGAATCAGTTTTTCAAATCCCATGGAGGCAATATGCACATTGGCCGCATGGGTGCCCATGTCGGCATTGCCTTCATTGGTACATACTACGAAACCGCCTGTTTCTGCAACGGCAAAATTGACACCGGTGATAGCAAGTTCAGAGGCAATAAATTTTTCCCGCAGGTGAACCCGCGCAGCCCGCGTGAGATAAGTGGGATCATTATTTCCCTTCTCCGTGTGCAGGTGTTCGTGAAAGGTATCACTCACATCCTGTTTTTTCAGGTGTATAGCGGGTAATACAATATGACTGGGCGGTTCATGCCTGAACTGAACAATCCGTTCGCCCAGGTCGGTATCCACCACTTCCACACCCTGCTCTTCGAGATAATGATTCAGGTGACATTCCTCGGTAAGCATACTCTTACTCTTCACGATCCGGGTGATACCCTTGCTCCTGATGATGTCATGGATAATGCGGTTATGATCATCCGCAGTAACGGCCCAATGCACCTGCACGCCATTGGCCAGGGCGTTCTTTTCAAATTCCTCGAGGTAACTGTCCATATTGGACAGGGTATGGTTCTTGATCTGTGAGGCCCATTCCCTTAACTGTTCCCATTCCGGCAGGCCATGCGCGGCTTTATCCCTTTTCTGTCTGACAAACCACAGGGTTTCATCATGCCAGTTGGTACGTGCTTCGTCTTTGATAAATGCTTCGGCTAGTGTGGCATGGTCTTTCATCTCAGGCCTCCGTGTTTAGGATTTCTGCAATATGGATGGTTTTCACTTTACTGCCCTGGCGTTTTAAAATTCCTTCGAGGTGCATCAGGCAACTGGTATCCACCCCGGTGATATATTCCACTTCATTGGCTTCATGCTGTTTGATCCGGTCCTTTCCCATCTTCACACTCACGGCTTCTTCAAATACAGAGAAGGTACCCCCAAAGCCACAACATTCATCATTGCGAACGGGTTTTAACAACTGAATGCCTTTTACTTTACTGAGTAATTGTTCCGGTTTTGAAAATTCAGGCAATACTCTTTCGGACATGGAAGAGAGTCCGAGTCCGCGCTGCCCGTGGCAACTGTTATGCAACCCCACTTTATGCGGGAATACGGCATTATGTACTTCTTTTTTCAACACATCCGTAATGAACTCGGTCAGTTCATAAATATTTTTGCGGATATGAATGGTCTCTTCCGGGTGTTTATCGTCTTTGAGGTGTTCTTTAATATGTAATACACAACTGCCCGAAGGACCCACTATATAATCATAGCCGGTAAAATTGCGGACAAAGTTTTTATCACAGTCCTTCGACGCAGCGGCAAAACCACTGTTGGCCATGGGTTGTCCGCAACAGGTCTGGTTGAGCGGAAATTCCACGTCACAACCGAGCTTGGTCAGCAGTTCAAGCGTGGCCTGTCCTACCTGCGGATAAAACTGGTCAATATAACAAGGTATAAAGAGAGCGACTTTCATGATACATCCGGTTAGTAAAACGGATTACAAAGATATCATCCGTTTCAGTGTTAGTACTTTTTCAGTTGTACGAGACTGGCAGGAATCGCCTGCATATTCCAATGGGCATGTATGGCCAAGGCGGCACCCAGCGAACTGGCCTGGGCCACTGTGGCCGCACAGACTTCCATGTCCGGGAAGGCGGCCGATAAGAGCTGCATATAAATGGGGTTCTTGCTGAATCCTCCATCTACAAATATTTTTTGTACAGCAGTATCCTTCATCACCAGCCAGCTGCTCTGTACCTGCAGCACCATCAGGTCGGCGATCAGCAGGTGATAGGCTTCTTCATAGCTGGCAAAATCAGCAAGATCACGATCCGCAAATACTGACTGAGCGGGCAGGTATCCCTTCCTGTCTTTTTTCAACTCTTCAAAATCCGGACGGTATTTTTTCAGCAACAAGGGATCCGCCTTTACCGTTTTGTAGTAGTCCACCTCTTTCTGATAATATACAGCCAGTCGTTTTACCTGTTGTTCATGTTCATTCCCGGCAAACAGACGGGAGGCCTTAACGGGCTTGCCTTTATACGTGAGATAACAAAGACAATCGCTTTTAAGTTCATTGATGCTAAGTGGCCGCGGATTAAACGGATTCAGGGTAATGCACCAGGTACCGGTGGACAAGAGCACAAAGGGTTCGGTAAAAGAAGCGAGGTAGGGAATCAGGGCGGCTGAACTGTCATGAAGTCCTGTACCTACGGGAATACCTTCACGGGTAGTACCGGCCAGTTCCGTACAATCTTTGATGGCCGGAAACTTTGCCGCTACCTGCTCTTCGGTTACCCATTGATGGTAGTGCTGCTTTTCAAAATCCCAGAGATTGGTATGACAACCAATGCTCGTTATATCCGTATGAAAAGCACCGGCCAGTACATAACTGAGATATTGAGGCAGGTGCAGGGCCGCTTTTACATTGGCAAAGGTATCAGGGCGTTCCACTTTGAGCCGGTACACCTGCATGCCGGAGTTGAGACTGCCTAAAACAGGTGAAGCGGTCAGACTGGCCACAAGATCCTCCCCGCCATATTTATTATAAAACTTTTCAAGCAGTGGTTTCGGGTAAGGCTTAAGGTAATTATACAAGGGCAACATCACACGCCCATCCTCTCCGATATACACGAAACTGGCTCCGTAACCGGAGAAGTTGATGCTCTTAACTTGAAATTTTTCACTGCTGAGCAGGCGGGTATAGGTATCGCGGATCCAGGCCGTGAGTGCCTGCACATCTTCACAGGGAAACCCATCCTCATCCGTGATCTCTTCCATCGGACGGCTGTCTTCCTGCAACAATTCATACTGTTCATTGAACAGCAGCAGCTTCTTATTAGTCTTGCCCACATCGAAGATGGCTATAACCGGAATTTTGTTCATCAGAGTCCTGTTGCGATCGTATTCGTTCCTCTTTCTTTGGTCAGTTCTTCCCTGATTTTTTCCTCGCGGAAGAATTGCAGTGGATTCAGGGCAGCGCCATTGCGGAGCCTGGCTTCTGCAACGAGTGCCCTTACATCCGTATGGAAGGTCTGCTTCAGTAATTCCTGCGCGGCCACCACATCATTATTATCCTGGGCCGCATTCAGTGCTTTTCGATCCATCAATAATGCATGTGCATAGGCCATCATGATCGCTTCCACTGATTGCAACAGGTCTTCTAACGGATCTTTTACATTGTGTGAGGCATCGATCATCCAGCCGAGGTCTTTGGCATGATCCATGCCATTGGCATCCATACCTTCGACCAGTTCATTGAAGATGAGGAAGAGCTGGTAAGGTTTGATACTGCCCACCGTCAGGTCATCATCTCCGTATTTACTATCGTTAAAATGGAAACCGGCGAGTTTTCCTTCCATCAATAACAAGGCCACGATCTGCTCAATATTCGCATTGGGCAGGTGGTGACCGAGATCCACCAAGGTCTTTGCTTTGGGACCGAGTTTATTGGCGTAGAGCAGTGACTGTCCCCAATCTCCTACGGTCATAGAATAGAAATTCGGTTCAAAGGCTTTGTATTCCACAAACATTTTCCAGTCGGCCGGAAGCGCGGCATAGATTTCTTCGAGACTTTCCAATGTGTTCTGGAATGCCTTCCGGAAATTCAACTGGCCCGGGAAAGTGCTGCCATCGGCCAGCCATACGGTCAGTGAATCGGAACCGAGTTCCACCCCATGCCTGATCACTTCAATATTGTGTTCGATCGCCTGTTTGCGGATCGCTTTACTGACATTCTGTAAGGAACCGAATTTATAGGTATGTGCTTGTCCGGGCTGATCCTGAAAAGTATTGGAGTTAACGGCATCGAATTTCAGATTCAGCTCCGCTGCGAGTTTACGGATGGCTGCATAGTCTTTGGGAATATCCCAGGGAATATGCAGGGAGATCGCACCACTGGATTGGTTCAGTGCATGGAGCAGACCCACGTCTTCCATTTTTTGTTCCAGGTTGCCAGGTTCACCGGGACCGGGGAAGCGGCCGAAGCGGGTACCCCCTGTGCCTAGGGCCCAGGAAGGAATGGCTACCTGGAATCTGGCCAGCTTATCAATGATGGCATCCAGGTTGCCGAGCTCTGATTGTAAAAAAGAAAAACGGGATGCATGTTTAGCCAGTCCGCGTTCGTTGTGCTGTGCAATTTTCTTACTGTCGATTCTCATAATAACACGCTTATAATCAAATTTACAAAATAACCCCCTGCCCCTGCAGGTAATCCGGCCGGTTGCAGAGGGTGAATAAAATAGCAGATCCTAACGGTAGAAGCCCATGGCCACACCGCCGTCCACGTTCAATGCATTGCCGGTTGATTTGTTCAGCAACCCGCCCACAAAAGCAAAACAGGCATTGGCAATATCTTCCGGTAATATAATCTCGTTGAGTAATGTTCTTTTGGCATAGTAGGCCGGGAGTTCCTCCACAGTAATACCATAGGCTTTTGCCCTTCCCTCTGCCCATCCGCCGGCCCAGATATTGGAGTCGGAGATCACGGCATCCGGATTCACGGTATTCACCCTGATCTTATCGGCACCTAGTTCGGCAGCCATCAGGCGGGTCAGGTGAGCCTGCGCGGCTTTGGCACTGCCATAACCAGGATTATTCGGTCCGGCCACCACGGCATTCTTGGATACGATATTCACGATATCACCACCAAAGCCTTGCTTGCGCATCACTTCAATTCCTTTCTGTGAAACCAGGAACTGTCCTTTCACCAGTATATCATAAAGACGATCCCATTCTTCAATACTATGATCCGCGATGGATTTGGAAATACTGATTCCGGCATTGTTAATGATAATATCCACGCCCCCGAAAGCGAGTACCGTATCATCAATAGCATCAACAATACTTTGTGCATCGGTCACGTTGAGCAGGGTTCTGCTGACCGCTTCTTTACCATATTGCTTTACCACTTCGTCTTTCGCGGCAGTGAGACGTTCGGCATTGAATCCACTGATCACCCCACGTGCGCCTCTATCGGCGACACTGTT
>CAZYTV010000272.1:0-5833 GCA_964650455.1 uncultured Chitinophaga sp. | reverse complement strand
TCGCCATTTTCCTGGTCCTGGCTGGTATCGGGGTGGCGATCTGGGGTGGGTATACTATTTATAAAAATAACAGTGAAGAAGTCGTCACAGACAGTCTTGCCAAAGAGAATACTTCCCCGGTAAGTCAGCCGGATAATAATACCAGCCCGGTATCCACAAACACCGCTATTACGAATCCGGGTCCTTCAAATACAAATCTGGCAGCCTCTTCGCCGGCGGGCATGTATAAGTTTGTGGTGGAAACGGCCGGAAAGCAAAGAGCCCTGTCCCGTTTTCAGAAATTAAAAAACCTGCCTACCGATATCAAACTGGAAACGGCAGATTCCCTGAATTATAAACTCTTCTTTTTATTACCGGCCAGCCCGGCAGATACCAGTAAAATTTTAGACTCACTCAGAACCTATTACACCCCGAAATGGAGCAAGGCATTTATTGACAAATAAATGCCATCGTACCCATATTACCACTGGCTTAGCCTGTATTTCCGGTAAAGGATTATTACAGCGACTTACTCTCTTTTCTTTGTTTTTCAATTTTGCGGAAGTATCCCCGGAACAGGAAATTATGCTTCATGGCTTCCATGATTTTATTAAACCCATCGGTGCCCTGGCGGATATTCAACAAACTTTCCTGCATATTTTTTGCAAGTACGGAATCACTCAACAACACAGCGGCGGCACCTCTCCCATTATCCAGGTCAGCCTGTATTTTGCGTGTTAAATGACTGATCGTAATGGCCAGCGTATCGGCGTCCGCACCCACCTGGCTGATCCGTAGCAAGGCTTCCTGAAGGTTCAGGGCAAATGCCGTATCAGTAATAATGGCACCCAGGGATCCTTTGCCGTCCTTAATATCCGTCAGCACCAACTGGAGATCACCGATCAGCCGGTTGGCTTTTGCGGTAGCGGACCTTACATTAACCAGTGAAGCCCGGATATGTTGAGGTAAGGTTTTGTCATTCAGTATTTCCCATACTGCCGTGCTGCTATTAATATGTATTACTGTATTCTTTAACTGTGAAGCAATAACTGCGACATCCTCATTTGTTTTAGCCAGGGTCTGCATCATATCATCCATACTTTCCATTTTCTTTACCGGCAGGATATCATTTTCTTCCACCAGGGCAGCCATGCCGGTGGCAGGGGTAATGTTCATGACGTGATTCCCCATCAATCCGTCTGTACTGATGGAGGCAATGGCATTCTTACGGATAAAGCCTTTCATTTTAGTATCAACCAGCATCACCACTTCAATAATCGTATCATTCAGAATCCGTACTTTCTTAACGGTGCCCACCTGTATGCCGGCATAACGGACATTATTGCCGGACGTCAGTCCCTGCACATTTCCAAACTGCGCCCGCAGCCGGAAAGTGGAACCAAACAGACTTTCGTTCTTCCCGATCATATATAAAAGCAGGATCAGGAAGAGAAGGCCGGTTATTACAAAAACCCCCAGTTTAATATTTGATATTGTTTGCCTGGCCATATATTTCTATTCAAAAAATTCTTTCACATTCGGATCAACTGAACTTTTCAGTTCATCATAGGTTCCCTGCGCATAACATTTCCCGCCGATCAGCATGATGACCCGGTCTGCAGCCATCCGCACACAATTCATATCGTGCGAGATAATGAGCGAGGAGGATTTATATTTCTTTTGTATCTCGATCATCAGCTCAATAATTTCTTTCCCGGTTATTGGATCCAATCCGGTGGTTGGTTCATCATAAAGGATGATCTCCGGCCGGAGGATCAGTGTGCGGGCCAGGGCAATCCGTTTGCGCATGCCACCCGACAGTTCAGCCGGCATCAGGTTAATAGTATGCACCAGTCCTACGTCATCCAGTGCATTCCGCACCAGTTCATCCACTTCCTGTTGTTGCAAGCTGATCGAATGCCGGCGCAGGGGGAATTCCAGGTTCTCTTTCACCGTCATGGAGTCATACAAGGCATTACTTTGAAACAGGAATCCCACTTTCATTCTTATTTTATCCAGCTCATCATGCGGGAGACCCGGTATGTTTTTCCCGAATACTTCAATAGTCCCTTTGTCTGGTTTCAATAACCCGATGATACATTTGATCAGTACTGATTTTCCGGAACCGGACTTTCCCAATACCACCACATTCTCCCCGGCGTACAACTGCAGGTTAAAATCGATCAGTACCTGGTTCGCCCCGAACGATTTAAACAATCCCTCTATCCGTAACACTACTTCTCCCCGGAGATGCTGCAGTGCGGGTTTGACTGATATGGATGGATCGGTTACCATGGTTTAGTTTAGCTCAAAAATATCTGTTACCTGGACGGCGATCAGGTCAAGAATAAAGATCAGGATGGAAGAAAGCACCACGGCAGAATTGGCGGAACGGCCCACCCCCTCTGTACCTTTTTTTGAATGATAGCCTTTATAACACCCTACCACCCCCACCGCAAATCCAAAGAAAAAAGACTTGATAAATGCCGGCAACACATCACTGAACGACAGGTTATCAATTACCTGTCTCCAGAAAAGATCAAAACTGGTCACACCCCGGATATTCACCCCTATGTAAGAACCGTACAAGGAGATAGCATCTCCCAGCATCACCAGGACGGGCAGCATCAGGGTGGTGGCCAGCACCCGGGTTACCACCAGGTATTTGAACGGGTTGGTTCCCGATACTTCCATCGCATCAATCTGCTCCGTCACTTTCATCGAACCCAGTTCTGCTCCGATACTGCTCCCTATTTTACCGGCAAAGATCAGTGCCGTGATGACCGGGCCTATTTCACGGATAATGGAAATACCCACCATCGCGGGTAATTGGGATTCCACCCCATAATCAATCAACGAAGGCCTTAACTGCATGGTCAGTACCAGTCCCATGATAAAACCGGTTAATGCGACCAACGGCAATGACTTATACCCGATAATAAAACATTGTCTGAACAACTCGGCCAGTTCATAGCGGGGCCTGAACCATTGGGTTAAAAAACGCCCGGTAAAACGGGCCATATCGCCTGCCTCGTCGAGCCAGTTCTTCCAGTTTTTTATTTGTACTATTTCTGTATGCTTACTCATCTTCATAAGGAACAGGGCCTTCCTCCCCGTATTCGTTTCTTGTGTATAACCCTGTATATTCCCCGAACGCCAGAATATGGCTGCTCATCTTCTTTGACAGATCAAACTTCCGGCTGCCGGATGGTAAGTCAAGCAGTTCATCAAGGGCATACCATTTGAATATGTAGTGGTGTATGCTGTCTGGCGGACAGGGGCCCCGATAGACATTTGTACCAAAATCATTCAGCCCTTTGACTCCATGCACATTATTCTCCTCAATATGGCTGGTTACCGGAATATTCCATACCACCCAATGTACCCAGGTGCCCCGAGGGGCATCTGGATCTTCAGCTATTATGGCGAGGCATACCGCATCCGCGGGTATATGCTGTATTATAAACGGCGGACTTATATTTTTTCCATCACAGGTATATTTTACCGGGATCATGCCATTTTCGGGAAATGCAGGACTCATTATATGCAGTTGTTTATATCCGACTGCCCTCACCGGTTCTGTATATATAGCATTCATATTTACTGGTTTTTAAAAGTCAATCAGGGTCCCTCACCAGGTATGGGTGGCTCATATGGAGGTTTTTCCTCCGGTTCAGGGTCAATGATAATATCAGGATCTGCCTCCGGGAGATGCATTTCTTCCGGATCCAGCACCTGTATCGCTTCGGGTCGTTTACCCGGATAAGGAATTTCCGGATTTACGCGGGGTTTGATTTTCTTTGCCATCGTGATTGTTTTAAAATTTATCAGACACCAAAAGGATATGTTTCCGGAATCTGTGAACCATCCGGACGGATATGTAACGGATGCAGGGCCTTTGTTACATCCAGGAATATAAAGGCATCGTACCTTAAAGGCATAATACTCGGCACATAATTACCATATGCTTCATTCAATGGATGGTACACCACCCCCACCGCCCGGTGGCCGATATGATTCTCCATAAATAGATCATTGCCGCTGAGGTCCTCCATCAACAGCAGATTGTCACCCGCACCTGCTGTATGCAGTAAATATTCCCAACTGCCTTTTACTGCTTCCGGTAAATGCATCACCTGCATGGGTGCACCCCAGTTTCTGCCGGCGATCACCGTACCCTTATAAGATCCAAAACCAACCAGCACCACGCCTTCTTTCTGATATTTCATCCGGACCAGTTCACCGATATTATACATCCCTTCATCAATCATATCCGTAGCCCTTGAATCACCGATATGTGTATTGTGTTCCCAAATAATCACTTTCGCATCCGGTCCATGAAAATTCAATAACTCATCGAGGGTATCCGCCATATGCCTGTCTCTTACATTCCAGCTATGCGGGCCACCCTGTATCATGGCGCGGTAATATTTTTCTGCATTTACAGCAATACGTGCATTTTGACCGGCGCTGAAAACATTCTCGGCATCCGTGTTATAGCTGGCTGATTTTTCCTGAATTTTTTTTAATAAGGAAATTACTTCCTGCTGGCATAATTCGGGTACAAACTGCGCGGCTCTGGCATACTCACTGCCTTCCCCTTTCCGGAATGGTTCAAAACAACGAAAGGCCTCTTCCGCAATCTCCAGTGCTTCCGGATCTGTTTTTGCCAGGTATTGCATAATGCTCTCCATACTCTCCCATAAACTGTAAACATCCAGACCGTAAAACCCGATCCGCTTATTGGCAGGTAAATCCGCATTAAACGCATGGAGCCATTCTGCCAGGGCCACTATTTCCCAATTGGCCCACATCCAGGTCGGCCAGCGGTTAAACGCATGCAAAACCTGAAAAGCTTTTATGTTTTTCCGGTCATGCCCTTTTACAAAACGGTTCAGGCGGTAGCAATCCGGCCAGTCACCCTCCACAGCAATAAACTGAAATCCTTTTTCCTCGATCAGTTTACGGGTGATATAGGTACGCCAGGTATAATACTCATGTGTGCCATGGCTGGCTTCTCCCAGCATAACAATCCGTGCATCGCCGATTTTTTCAAAAAGTGGTCCGAGGTCTTTTTTAATGCGGAGCGGACAGGACCATTGTTTTAATGAGCTGACGGCTTCCGTTTCATTCAGGGTGGCCGATGTGGTGAAATATCGACGCATGGCACTGCATTTACCTGTTCTTTGATGAACAGGCAGATTACACTTCAAAGCAAGTTCTATTTAGCTCCCTTTTAAAATGAGGGTCGTCATCATGGGGTGTGATGATCATCATTGGAATCAGGTGAAAAACGCAAGTAGATTGAACTTCCTAAACGTATTACTATGACAGTCATTGAATCATCCATCGCCAATCTTCACCAGTTACTGATGTATGATGTCTGCCGTCATGCCAGTGCTGAAGTGCAGTTACAAAAAGTATTACCTGGATGGGCCAGCCAGGCTTCTTCCCTGAAACTAAAGGCCTTTATTCAGAAATACCTTGATTTTGTTGTGTTGCAGAAACAGGAGCTCGACCGTTTTATTGAAAAGGAGGATATCAACCAGTTGCCGCTCTGCAACCGGATCATGCAGGCATATATTCAGGATACAGAAGAAAAAACAGCGATTTGCAGTGACCCCGAAGTAAAAGATGCCTGCCTGCTTTCCTGCATCCAGGAGATCAATCATTTTAAGATCAGTGCCTATGGCACAGCAGCCGCTTTTGCCAGTACACTGGGCATGGAAGACACTTCCCTTGCATTCCGGAAAGCAGAAATAAATGAACAGCAGATAGATGACCGGCTTTCGCAACTGGCTGAACATGAGATCAACCTGAAAGCCCGTGCCCCAATTGTTTTACCCGGATAATT
>CAZYTV010000271.1:0-5844 GCA_964650455.1 uncultured Chitinophaga sp. | reverse complement strand
GAATACAGCCATCACCGTTCAGGAGATCAGCTATTATACGATTGTCTGCGGACTCAGGCAGGGCGAGGGCCGTTCGGAAGATGAGGCGCTGGAATACATAGACGTGGAAAAAAACGATGCCCGTGTGCAAATGATGAATTTTCACCTGGCCGAGTTTTATTACCGCAATGAAAATTTCGGGGAAGCTGCTAACCGGTATGAGCAGGCTAATATTGCCAATCTGAGCAACCGCGAGATCGCTGACATGAAATTTCACCAGGGGTATGCCTATTTTACTCTGCAGCGTTTCCCGGCTGCCAAGCCATTGTTCAATACCATCCGCCAGGAACGCGATGATCCCAATTACCTGGCGGCTAATTATTATTACGGATTCCTGGCTTTCAAAGACGGTCAGTACCGCGATGCCCTGGAGGCATTCCGGGTAGTGGAGAATGAAAAAGATTACGCCACCGTTGTGCCTTATTATATTGCCCAGATCTATTATGTACAGGGTAAAAAAGACGAAGCCATCAGTTATATACAGAATAAGCTGCAGTCAGGCAGTAATACCCAGTATTACGACCTGGAATTAAAGCAGATGCTGGGACATGCTTATTTCGAAAGAAAGGAATATGCGAAAGCCCTGCCATATCTGGCTGATTTTGTCAGCCGCTCTAAAAAAGTACGCCGCGAAGACCTGTACGAACTTTCTTACTGTTATTATCAGTCCAACCAGCTCAATAAAGCCATTGACGGATTCAAACAATTAAGCGGGAAGGATGATTCCCTGAGTCAGCATGCCATGTACCTGCTGGGAGATGCCTACCTGAAAACAGGGCAGAAATCAAATGCCCGGAATGCCTTTCTTTTCTGCTCTTCCAACAGCAGCAATATTCAGCAAAAAGAAATTTCAAAATACCAATATGCCAAACTTTCCTATGAACTCGGTTACCAGGATGAAGCCCTGAACAGCCTGAGTTCATTTCTGGCAGATTATCCAAATTCCACCTATACGGCGGAGGCCAAGGAGCTGATGGTGGATGTGCTGGCCAATACCAATAATTACAAGGATGCGCAGGCCCTGCTGGAAAGCCTGGCCAAACCTTCGGAAAATGCCAAACGGCTTTATCCCCGGATTCTTTATGGCCGTTCTACCGAACTGATTAATGATGGCCGGCTTTCAGAGGCCGATGCCATGCTGGATAAGGCACTGAAAGATCCGTATAATGGTTCTGTACTACCCCTGCTTAATTTCTGGAAAGGCGAGCTGGCTTACCGGAACAATAATATTGATGATGCCATAAAATACTATAACGCGTATGTAAGTGGCGGGGCTCCCTCCGGCGGGGATGCCAATGCCATGAATGCCCGGTATAACCTGGGTTATTGTTACCTGCGTAAGGAAAACTACCCGGTGGCACAAACTTTTTTTGAACCACTGGGGAAGAATCCTTCCCTCAGTTCCTCTTCTTTTGTGCAGGATGCCTACCTCCGTACCGGTGATTGTTACTTTATGCAGAAAGAGTACAGCAAAGCCAAAACAGTTTATGATAATGTGGTGAAATTTTCCTGGCCGGCAGAAGACTATGCCACATTCCAGAATGCACTGCTGGCGGGTGTGAGGAGTTCGAATGATAAGATTTCACTCCTGAATACGATGATGCGTAAGTTCCCCGCTTCCTCTTTGGTGACAGATGCCAATATGGAAGTGGCTAATACGTATATGGGGGATGAACGTTTCAGAGAATCTATTCCATACCTGGGCAATGTCATCAAAAACAGCAGTAACGCAAGTCTGGTACCCCAGGCTTACCTGAAACTGGGTACTTCTTATTATAATATAGATAATAATACGGAAGCCCTGAAACAATTTAAGATCCTGGTCGATAAATACCCCAATTCACCCGAAGCGGAAGATGCGCTGGATAATGTAAAAACGATCTATGTGGAAGATGGTAAACCGGGTGAATATGCCAATTTTATGCGCCAGGCCGGGCGTCCCCTGAGTGTAAATACAGAAGATTCACTGACCTATGCTGCCGCGGAAAAACAATATGATGACCAGAAAATCAATGAAGCATTGAATAGTTTTAATGCGTACCTGCAGCAGTTCCCTGACGGGGCGTATGCACTGGATGCAAATTTTAACCGGGCGGAGATTTATTACACCCGTAAAGACTGGAACAATGCGCTCCAGGGGTATGATGCCGTAGCGGCCAATGCACCGAATAAGTTTGCCGAAAGATCGGTGCTTACAGCTGCGCGGATCAATTTCTTTGAATTGAAAAGCTATGGGAAAGCAGAATCTTACTATGCACAACTGAAGCAGATCACCGCAAGCCAGGAAAACAAACTGGAAGCCATGCGCGGTTTACTCCGGTGCCAGTACCAATTGGAAAAATGGACGGAAGCCATGGATAATGCCAAAGAACTGACGGCTGCAAAAGGCAGCAGTGCTGATGATAAGTCGCTGGCGAATATGGCCATTGCCAAATCCTACCAGGTCGGCGGGGATTATGGCAATGCGATCGCGAACTTTAAATCAGTGGTGCAGATCAATAAGGCAGCCCTCGCAGCAGAAGCCCGTTACGAAATCGCAGCCTGTTATTTACAACTCAATAAACTGGCGGATGCCGAAAAATCAGCTTTCGAAACTATTAATAAATCGGGTTCATACGATTACTGGGTAACAAAAGCATATATCCTGCTCGGTGATGTTTATTACAGGCAGAAGGATTACTTCAATGCCAAAGCCACCTTCCAGAGTATTGTGGATAACACCCTGAACAATGAACTGAAAACAGAAGCACAGTCCAAGCTGACCAAAGTGATGGACGAAGAGGCGCAGTCAAGCAAAGTGGGGAATTAATTAACCGAATTGAAAACAGCGATCATCATGAAACAAGCAGCTTTAAAAATACTTTTATCCGGACTGGGACTTTTTTGCCTGGCATCGGCCTCCGCCCAGAAAGATACAACGGGCAAAGGAGGGGTAACCATTGTCTCCAGTTTTAAACCTGTATTACGGGAAGCGGCCAAGATCAATTTCAATGCCACACCACCGGCTCCCGATACCACAAAAGCTCGGTTGAATTATGAAATTCCCAATCAGAACCTGGCTTTTGCCTATCAGCCCGGTTCACTGAAACCACTGGCACTGACGATAGATTCCACTGTAAAATTTGATAACAGCAGTTATATTAAAGCAGGCTTCGGGAGTCTTCGTACCCCCTTCGTACAGGCCGGTATTACACTGGGTGATGGGGAAACAGCGGGCCTCAATATTTATGCAAAGCATATTGCTTCGGAAAGCAAAAGGGATTACCAGAAATTCAGCAGCACCAATATCCGTCTTTCCGGATATTTTAAATCTGGTAATAACCTGCAATGGGATGCGGGCCTGGGCATGAAGCGGGACCGGACCTATAAATATGGTTACCTGCCATCCACCCTCGTTCTTTCTGTTGATTCGCTGAAGCAGAGTTTCCAGACGATCAGTGGCCGGCTGGCATTCCATAATATCAATAAGACCGAATTCGGGCTGACCTACGCGCCGGAAGTAAAGATTGATGTGTTTTCTGACAATAATAAAAACAGTGAGAGCAATACGGTGCTGAATGCTCCCTTACAGAAAACGATTGGAAAGAATTTTGCGGTGAACCTGGGGATCACGTTTGACCTGACCCGTTATTCACCCGATAATAAGTCGGCGGTAAATAATACGATGTACTTTATTTCCCCTTCCGTTTTATACAAATCCTCACAGTTCAATGTACAGGCCGGCATCCGTCCATCCTGGGATAATGGCAAGTTTAAAATGTTTCCCAATATACTGGCCGATATCAGTACTGAAGACAAACGATTCACTTTCCAGGCCGGCTGGACAGGGTATGTGCGCAAGACAACCTACCAGTACCTGGCTTCCCAGAATCCCTGGCTCTGGATACCGGCTGAGTTAAAGAATACCTGGATCGAGGAACGTTTTGCCGGTTTTAAAGGGACGGTCGGGGATCATTTCAGTTATGCCGCTAAAGTGGGTTTCAACCGTTTGAAAAACCAGCCACTCTTTATTAATGACACATCAGCGGCCGGGGACGGCAAATCCTTTAAAGTGGTGTATGAGGATAAAATGGATGTACTCAATCTTGGCTGGGAACTGGGTTATAATGTGGGTGAGAAATTCTCACTCATAGGTGGTTTACAGTTTAACCAGTTTACCGGTCTTCAGACACAAGATAAAGCCTGGGGCATGATTCCGTTGGAACTGAAAGCTGCCGCCCGTATGCAGGTGATCAAGGATTTGTGGCTCAAAACAGATCTTTTTGCCTGGAGAGGTCCCCGCTATATGATGAAAAACGGCAACGATGACCGGTTGAAAGGGGCCGTGGACCTGAATGCCGGGCTCGAGTTCAAGATCACAAAGAGCATCAATATATGGACCCAGTTCAATAATCTTTTCAATAAAGAATACCAGCGTTGGAATCAATACCCGGTTTATGGGTTCAACTTTGTGGGCGGAGTCGTATTTTCGTTCGACCAAAAGAACTGATGATGTACGAATCGCTCTATCAATATTTCCTGCTGCATAAACAGTTGAACGTGCCGGGTATCGGTACCTTTTTACTGGAACGTAAACCCGCTGTGATTAATTTCCCTGAGAAAAGACTGGATCCGCCCGGGTATGCGATCAGCTTACAGACCTCTGGAACCGCGCCTTCCCGCACTTTTTTCACCTGGCTGGGTGCTGCTCTCCAGGTGTCAGAAAGAGATGCTGTCATCCGTTACAATGATTTTGCTTTTGAATTAAAAAAAGCCCTGCTTTCCGGGGCCCGCATCAACTGGAAAGGGATGGGGCAGCTCAGCAAAGGGCTGGCCGGTGATATCAGGTTTGTACCGGGGAATCAATTACAGCCAGAAACACCCGTACGGGCTGAAAAGCTGGTACGGGAAAAAGCCGCACATAAAGTGAGAGTAGGTGAAGATGAACGTACCTCAGAAGAAATGACTGCTTTTTTCAGCCAGACTGAGGCAAAGAAAAATTTCTGGTGGGCCTGGGCGCTGGTAGCCGGCCTGGTGGCGGTGATGTATATTGGCTGGTATATTTCTGAGAATGGAATAGGGTTGTCCTCTACTTCCAATCCTAAAAAGATAGTTCCCCTGGAATCGGGTTCCAGCTACCGGTTATTACCATAGGTTTTCTCTTTCATTCAGGGAAATTGATTTTACTTTGCTGCTTTCAACAATGAAAGAGACCATACATTATACCCATTGCCCGGTATGCGGGGCCGCATCGGTTCAGCCGGTGCTCAAAGCCAAAGACTATACCGTTAGTGCTGAAGTTTTTTCAATTTGTGAATTTGCTGTTTGTACAGCCCGTTTCACGCAGGACATACCAACGGCAAGTGCTATTGCACCATATTACAAATCCGAGAATTATATTTCCCATTCCAATACATCCAAGGGGCTGATCAATGGATTGTATCAATGGGTACGTAAAAGAACCCTTAAACAAAAGCGCAGGCTGGTTCAGCAGGAAACAGGTTTGTCCACTGGTACCATTCTGGATCTGGGCAGCGGGACCGGCGCATTTGCCGGTGAAATGAAAACCGGTGGCTGGCAGGTAATCGGGCTGGAACCGGATGCAGATGCCCGTAAAGTTGCTGTTGAAAGTTTTGGAGTAACCTTACAGGATACCCGTGAGTTTTATACCCTGGCCGACAAACAGTTTGATGCCATTACGATGTGGCATGTGCTGGAACATGTACACGACCTGCAGGGGTATATGGCCAAACTGAAAACCTTGCTGAAAGATAAAGGGAGACTGATTATCGCTGTGCCTAACTATACATCGGGCGATGCGGCCAC
>CAZYTV010000270.1:0-5862 GCA_964650455.1 uncultured Chitinophaga sp. | reverse complement strand
TCCATCGCCGATACTTTTCAGCCTTGCATCCAGAAAATATTTTCTCGCTTTCACCGTATCAATACTGCTCCAGGATACACCGAGTTTAAATAATGCCTCCACGGTGGATTTGTTACTTATCCCGTTTGCCTTTTCAAAAAAGATCGCGGCATTTTTATAGTTTTCGTCATCCAGGAATACCTGCCCCTTGGCCGTATACACTTCTGCCAGGCCTGTACTGTCCATATTCCTGCTATATATTTCAGCAGCTTTTTCGTAGGCCTGCAAGGAAAGTTTTTTGGAACCGCTTTCTTTATATAAATCACCCAGCCGGGCCCATGAATATGCCTGGCCACCTGTATTTCCGCTTTTTACACGCAGGGCGAGGGATTCCTGATGTGCGGCCAATGCCGAGTCGTACATTCCCAGTTGCCAGTAACAGGAACCGGTCAGTGACATGGAGTAACCGGCATTATTCAAATCGTTCTCCTGCATTAATTTCTTCATGGCCACTCCCGCCTGTTCAATACTCAGCCGGTAACTACCCTGTTTATAATAACTGTAAGCCAGGTCATTTTCAGTTATGGCACTGTTTAATATATCACTGTTATTCCTGTAAATATTCACTGATTGCTGCAAGGCCGGAATGGCTTCACCGGGTTTACCCTGGTCGTTATACACCCGCCCGATAAATGCGTAATAACCGGCATTGGATATCCGGGCATCGTAACTGTTAATCCGGTCATTTAAAGTGATCGCCGAATCCAGCAAATTCAGGGCTTCGTCATAGCGACCTGAATGATACCGGATCGAAGACCGGTACTCCATTATTTTCCGCTGGTTATTATAATAAATGGTTTCCCCCAGTTCAGTCCTGTATCTGATCAGCATATTCTCTGCATCATTCAGCACCGTTTCCGTTTCCTTGTACTTTGATATTTTATAAAAACAATACCCTTTTTTGATTATGGCCTGTACTTCAATATCGCGGTCTTTGGCAGACTGGGCTGCTTTTATTGCTTTATCACACCAGGCGATTGACGCTGTATATTTTTCCTGGTCCAGGAAAACCTGTGCTTTGCATATATACACCATTGGCCGGGCAATCGTATCATTCACCCCTTCTGCAAGGGCAATGGAGAAATCAGCCAGGTTATGCGCTTCGTCGTACTTCCGGCTATCTGACAATGCGATCGCATCTGTAGCCAGTGAACTGGCAGTATGTTCTGCCAGTACATCCTGTTTGAATTCCGGCAATCGTTTCTTAAACTCCACTTTATTTTTATAATAAGGAAAAAGTCCATTCCTGACCTCACCCACACTATAGGGACTGTTACTGATCAGCCAACCGGCAAAACTTTCACTGGCCCGGTAGTTCTTACCCATATAACCAACCGGGTATGCTTTTGTATAGAGAAAGAAGGACTCCAGGTCTTTCCTTTTTACATCCCGGATAATTTCCAGCGGCACCCTGTTTTTAAACCGGCCCCCGGTTAACCTGGCCAGAATAGAAGGAGGCAGATTGGCCCGGTTCTTTACCAACTCATAGGTTGCCTGCAAACTTTTCACAATCACATTAAATATGGAATCTTCCAGTTGACGGCTGTCATGATGTACGAGGTGCTCCAGCGAATAAAGTGGCTTTTTGTCCGCATCAGTAAAGACCATACCGTTAAATGCCAGGTCAGAAAATGTGCCCCTGTATGCTAATACCGGCACCTGCAGCCTGATTTTAATCATATCCCTCGCGACCAGTGTATCTGCCGGATTATAGAGGCGGATAAATGCACCATACTGGCCTTCATGCAGGAAAATATATCCGGAACCGGTTTCCTGGAATTCTTTACCGGGACTGATGCCGGGCACTTCATCCACGGCAGACTGGTAGGCTTTCAGCAGCTGACCCTTTTGCAGACCAATTGCATTGACCCCCGATAAAAAAGCAATGATCGAATCATTTTGCTTGTAGGTGCTGAGAATGGGTAACCAGATATCCCTGGTCTCTGTCCGGGCCACCTGCTGGGCACCAGATGGCAAAGCAGTAAATAAAACCAATAAAAGAAAGGCAACTTTTTTCAACGAACCCATACCTGATATATTATTTCACAATGGTTAAATTCACTGTGATGACACCAATCTCCTCTGCTTTAATGGCCGAAATATCTGCCCGCACCTGCCGCCCTCCATTTCTTTGTGAGAAAAGATCATCCAGCATCATCTGGAAAGAAAACATTTCATCCCGCTGCATCTTCTGATCAAACACAGCGCGCAGATCCATCGGTTCTTTGGATACAATGATCTTGAGAAACTCCACCCCCTCAGGAGAGCCCTTACTGACGGAGAGTTTACGCATCACAAAATTATTTTTCTCTATGCTGTAATCGGAAGGTTCTTTCCCTTTGTACGGATATACCACTTCCACACGATTGTCAGGATAGATATCCAGTACCGTGAAAAATAATTTCTGGGAAGTATTGTTCTCTATTTTCAGTGAGTACTGGTCTCCTTCCCGGAAAGATAATGAATCCTGTCCCGGTCTGATCGCTGCCGGAATAATGCTGGCCCTGACCCATTTTTCCAGTTCACCACCGTCGGGCAATGTACGGAGGTACTTTACCCGCAAAGCCCGCTGAATGCCTGTAAAAAGATTTTTCCGATCCGTTTCCTGAATTGAATCTGCCTGCAACAGCGGAGCAGACCAGATCACCTGGTCATTCCTGTCTGTAAGGTATATTTTTCTTTCGTTGGCTGTTTCCATTTTACCGAACTGAAAATCGGCGTTCTGATCATTGAATGTAATAAACTTATAGGGGGATAATACCTGTCTGACCTGCTTTTCAATACCGGATGGCATCCGGTCCTGCTTGTCAAAACGAATTCTTGCCGAAAGGCTGCCATAATTTTCCTCCGCAAATCTGAGCTCATAGGTTTCCCCTCTTTTTAACAGGCCGTCAGCCACACCGATACTATTGAAATGCTCCGCTTTACTGATCCGGGCAAGGGCCACCAGTTCGTTCTTTCCTAAGAGATATATTTTTCCTGAAGCACCCGGATAGATATGATCCAGCATTCCCCTGTTCAGGGTAAACACAGAATCCTCCCCGGTACGGGGTCCTTCCTTCAGTCCTACCCGGATTATATTCCGTTCCACCTTTGGTGTATATTTTCCACTGAAAATCACCTGGCTGGTATTGCCTTCAATCATGGGCAACTGCTCCGGTATCACCGCCTGTATGGTCGCTTTGATCTTTTGAAACAACATGCCATAATCATTCCCTGCATCCATTTCACTCATCGCCTTATAAAATCCCCAGGAAAGTGATCCGACTTCTTCCTTATTCACCAGCATCTGTTTGTTTTCCTGGTGCGGGCCTGATCCGCTGATCACCACCATATTGGAAATACTGTCATCCAGGTTGTCCAGAAAAGAATTTTTGGAGTCAATTTCTGAAACTGCAGCGGGATCGTACGGATTCTCCGGATCCGGAAAAGGAACCGGTTCTCCCCTCGATACCGGGAAATCATCGGCACGGGTTCCGGTACCGGAGTGACAGGCATCGATCAGCACCAGCAAACTGCCGTCTTTGCCAATATTCCGGCGGATTTCCAACAGGATGGGAAAAAGATCATCATCCCGCAGATGCTTTTCGCCCCGGTAACCGGTAGGGCTATACACACCTCTTGCATCATAGGGAATCAGGGCTTCGTCATACCCGTCATCCTCATCCTTGCCGAGTTCTACGGTCCGCTGGTCACGGATCTGCTGGCCATGACAGCAAAAACTGATCACCACGATATCATTCTTCTTTGCTTTTTTGGAAATGGAATTCAGGCTCGTCAGTATTCCCTGTTTAGTGGCTTTGGCATTAATGAGGGTCTGTATATTCTTATCGTCAAAGCCATGTTTATGCAAGGCGGCTTTGATATATTTTATATCCGTTACAGAGGCAATCGGCCGTATCCTGCTATTGGCCGGGTACTGTCCTATAGCCACCAGCAAGGCGAGTTTATCCTGTGATACAGCCGGAAAGGCCATGCTGATGCATGTGAAAAAAAACAGGAGGTATTGTTTCATACCTATAAAGTTAAAGTTGAAACAGGAGTCTTCAATACCCCGCCAAGGGTATATTCTGTTCCTACGCTAAAGTTTCGGAGGACGAAGACCTCCTTAGATAAAGCTATGGAGCATAACGACGGACTTGTCCGCCGTAGCCCTTACATATTATTTCCCTAATATGTAGATTCAATAAAAAGCCCTCCGATGCAGTTTTTGGGGCGAAACCCTCCTTCGCAATAGCAGGAGGGCTTTATTGCTAGCGGACTTGTCCGCCGTAGCCCTCATGTAATATTTTCTAAGTAAGTTAATTCAATAAAAAGCCCTCCGTAGCTATTGCTTCGGAGGGCGAATCCCCCCTTCGCTAAAGCAACGGAGGTCGAGGTCGGACGTGTCCGCCGAAGCCCCTGGTAAAATTTGTTCAGATGAGTGATTCAACAAAAAGCCCTCCGTAGCTTTAGCTTCGGAGGGCGAAGGCGGAGAGGGAGGGATTCGAACCCTCGATACAGATTTAAGTCCGTATAACGGTTTAGCAAACCGGCCCTTTCGGCCACTCAGGCACCTCTCCGGGGGGTGCAAAAATACAAATTACGATGATTATAATCCAAAATACCGGGAACAATTCCCAAAAAAAATAAACCCCGAAACAGAAATGACCTCAAAAAAATCCCGGATGCTGCAATAGCACCCGGGATCAATATTTTTGGCTTGCTGGTGAATCGTTTACATAGCGGCTAACTGCACTTTTTGCTGCAGTTCTAGCACATTCTCCCTGAATACGCCATCGGTATCCATCAGGTCTTTTACCGTCTGGCAGGAGTGGATGACGGTGGTATGGTCGCGGCCACCAAAATGCTCACCAATCGTCTTCAATGAGTTCTTGGTAAAGGCTTTGGCCAGGTACATCGTGATCTGGCGCGCCTGCACGATTTCACGTTTGCGGGTCTTCTGCAACAGTTTATCGTAGGGCACATCAAAATACTCGCAAACCATTTTCTGAATGGTTTCGATGGTAATTTCCTTGCTAGATGATTTTACAAAATTGCGTAACACTTTCTTGGCGAGATCTAAATCAATCTCTCTCCTGTTCAGCGAAGATTGTGCCAACAGTGATATCAGGGCGCCTTCCAGTTCCCGTACATTATTGCTGATATTATAAGCAATGTATTTTACCACTTCTTTCGGCATTTCCAGTCTGTCATTCTTCATTTTACGCTCCAAGATCTCAATCCGGGTGTCATACTCAGGCACCTGAAGGTCAGCACTCAGGCCCCAGCGAAAGCGGCTGAGCAGGCGCTCCTGCACCCCATCCAGGTCTTTGGGCGATTTATCAGAAGTGAGCACCAATTGTTTCTGCGACTGATGCAGGTGATTGAAAATGGCGAAAAAGGCATCCTGTGATTTCTCGGCTTTGGCAAAAAACTGCACATCATCGAGAATCAGGACATCGATCAGTTGGTAAAAATGAATGAAATCGTTGATGGCATTGTTCCGGCTGTGATCCATAAACTGGTTGATGAACTTCTCGGAACTTACATATAAGACCACTTTATTGGGGTGCAGTCTTTTTACTTCATTTCCGATGGCCTGCGCCAGGTGGGTTTTACCCAGACCGACCCCACCATATATAACCAGCGGATTAAAGGAATTGGCTCCCGGCTTTTCCGCCACCGTTTTACCGGCACGACGGGCTACCCGGTTACAATCGCCTTCATTGAATGCCTCAAATGTATAATTCGGATTCAGCTGCGGGTCAATCTGCATCTTCTTAAGACCCGGTATAACGAACGGGTTCTTAACAGGGTTGTTTATGACGAGCGGAAAATCCA
>CAZYTV010000269.1:0-5874 GCA_964650455.1 uncultured Chitinophaga sp. | reverse complement strand
AGAATGGTACCCGCACTCGCCATGGCACTCATAAAGTTCACCGCACTGGCTGCCGTCTGTGAATTATCCCCGAAAAGAATAATGAAAAAACGGCCCAGCAAAATAAACAACGGGGCGCCGGGAGGGTGGGGCAATTGCATTTTATCGGCACTGGAAATAAACTCACCGCAATCCCATAAACTGCCTCTTGCTTCGCGGGTCAGGAAATAGGTGCCGAGGGCCACAAGAAAAATAAGCCAGCCGGTAATGTTGTTGACTTTTCTGAAGTTCATAAAAACCTGATTTTGATGGTTTACTCATGCCAGGTCCGAATTGACAAGGCGTCGGCAAAAATAGGGTTTCAACAGTAGATTTTGATTCTGCTTACGCAGATTTAGCAATTTAGGAAAACTTTCGTAGTTCTGGTCCTCCCGGGAGATATTTATGCGAAGTAAACCCGGACCGTTTGATAAGAGAGCTGGGCCTGACGCATTTTTTCAGAAAAGCCTTTCAGGCCAAAAAGTCCGGCTGCATTTCCCTTATTAATAGCAATTTCGAGGTAACCGGCACTGTTAAATAGGGCGAGTTTTTCCCCTTCAGGCACATCAGCATAGGTCTCGCTGATTTTATCGATCACCTCATCTCTTTTGAATACAATGGTAAAAGGACGTCCTTTCCGTTGCTCATCAAACTGTTCGCGGGTAATATTTACGATCACGTTTTCAAAACTGTCGATAAAGATGATCTGTCCTTCGATGCTGGTATTTTCAATCATTGGTCGCAGGTGCCTTTTTTCCTGGAAGGGTACATCGGGGATTCCGATTCCCTGGATAGGTTCTCCATTGACGAGTTTGTTGACAGCTTCCCCCATGACAGAGGTGAGGTAAATCGTGTTTTTCACAGCGGCTTTATCCAGGGGCAGGCCAATGATCACTTCCGGATTATCTTCCAGGATCATGGTGAGCAGGCCATTATCGGCACAAAGAAAGTACTGGTTCTGGTGAAAGGCCAGTAATAATTGCTCCGGTTTTTTATCGAATAGGTTTACCAGGATGAGGTGGTAACTGAAATCCGGAAACTGTTTGATCGCGCTGCGGCATACATAGGCAGCCTGCGGGTAATTGAAAGGCGGAATCGTGTGCGAAATATCAATCAGCCTGAAATCCGGGTTTGTTTGCAATAGCTGAGCCTTGATCGCTCCCACGAGGTAATCGGGACTGCCAATATCCGATGTAAGGGTTACTAAGGCCAAGGCGAATAGGGTTTAAATGTTCTGCTGAATTATTTGGCCAGTTTACCGTCTTTAAAAAAAAATTTATGTACCATTTTATCGGCCAGTCCCGGCAGGAATTTCTGCATAAATACCGTCCGTTTGCCGGTAAAAGTCAGGACCAGGGTCCTTTTCTTTTTGCGGATAGCCCGCAGAATATGATCGGCACATTCATCAGCCGGCATCATTTTGCTTTCATCCATCGGTGTTTCACCATGTGAATCCGCATCTTTATTCAGCGCTGCGTTCCGGATATTGGATGTGGTAAAACCAGGGCATACCCACATCACATGCACCCCCTGGGTCATTAACTCTGTTTTGATGGATTCCAGCCAGCCCTGAAGGGCAAACTTACTGGCGGAATAGCCACTGCGGCCGGGCAGACCCCGATAGCCGGCAATGGAGGAAACACCTACGATCGTGCCTTTCCGTTCAATGATAGAATCAAGGGCGTATTTGGTACAATAGATCACCCCGAAATAATTAATGTCCATTACTTTTTTGAAAACATCTATACTGGCTTCCTGCAGGATGGCCCGCATGGAAATGCCGGCATTATTGACGAGCACATCAATACCACCAAACATCCTGATCGTGGTTTCCATCAGGCGGCGGCAGTCATTTTCATTGCTCACATCGGCCACCATGGTATGCAGGTGGGCTGAAGGGTGACTGGCCTGTAATTGGTACAGCTTATCATGATTCCGGCCACAGGTAGCTACTTTGGCACCCATATCAAGCAGTTTTTCAACAAGCGCTTTCCCGATCCCATCCGTACCGCCGGTTACAACAACAACCTTATCTTTATAGTAAGTGGACATGCTGAGAGGTTTATTGCACAAACCTACTAAAAAGTCGTTAGTCGATAGTCAATAGTCTTTAGTACATTCTAAGAATACTATTCGACCAACTGAAGGCAACCATTTTTGACTATTAACTACGGTCTACTAACTTCTAACTAGTTCCGGAGCCATTCGAGAAACTCCGGCACCCGGTTCTTGCTGATCACCACATCATGTTTGCCCTCCACTTTCAGTTTAAGCACCAGCTTCCGGGCAAAAAACTGGAGGGCTTCCCGGATGGAATCCTTATTGACCAGGTACTGGCGGTTGGCCCGGAAAAAGGACGGGCCGCAGGTTTGTTCCAGTTCTTCGAGGGTCTGGTTGATATAATATTTCTGGTTGTCAAAAGTGACCAGTTGGGTCATTTTGTAGTCAATCGTAAAGAGGGCTATGTCCGGAATCTTAACGGGGATGATCTTGTCTTTCCAGTTGATAAGTATTGAATTTTTTTTCCGGTGATGGTCCGGCCAGCCAGGCGAAGAAAAAATACCGGAATAATTGATATTATTTCGGGTAAAGTTTTGCCGGAGTACAAGGTATTTTTCAATGGCTTCTTTAATCGTTTTTTGAGTAAATGGCTTTAATATATAATCAATGCCATTATTCCGGAAGGCTTCCAGTGCAAATTCATCATAGGCCGTACAGAAAATCACGGGGCAGTCGGTCTTCACCTCGCGGAAAATATCAAAGCTGAGTCCATCCCCGAGCTGAATATCACTGAAGATCAGGTCTGGCGCATTAAACTCCCTGAAATAGGTAATGGCTTCTGCAACGGAAGGGAGTGTTTTTTTAATCTCCACTTTTTCGGGCAACTGCAGCAGGATTTCAGCCAGATCCAGCGCGGTCAGGGCCTCATCCTCGATGATCACGATGTTCATCTGTAAGTACTTTAATAGTTACTGAAAATTTTCCCTGTCCCCGACTGATCTCCAGGCCGGAATTGCCCAGCAGGCGGTATCTTTCTTCCAGGTTAGACAGTCCAACACCATTACCGTCTTCCACCACCAGTTTCGGTTGCATATTATTACTCACGGAAATCTTGCCCGTCAGGTTATCTCCGCTGATATGGATATGCAGTGGCTGTTGTGTGGTCAGTGTATTGTGTTTAACCGCGTTTTCTGCGAGCAATTGTATGGAGTACACCGGTAGTTTACCGGTTGCTTTCATTGGTTCAGGAATATGGATACTGAACTCAAGGGCTTCCCCGAAGCGGACCTGTTGCATGTGGAGATAGTTGATGCAAAGCTCGAGTTCTTTTTCTACGGTCACTACTTCTTCTTTATTGGCATAGATGGAAAAGCGCAGCAGGTCCGATAATTTCAAGAGGTAATCTTCGGCCTGTTCCGGTTTTCTTTTGATCAGTGTTTTCAGGGTGCTCAGCGAGTTAAACAGGAAATGCGGATGAAGTTGCTGTTTTAGCTGGTTATGCCTGGCTTCAAGATTAGCCAGCCGCAGCCGGTCATTCTCATGCTCAATTTTTTGCTTACGCACTTTCAGAATGATCAGTTCAACCAATACAAGAATAATGATATTGATCGACATCGCCTGGATAGCCGGCATGGATAAGCGCGGACCTGTATTGGGCATGGGTAAACGGATCAGCATAGAATTGGGAATATTGTTCGGGGACGGTGGCTTCATGTTTAGGAAAAACCAGTGAAATGCCAGAATGCCGGCCAGTATACTGATCGTGATACTTAACAGGTAACGAACTGTTGTTTTTCCCCGTAACGATAAACCGTTAAACAAACGAAGCAACAGAATATTCAAAGCCCAGTAAAAGAGGGATAGCCCCACCACCATGCCGAAACTGCTGATGATCCGTGCATATTCCGGGCGATCCATGGCAAATGCCGGTACCGCACCCAATATACCAAAGAGTGGGGCTGTCATCAATGCCAGTTTCGATAACCGTAAGTAGGGGATATCATCCTTCATCGTAATAGAAGTATACAGATTTAGTCCGTAATTAACCTGGGTACCGTTAAAGAAGGCAAATGTAACGGTGAACGATCCGGCCGTTCTGCCGATTCACATTTGCTTAACTGAAATAAACGTTAAAATGACACTTATCATGGATCCCGGTACCATTTAATCGTTACATCGAGCAATAACATCCGCTTTAGTTTCAGGACCAGTACTTTCTTGTTTTTCCCAATTGCTTTGATGGTTACCGTGGTATACATATCATCCGTAACTGAATAGATCAGTCCCCTGTAACGATTCTTTTTTTTCTGCAAACGGCTCAGCACCAGTTTCCCTTCAGGTTCATTATTACGAACGGAGTGCACCAGTATTGCTTCCCAACCTTTTTCCATTTCCTGGATATAATATTGACGGCTGCCATCTTTGGAATACCAGGTACCGCTGATAAAGGAATCCTGTGCAGGTACCACGATATATAAAAAGAGCAGTAACAGGGTAACAACAATTTTGCTTCTCATACCATTATTTATTGAGTCGGACTCCAAAAGAGACTGCGTGTTCACATTTTTATATTAAAAAGGGCAAAAGGATACCTGAAATGACCACCCGTCATCTTTAATTATAGCGCCCAAATTTTTTCGTACCGAGCCATATATCTTTTACTGTGACACCGAATATGAACTGGGTGTAGTTTTCCCGGTACTGACCTGCCCGGTCGCCTTTAATGCCCAATTCAACCCCAGTGTATAAGGAGATGGAACGGGCGGGGCTAAAACCTCCTCCAAATGAAACGGAATAATCACGCAAAGGCTTTCCATTGATCCGCATATACGATTCCTCCGCTTGCAGTCCCCAGCCGAGGAAGGTTTTTTCCTGCAGCCCCTGGTAGGTGGTTTGACTGAACGAGTATTCCATGCCGGCAGACAATCGGAATCCCGGAGCCGTATAGGAATTTTTATAATCCAGATCCTGGTATTTCCAGTAATAGTAGTTTGCTTCAGCAGATAAACTGAGTTTGTTTTTGCGGGTGGCCGTATAGCTCAGCCCGGATTGTACCGGTAATTCAAAACGCCGGTTATCGGTCAGGTTCTTCACCATCACCGAACTGTTTTCACTGTAGGTGCTGGTGAGTTGTCCGTTCAGCCCGGTGCTGATGATGCCGGTCAGCCCGACACTGTGTTTCCATTTCCGGGTGCTGTTTGCATCTGTGTAGTATTGCAATCCTGCTTTAAAGTTGCCACCCGTATAGAAATCACGGTCTTCCTTCAGTATATCCAGCGATAGGGCGCTGCTGTAATAGGTAGTATTGCGCTGCAATGACCCGAATAGCCAGGAACCGGTAATGCCGGCGGAGAAATTTTTGCTGAAGCTGCGGCCTGCAGATACAAAGAACTGATTGATTCCCCCGGAGCCTTCTGTGTATTTCAGGTAAGATTCATTGCCATCTGAAATTTTTGCTGTTTCGCTGTACTGGTAATTGACTGTGCTGTAGGGTTGTATTCCCAGCGCAATACCGGTTTTTGGGGTCACTTTAAATGCCAGCGTTCCTCTTCTGATGGTAAAATCCTTACTGATATCGGTACGGTCGCTGCTGGCAGGCAATGTATAATAACTGCTGCGGCCCCGGAAGGCCAGATCAAAATGCATGGTTTTATAAGGAAGTGCCGTCAGGGCCGCAGGGTTGACATTGTTATAACTGGCGGCATCTCTCCGGGAGCCGGCGGTATTGCCGGTGATAAAATAACGGCCGAAATCTTTGGTCTCCATATCACCAATACCCAGGATCGAATAGGGCGAAGTAATGTTCTGGGCCCGGGTTAATCCGGGTAACAGCAGGAGTAGTAAGACTAGCTTGTT
>CAZYTV010000268.1:0-5899 GCA_964650455.1 uncultured Chitinophaga sp. | reverse complement strand
TGTCCGCCATTGGTAAACCAGTTCCATTCAATATCCGGCCACATCCAGGAGATCCGGTTGCGTAATTCTCTTTCTATATTATTATTCCCATTGAAATATTGCCGTGCACAAAGCAAACCCTGGAACAGGTAGGATGTTTCCACCAGGTCGGCACCATCATCTTTACGGCTGAAGGGAATCGTTTTACCCGTTGCCCCATTCAACCAATGTGGAAATGCCCCGTGGTAACTGTCAGCCTTCAATAAGAAGTTGACCATCTTCAGCAGAAATTTTGCCGCCGTATCCCGGCTGATCCATTTCCTTTCTGTGGCAACGATCCCTCTCATCACTCCAAAGCCCGTACCCCCGGTGGTAACTGTTTCCGACCCATATCCAAAACTCACATTGCTTCTTTCCCGGGACATACCAGAAACCGGATGGGCAAAGTCCCAGAAATAACGGAAAGTTTGTTTTTGTACCAGGTCGAGAAGGGCGCTGTCGGATAAATTTTTCGGTCGGGCTGCCGCGTTAAATACAGCCTTTACCGGTTGTGCCTGTACAGCGGTCAGGGACAGGAATAAGACTCCAATAAAAATTTGTGGCTTTATTCGCATAATATATTCTTGATTCAGGAATGGGTCATCACAGGTACGGCGCACTAAATCCAAGGGACAGCATGCCGGTTTTAACTTCCGGACAACTGGTAAAAAGGTTCCACAGCAAACCGCTACGGTAATTCTCGATCATAATAATAATGGGTCCCTGGTCAATGGCCAGTGTGGAAGAGGCAAACCAGGTGTCCCTTAATGAAAAGGCATCCACAAAACCATATTCCTTCCAGATCTTATCCCCTAATACATAATAAAAGAATTTCAGGGCGGCCATTGACTCAGCCGGTGTGTATGGGAAAGAGGCCAGGGCTGCGGTTGGTGCAATCACCCCCCGGTCATTGGTGGGTGAACTGGCCGTATAGCCGTTCGGTATATCACTGGCGGTTAATCCCCAAACCGAATCACTATACCCGATCCCCGCCGACTGGTTAGTACGGCAGTATTGGTAGTTGATCAGGGTATGGTTGCGGGTTTGGGTGGCATAATTGGCCCAGGTATCACTGAGTCCTGTAGGGTTTATCCCCAGGAAGGAATACTGGCAAAGAAACAACGGACCACCCTGGGCTGGCCCAAGCGGTAATGGATAGCCGAAATAGGTATTGCCATTTACAAAGCCATTGCCCCCGTTGGAAGCCCAGCCATTAGTATACACCGATGCCGGTATACCATGGGTGGTGGAAGAAGCCGCCAGTATATAGGTAATCAGGCATTCATTCCATCCTTTGATTGGCATATTCATGGCCCAGCCTTTGTCGGGACTATAATGCCAGTACAACACATTCTGTCCTCCATTACGGAACCAGTCCCATTCCACATTACTATACAATGTATTGATATCATTGCGGAGTGTCACTTCTGCTGCATCGGCTGTATTGAAGTACTGTCTGGCGGTAAGTAATCCCATCATCAGGTAGGAGGTTTCTACCAGGTCGGCCCCGTTGTCATTGGTACTGAATGGCACGATTGCACCGGTGCTTCCGTTGAGCCAGTGTGGGAAAGCGCCTTTCACTTTAACTGCAGTATTCTTCAGAAAAGCCACCATCGTTTGTAAACGTGCCAGTCCCTGCGCACGCGTAATGAATCCGCGGTTGATTGCCGTGACCATCGCCATGATGCCAAAACCAGAACCACCGGAAGCCACCACATCACCCGACGTATTCCGCTCACGGGCCAGTCCGCTGACCGGGTGACCAAAATCCCAGAAATATTTAAACGTCTGTTGCTGCACTTTATCCAGCAGTTCATTATCGGTAAGCGCGGGAAATTTCCGGGAAGAGTCAATCTGAGTGGTCAGTAATTTATCAATACTTGAAATAAAAGAGCCTCCGGCTGCTGATTTTACGGAATTAGCTAAGCGGAATTGGTACCTGGTCAGGCCGGGCAGGTTGTTATTGGGTTGTACCAGTAAAACAGAATCATTTTGCTGGTAAGTAATCGTATTTGGCACCTGCACTCCGCTCATATCTGTAAAACTGAGTGCCCCGGTAACGGTAGTTTTGTTGAGGGGTGCTGAAAAAACCAGTTTTATCACTGGCCGCAGTGATGCGCCGTACATGGTATTGTCAAAAGGGTTGCTGTCCAGCCAACTGCTCTTCACTGTCAGTTGTGCCGGTGGTGCAGGCACCACGGGTGGCTTATCCTTGCCACAACCGGTCAGGAGATAAAAAAACAAGGCACAGGCAGCAATCCTTTTCATACAATAGTCCCGCTTTATTTAATGATATAGGTATTAATCGAGTGCTGACGGGCCACGGTCTCCGCCGCTTTACCATTCACCCACAGGTAAAAATGGGCCCGCTCATTACCCTGGTTCATCACCACTACGGTAACTGATCCATCCGGGTTCAGGAAGGCGGTGGACAATAACTGGCTGCGGCTGGGGCTGCTGATGATCCGTTTTGCTCCCGGCTGAATGAATTTGGAAAAATGACCGATATAATAATAAGCATTGGTATAAATCAACTGACCCGTCCTTGTATCGCCATGAATAGGAGCGAAGCAGAAATTCTGCACATGGTTGGGACCACCGGTTTCATCCAGGAGGATATTCCAGTCGGTAAACCCCACCATACCATTGTTAAAATCATTGATCATACTGCGTCCGTACTCTTCTCCCAATACCCAGGCCCCGTAACGGGCAGCATTGAAACTTTCGGCACATCCCTCTGTAAACAGGATATTTTTATCCGGGTACGCTTCATACACCCTGCGCAGGTTATCATACATCGGCTGACCACCGCTCCAGTCTTCATACCAGTGAAAACCGATTCCCCAGGCATATTTGGCAGCTTCCGGATCATCAAAATAAGTACGGGCCCGCTGGTAGATCAGGTCACGGTTATGATCCCATACAATAATTTTTTTATCCTGCAGTCCCTCTTTGTGCATCGTGGGACCCAGGTGTTTTTTCAGGAAGTCCCTTTCTTCTTCGGCTGTATACAGACAGCTTTCCCAGCGCTGGGTAGCCATGGGCTCATTCTGAACAGAGATCCCCCAGACCGGTACACCGTCTTTCTCATATTCCTTGATAAACTTTGTATAATACATGGCCCAGCTGTCATAAAATTCGGGTTTCAGCTTACCACCATGCAGCATATCATTATTATCCTTCATCCAGGCCGGGGGGCTCCAGGGACTGGCAAATAAATTTAACTGGCCGCCAGCCGCTTTCATCGCTTCTTTAATAAATGGAATTTTATACTTGCGGTCGTGCTCAATATTGAAGGTCTTCAGTTCCTTATCACCATCCTGTACATACGTGTATATGTCACTGCTGAAATCACAACTGTTGATATTGGTACGGGCAATATTGTAACCAATACCTGTTTCTTTGTCAAAATAGGCTTTCAGTAATTCCGCCTGCTTGTCTTTCGGGAGTTTGTAAAAAGTCTCCGCCGAGGCATCGGTCAGGGCAGCGCCGGTTCCAAAATAGGTCTGGAAGGTTTTTTGCGGATCGACAAATACGGTGATTTCATTTTCAAAGGGCTGTACCTTGTCTTTAAACACCAGTGTATCTGTCAGGGATAAGCGCAGATCAGAACTGTCGGCCGTGGAGTACGCAATCACTTTTTTGCCTTCAACCGAATAAGCGGCACCGGCAGGTGTCGTGTTGACCGGGCCGGCGTTTTTGTTATCTGAACAGGCGATGGCGCCGGCCAGCAGGAGGAGGAGGGGTGTATATTTTTTCATAATGGTTGTTTTAAAAATTACCAGACATAGGAACCAACTGCACCGGCGGGCAATTCCGCAACGGCTGATTTTCCTTTAAATTTTATATTAAATGAAGCAGTACCGCCCCCGTCGTTGAGCACAATCAGTACTTTCTTTCCATCAGGACGGAGGAATGCCACATTGGGCAGGCTGACCCCGTTATTACTGGCGATACGCACAGATCCGGCCGGAACAAATCTGGAAGCATGGGCAATGATATAATAACCCACATTGCGGGTTACAACCGATGCATTAATCGTCACCGCACCTTTACATTCTGAACAACCACCGGGCGTATGCGGGTTATAGGCCGGATCGCTGGCCAGGTTCCATTCGAGTGCCACTTTACTCCAGTTGCGCATTGAACCAATGACTACATTTTTCACATGCCATTTCAGGTCACCATCAAAGCTGCCATTGGCGCCGGTCCACTGTTCCGTGAAATACAAATTCTTATCCGGGTGAGCGGCCTGTACCCCCGAAAGAGCGCTGATATCCCCTGCATATAAATGAAAGGCACTGCCATCGATAAACTGTTTGGCCAGCGGATCATTCAGAATGGTAATCGGGTAATTGGGGTTATCACAGTTATGATCCCAGATGATGATCTTCGTGGCCAGGCTTGCTGTGCGGAAAGCAGGCCCCAGGTGATTCTTTACAAAATCACCCTGTTGGGCTGCAGACATCACCATGCTCGGATTATTTCCCCCATGCTGCGGTTCATTCTGTACCGTAATCGCGTTGACGGTAATTCCTTTTGCCGCCATGGCCTGGATATATTTGACAAAATACTGCGCATAGGCACCATAGTATTGTGGCTGCAGGCTTCCACCCATCGAATTGCCATTATCCTTCATCCATACCGGGGCACTCCAGGGAGATCCCATGATTTTGATATTCGGATTAATGGTCAGGATTTGCTTTAATACCGGGATCAGGTCCACCGTATCCTGGGCAAGACTGAAGTTGGATAATGAAGGATCCGTCTGACCGGTGGGCATATCATTGTAGCTGAATACTGCATTGCTCAGGTCAGAAGCACCGATACTGACCCGCAGATAGCTGATGGAAATCCCATCAGTACCGCTTCCAAACAGTTCATTCAGCAGGGCAGTTTTAGAAGCCGCATCCATGCGGTTGATCAGGTAAGCACTTCCTCCGGTCAGGGTATAACCAAATCCATCCACTGTCTGGTATTTGGTGACCGAGTCCACTTCTATCGTGGTGAAATTATTCGTGGCGGTACCAAAGGTCAGGTTTGGCGTTTGTTTGGCCAGCTCCAGCGTACGATTGGCCCGTGTTACCCAGGCTTCCACCGGGGTGCTCCCCGTTGTATCACCTCCACCCCCGTTACTTCCTTTTGAACAATTGGATGATAAAGACAGCACCGCTCCAAGAATAAAGGTGTACAGTAAAAAATTTGTTTTCATACATGTGATTTATTTCTATTGCCAATTTAAATTTTCGGGCCGGCCTCTCTGAAGAATAATAAGGGACTGTTATTCCTGGCCACCACCAGCACTTTACCTTTACCGGCCACATTCAGCCATTTCATATCCCTGACTTCTCCGGAAACGGAAGGAAGTGCCGGAAGTACTCCTTTAGATTTATCTGTTAAATGATCTGAAGTGAATACGGAGGGAATTAATGCATCATAACGTCCTTCATATGGAATCACCCCATAAAAATTACCGGCTCCTATAAACATGCCGTCAGCACCCGTTGCTGTGGCGTTTACAAACGACATCACCGGAGCCAGCTGCAGTTCATCCGGCAGGTCAAAACGGGTGAAGTTCCCTTTTCCGTCATTGATAAAATAACTGGAAGCCAGTACCTCCGCTTTGGATTCGGTGTAATTCTTAAACAAATCAAAGAACATGTAGTCTACCGTCTTCCCCGCTACTTCACTATACGTCAGATACGCTTTCTTCAATACCGGCAGCGGTCTTTCAAGTTCATCTTTGGCCAGGAAGGTATATTCCTTCCCATCAATAGTATAGCAAAGCACCTGTTCGTTCGTTCCATTATTATCAAAATCCTTTACATATAATTTCACGGGGCCGTTTTTCCCGGACCAGAGTTTGGTATTATGCCCCCAG
>CAZYTV010000267.1:0-5901 GCA_964650455.1 uncultured Chitinophaga sp. | reverse complement strand
CCATACCAGTTTTTTGGCTTCAAACTGTTTTTGCAGGGTATCCTCTTTACGCTGTAGTGCATCACCCGGACGGGGAAATGATTTCTGGTACTCAATAAAAGAATAAGAATTCGTGCCCCCTTTGGTGACTCCTGCAGATGGCTGTGCCTGCAGGCACAGTCCTGTCAGTAAACAAATGGCGGCTAAAATGAGGTTTTTCTGCATATCCGGAAATCAGATCAACGGTAGTTAGGGGTCTTTGTTATTTTAAAGGTGCTAAACCATTGTAAATATACTCAAAAACCATGCAGGGATGGCAATAAAAAAGCACACAGGGAACGATTGCGCTGTTCCACTGCGTACTTTTCACTTTTTATTATCAGAGATTTCCTCTTGCGTCCTGTTCTCTTTCGATAGCTTCAAACAGGGCTTTGAAATTGCCTTTGCCAAAGCTTTTGGCTCCCTTCCGCTGGATGATCTCGAAAAACAAGGTGGGCCTGTCTTCCACGGGTTTGGAAAAAAGCTGAAGCAGGTAGCCTTCATTGTCCCTGTCCACCAGTATACCCAATTCCCGCAACGGACCCAGGTCCTCATCAATATGCCCAACCCGGTCGAGCAGGTCGTCATAATAACTGTTTGGCACTTTCAGGAATTCCACCCCGCGGCACTGGAGATCTTTAACTGTCTTTACAAGTTGCGTGGATGCCAGGGCCACAGGCTGGACACCGGCCCCGTTGTAAAACTCGGGGTACTCTTCCGCCTCGCTTTTCTTCTTCCGCTGGGCCGGTTCTATGCTCGGGGATTTCACAGATACATGACCCCTACTCATTCCTTTACTCATCAGGGCAGAGTATTCAGTGGAAATATCTTCATCATCAAATGAAAGAATGTTCTTAAAGCCCATGACCTCTTCATAAAACTTCACCCAGGGATTCATCTGGTTCCAGCCGACATTACCCACACAATGGTCCACATATAATAAACCGGTATCTGCCGGCTGGTAATATGGATTGCTCCAGGCCCGGTAACCCGGCATAAACACCCCATTATAATTTCCCCGTTCGATAAAGAGATGGACGGTATCCCCGTAAGTATGAATTCCACTCATCACCAGTTCGCCGTCATTATCTGTAAGCCTTACCGGTTCCATAAAGGAACAGGCTCCCCGTTGGGTGGTTTCTTTCCAGGCACTGGTCGCATCGGGCACCCGCAGGGACAATGCTTTTACACCATCACCATGTTTGTATATGTGATCCGCAATGGGATTCTCTGTTCGTAAAGGGGTCGTGAGGACAAATGTGAGTTTATGCTGACGAACGGCATAACTGACCCGGTCCTTTACGCCGGTCTCAGGTCCGGCATAAGCCAGGGCCTGGAAGCCGAAAGCACTCATATAAAAATGGGCGGACTGTTTGGCATTGCCAACATAAAATTCCACATAATCTGTTCCTTCCAGCGGAAGAAAATCAACTGTGTCAGTACCGTTTTTTTCGTTGGTGATTGTAGTACTCATAAAAAGAAAACCTGTTTACCGTCAGGCGGTTTAAGAACGCAAAAAAAATTAAGCTCGTTTCTTGAATGCCGGTCCAATCGGGAAAAATCAAATAGGGACCAGCCAGGTTTAAGGCAGGCTATCCATGGCCAATGCCTGCATGAGCAAGCTGAAATGGCCACGTTCGTCGGTGAATGTTTTATGCGGATAGTCAGGAATCACCCGACAAATCTATATAAAAAAGAAAAGAACAGGCCGGTCCGGGCAGGAGTTCAACTATTATCTTTGCCATATGCTTAAAATCGGAATTCTCGGCGGGGGCCAGTTAGGCCGGATGCTGCTGCAGGCCGCGGCCAATTATCCCGTTAACGTGCACGTGCTGGAAAATGATCCCGAATGTCCGGCTGCACATCTCTGCCATCATTTTACGCTTGGTGATATCCGTGATTTTAAAGCCGTCTATGCTTTTGGTAAAAGTTTAGATGCTATTACCATAGAGATTGAAAATGTGAATGTTGAGGCTTTAGAAAAACTGGAATCTGAAGGAGTCAAAATTTATCCCAGACCGGCTGTTTTAAAGACCATTAAGAACAAAATTCTTCAAAAAGAATATTATAAGCAGCACCAGATACCAACTGCCGGGTATATGATCACGGAAAACCTGGCGGCCCTGGAAAAAGCGGATCATTTTCTACCTGCCGTCCACAAAGTAGGTGAAGGCGGATATGACGGAAAGGGGGTGCAACTGCTCCGTACCCGGGAAGATATCAGCAAAGGATTTGACGCCCCCGCTGTACTGGAAAAAATAGTACCTATCCATAAAGAGATCGCCCAGATGGTTGCTATCAATGAAAAGGGCGAGACGGCCCTTTACCCACCGGTGGAAATGCTGTTTGATCCGGACCTAAATCTCCTTGACTACCAGTTGTGCCCGGCGGAACTCAGCACCCAGACCCTATACCGGGTGGAAGCGATTGCCCTGGCGGTGGTCCGGAATTTCAAATCCGCAGGCATTTTTGCGGTGGAGATGTTTGTGGACAAAAACGGGGATGTGCTGGTCAACGAAACCGCTCCCCGGGTTCATAACAGCGGTCATCATACGATTGAAGCGCATTATTGTTCACAGTTTGATATGCTCTGGCGGATCATGCTGGGCTACCCCCTGGGCAACACAGACGCCATTCTGCCGTCTATTATGGTCAATATTATTGGCGCTGAAGGCTAGAGCGGGGAAGTGCGGTACGAAGGGCTGGAAGAAGTGCTTAAAATGGAGAATGCATTTGTTCATTTATATGGGAAAAAACAAACCAAACCAGGACGAAAAATGGGGCATGTAACGATCCTCAGTCAGGAAAAACAGGATCTATTGCATAAATCGAACCGGGTTAAACGCACCCTGCTCCCCAAAACCTGATCCTTTTATCCATATACCGGGCCGCTTATAATTCTGCTCTTTCCGGTGCAAGGATCATGCGGTTTTGCCGTCTAAAAGCAAGCATTTAACAGTTACCTTTAACGTCCTGATTATTTACCAACTGGCACCATTCAAGATGAATATCACCAAGTACAGCATTATTGCTTTGTTAGTTATGGCAGCCGCTGCCTGCGGCGACAGCAAAACCAAGATTCCCCCTCCGGGTGCCGGTTCCCCCGGAGCCAAAATGCCCCCGATGCGTGTGGATGCTTATATTGTAAAAGCGGAGTCTTTCGGGGAATCCATTGAAGTCCCGGGCAATATCCTTTCCAATGACGTAACGGAAATTCATCCCGAGGTTTCCGGACGGATCGTATACCTCAATCAGGCGGAGGGAAAATACGTCAGCAAAGGCACCCTGATGGCCAAACTCTATGATGGCGACCTGGTAGCCCAGTTAAAAAAATTACAGGTACAACTGGCCCTGGCTGAAAAAACAGAAGAAAGACAGGCACAACTCCTGAAAATCCAGGGTATCAGTCAGCAGGACTATGATATCAGTCTTTTACAGAAGAATAACCTGAAAGCAGATATCGGGATCATCCAGACCAGTATAGCGAAAACAGAAGTAAGGGCCCCTTTTAGTGGAAAACTCGGACTACGCAATATCAGTACGGGTGCGTATGTTACCCCGGCTTCAGTTATTGCAGTGGTTAACCAGACAGACCTGTTGAAACTGGATTTCGCCGTACCTGAAAAATATACTTCCCAGATCAAAATCGGCCAGATGGTGAGTTTCAGTTTTGAAGGTTCCGATAAGAAAAACAGTGCAAAGATCATAGCCACTGAATCCAACGTAACCGAGAATACACGCAGCCTCATTGCCCGTGCCCAGGTCATCGGAAAAGATAATTCCCTTTTACCAGGCGCATTTGCCAAAGTACAACTGAAATTTGACCCCGACCCCAATGCCCTGCTGGTTCCCACACAGGCAATACTGCCGCAGGCACGGGGAAAGAAAGTGGTACTGATTAAAAACGGTATTGCCTCCTTCACCGATGTCACCACCGGCGTCAGAGACTCTTCCCGTATACAAATACTGGAAGGACTGAAAACAGGAGATACAGTAGTGGTTACCGGTCTGCTGAGTATACGTCCCGATGCGCCGGTTCAGGTTGGTAAGATCATTAATAATAAAAAGTAATCGCCGTAATTATCCTTGCCTGAAGAATGGCAAACGGCGCATTACAAAGATCCAGTTATGAATATATCCGCATTAAGTTTACAGCGTCCTGTACTGGCCATCGTGATGAATATCACCATTGTGCTGTTCGGCCTGATCGGGTTTAAGTTTCTCGGGGTACGAGATTATCCCGCAATCGATCCGCCCAATATCAGCGTACGGACTTCCTATCCCGGGGCCAATGCCGATATTATTGAAACCCAGATTACCGAACCGCTGGAAAAAGCGATCAATGGTATTGCCGGTGTTAAGAATATCACTTCCACCAGCAGCAACGGGTCCAGTAATATCAATGTGGAATTTGAACTGAGTGTGGATCTCGAAGCGGCGGCCAATGATGTGCGGGATAAAGTATCTCAGGCCCAGCGGTCCCTGCCCAATGATCTCGACGGACCGCCGGTAGTATCCAAAGCCGATGCCAGTTCGGATCCTATACTTTCCATGACGGTGCAAAGCATTTCCCGGAACCAGTTGCAAACGACCGAATATGCAAACAATGTGCTGGTAGAAAGATTACAGACCATTCCTGGTGTTAGTGGGATACAGATCTGGGGGGAAAAAAGATATGCTATGCGTATCTGGATCGATCCGGCCAAACTGATCGCCTACAGTGTTACAGCAGGCGATGTGCAGTCGGCTTTAATAAGAGAAAATGTGGAATTGCCTTCTGGTAAAATATCCGGCAATGCTACTGAACTGACCGTCCGGACATTTGGCCGGCTGAATACGGAAGATGAATTTAACAACCTGATCGTAAAAAATGTTGGCGGGGCAGATATCAAACTGAGCGATGTGGCACAGGCGGTACTGGGGCCGGAGAATGAAGAAACAGTACTGAAAGGAAACGGGATCCCCATGATTGCCCTGGCCGTGATACCGCAGCCTGGTTCCAACTATGTGGCCATTTCTGATGAGTTTTACAAAAGACTGGAAGAGATTAAAAAAGATGTACCGGCTGATATAAAAATTGATATTGCCCTGGACCAGACCAAGTTTATCAAGAAGTCTATCCTTGAAGTTCAGGAAACCCTGATGATCGCCTTCCTGCTGGTGGTGATGATCATCTATGCGTTCTTCCGCGACTGGCTTATTGCCCTTCGTCCGCTGATCGATATCCCGGTATCCCTGATCGGTGCTTTTTTTATCATGTACCTGATGGGTTTTACTATCAATGTATTGTCACTGCTCGCTATTGTACTGGCCACCGGACTGGTGGTGGATGATGTTATTGTGGTGACCGAAAATATTTATAAACGGATCGAGAAGGGCATGAATAAATACCAGGCCGCCCTCGAAGGTTCAAAAGAAATTTATTTCGCAGTCATCGCCACTTCCATTACGCTGGCCATTGTATTCCTGCCGATCATTTTCCTGCAGGGATTCACCGGGCGGCTGTTCCGCGAATTTGGTATTGTGGTGGCCGGAGCAGTGCTGATCTCTGCCTTTGTATCCCTGACCCTGACACCGGTGCTGAACGTAAAGCTCACGCGGAAAAACATGACCAAACATCCCTGGTTCTATACCAAAACGGAACCTTTCTTCCGCTGGATGGAAAACGGTTATCAATCAGCTCTCCGGAGTTTTATGAAAGTACGGGCTGTGGCCTTTATCCTGATCCTGCTTTGTATCTCGGCTATCATTTTTGTCGGTCGTACGCTGCAGTCAGAACTGGCCCCAATGGAAGACCGCAGCCAGTTTCGTTTACAATTAACCGCACCGGAAGGAACTTCCTATGATGCGATGGATAAATATGTTAACCGGCTGACTAACATG
>CAZYTV010000266.1:3462-5971 GCA_964650455.1 uncultured Chitinophaga sp. | reverse complement strand
CATCCAGCATCTGGGGGTTGGCTTTACCGGCCCTGATCTTAACTAATTCTGCTTCCAGGTGACCGATAGCTTTCTTCATGTGATCTTCTGCACCGGAATGAATAGAGGATAATTCTTCTGACATATTATATCGTTTTAAACTTATCCGCGGCTGATTGATTTTTCGGGTAACACTGCGGGACGCAAATCTAATAAAACTGGTTAATACCAAAAAAACCGGCCGGACTTATTGGGTCCGGCCGGCAGTTATTTCTGATCTTTATTTTAATCGGCAGCGGACTGCGCTTCTTTTTCTTTGGTCAGCGTCACCACTTTAGTGGAAGTGGTTTGCATGGTGGCCACCCCTTCGCCTCGCTTGGCAATAAGGATTGCACGCCTGGGCCGCTTGTAATAAAGCAGTCCAAGTCCGGAAAATGCCAGGGTCAGCATCAGGAGCATCAGGTAATTAGGTCCCAGGTGACGACCAAACCAGGCCATGATGATGAAGGCGATATTCACACTCACACAGGTCAGTGTGACAGCCGCATGATCCATACCACGGTCGAGTAATAAGTGGTGAACGTGGTTGCGGTCTGGTGTAAAAGGTGATTGTCCGTTCAATATCCGGATACTGAATACCCGGAGGGTATCGAGCAGGGGAACGATCAGAATCGCAAATCCAATAGCCACTGCAGAAGGAACCGGAACGGCAACCAGCGGATCATTGGCCACATTGATGAATTTAATCACCAGGACCGCATTGATCAGACCGATCATCAGTGAACCGGAATCACCCATAAAGATCCTTGCCGGGTGATGATTGAATATCATAAAGGCCGCAAGACTGCCGGCGAGTGCAAAAGCGAGTAAAGCATAGGCCTGATAGCCAATGGCAAAAAAGTAACTGCCAAAAACCAACATGGTCAGGATGCCGAGGCTGGCAGCAAGTCCATCCACTCCGTCAATGAGGTTAAATGAATTGATCACTACAATAATGGTCAGGTAAGAAAGGGCCAGGCTGAAAGCTTCCGGTAATTTTTCAAATCCCAGTACCCCATGCATACTGTCGAGCCGGATACCACCCAGGTGGATCAGAATAGAAGCTGCAATGATCTGGCCGATAAACTTTTTGCTGGCAGACAAAATAATGAGGTCATCCTTCAGACCGAGGAAGAAAATAACCACTGCTGCCGCGAAAAAATATTGAAATTCGTAATTCAGGTGAACCTGGATGGATAAGAGTGCTGCAAGGATAAAACCACCGAAGATACCAACCCCTCCCAGTGAAGCCACCAGACGGGTGTGTACTTTACGTTCGTTGGGGACATCAAACAACTTCTTTTTTTCAGCGACTTCAAGGACAACTGGGACCGCTAAGAACGTAATTATAAAAGAGACAGAGGCCGTCAATAAAATATCAAGCATCTAAGCAGTTTTATATGGTACATAAATAGGCATCAACCGATAAGGTTTTTGCATTACATAAAACATTTAATGCATCTGGCATCAGATCTATGTAATCGTAAGGATATTTAGATGTATTTGCCAGATTAAATTTATTACAACTGTTTTTTGCATTGAAAAACAATGCACTTTTGCAACTAATCTGACCTTTTGAGGCAGCAAGATACGAAAAGTTTAATTATAACCTATTTTATTAATTATGAACGATCTAACCGCAGCCGCATCCCAGGTAAGAAGGGATATTGTCCGTATGGTCCATGGGTCCAGCAGCGGACATCCCGGGGGATCCCTGGGTTGTGCCGACTTCCTCACCGCTTTGTATTTCAGGATTATGAGGCGCAAACCGGGTTTCGATATGGATGCACGGAATGAGGATGTATTTGTCCTGTCTAACGGGCATATTTCCCCGCTATTTTATTCTGTGCTGGCGCGTACCGGCTATTTCGATGTAAAGGAACTGGCTACTTTTCGCCGGCTCAACAGCCGTCTGCAGGGTCACCCGGCCACACATGAACACCTGCCGGGGGTACGTATTGCATCCGGTTCATTGGGTCAGGGTAGGAGGGTGGCCATTGGGGCCGCCCTTACAAAAAAAATGAACGGAGAAAATAACCTGGTCTTTTCGCTGCATGGTGATGGTGAACTGGACGAGGGGCAGGTATGGGAGTCCGTTATGTTTGCTGCACACCATAAAGTAGATAACCTGATCAGTACGATTGACTGGAATGGTCAGCAGATCGATGGTCCCACTGAAAAAGTGATGAACCTCGGCAATATCCGTCAGAAATTTGACGTGTTTGGCTGGACCACCCTGGAGATGAATGGCAATGATATGGATGAAGTGGTGATGACGCTTGAGAAAGCCAAATCCTTAACCGGACAAGGTAAACCCATCGCCATCCTGATGCATACTGCCATGGGTAAAGGGGTTGACTTTATGGAAGGCACCCATGAATGGCATGGTATTGCTCCGAATGATGAGCAACTGGCCAAAGCCTTAGCACAATTGCCGGAGACACTGGGGGATTATTAAGAAGTATTATCATACACATGCTTCGGCAGGCTC
>CAZYTV010000266.1:0-3362 GCA_964650455.1 uncultured Chitinophaga sp. | reverse complement strand
AGCATGACAAGGACACCGGCTCAGCATGACAAGGACACCGGCTCAGCATGACAAGGACACCGGCTCAGCATGACAAGAGCACCGGCTCAGCATGACAAGGACGCCGGCTCAGCAAGACAAGGACACCGGCTCAGCATGACAATGTTCGTTGTCACCCTGAGCTTGCCGAAGGGTGGAGAAGAAAAACTACTTATTCAGTCCGCAACGAAAACTCCTGTGCGGCTGCTTTCCGTGAAGGTATCCAGGATGCCAGGAAAGCAATCAGGAATACGGTGGCACCTACCAGGAGGAAATCCATCAGCCTGAGTTTGACCGGGTAATAATTGATCAGAAACGTGCCCCCCTGTAAGGGAACCAGGTGAAACTGTACCTGTAACCACACCAGTAATGTGGCAAACAACATACCAATGCCTCCACCAATCAGGGCCAGCAAAATTCCTTCACTGATAAAGATTCGCTGTATAAACCCGCGACTGGCTCCCAATGCATGCAGCACACTGATATCTTTTTGTTTTTCCAGTACCAGCATCGTGAGCGCGCCGACCATATTAAACGAAGCTATAATAAGGATCAGGCATAAGACCCCGTACACAATCCATCGTTCCAGTGTCATGATGGAATAGAGGGATTTGTTTTGCTGGTAACGGTCCAGTACCTGGACACCCGGACCAACAATTCGTTCCACATCCTTTCTGGCTGTTTCAAGATCGGACGGGTCTTTCAGGGCAATCTCCACGGCACTGTACTGATCGGGGCCGGCCCGCAGGGCATTTCTTAAATAATCAATATTGGTGATGCCGTATTTATTATCAAAATCCTGCTGGATCTGGAAGGAGGCAGAGGCCCAGATAGAATCGCTGCTGATATCTTCCAGCAGGTCGAGTTGTTTGGAGTCTGTTTTACGCGGCAGATAAATATTCAGGGGAAACAGATTGCGTCCGGCATAGATGCCCAGTGCATCTTCTACGCCTGCACCCAGGATCAGTTGCGGATCATCTGCTGTACCCAGCTCATACTCTCCATTGACCAGGTGGCCGGCCACACCGGTAGTGTAGCGGTAATTCTTATCCACCCCTTTCAGGTAGATCACGGTCTGGTAATCGGCCCCGTTCTGCACCATGGCTTTATCCTCCAGTACCATTGAGAAATTAAGAATGGTGGTAACGCCCTTCAGTTGGTTCACCTGCTCCGGACTCAGGGTCATCAGTTTGCCGGTGGCCGGGGCTACTTTCAGGTCTGTATAAAAAGTGGAATAGAGGGATTTGACCAGTCCTTCAAAGCCATTGAAAACACTCAGTACCAGGATCAGTACGGTGGTGCCAAAGATAATCGCGCCAATGCTGGTCCACGCAATGATATTGATGGCATTGGTGGATTTTTTTGCTTTAAAATAACGCCAGGCAAAAAGAAAATTCAACAGCTTGGATTTAAATATGAATGGCAGAACCGGCAGGTTGCCGTTTATTTTCCGGGTTCCTGTTTCCGTTCTTCTTCAATCTTTTTGAAGATTTCTTCCATTTTAAACACATGATCAAGGGTATCGTCCTGGAAAAATTTCAGCACGGGCATACTGCGGAGCTGGTGCCGCACACTGGCCGTCAGTTCTTTTTTAATTTCATGATGGCGGTCTTCAATTTTCTGCAGGGCGGCGGCCGGATCCTTTACCTGGAAAAAGCTCACATAAATCCGGGCCTCCAGGAGGTCGGGGGTCACTTTCACCGAGGAAATGGACACCATTCCCCCGTCAATCATATTCAGTCCCAGCCGCTGAAAAATGACGTTTATCTCTTGATTCAGCAGTCCGCCGATCTGTTTCTGTCTTTTACCTTCTTCCATATAAATTAGGGTTAATACCGTCTGCCGGACTAAACTTCGGCAGTCGCTGCAAAAGTAGTTACTTTGCCCCGTTTCCATTACTCTTTACGAATGAAGCAATATTCCCGGATTTTCAGGTACATGGGCCCCTTTAAGGGCAAGATCGTTTTGTATTTTTTGTTCATCCTGCTGAGCATCGTATTTTCCATTGTCTCCATCGGGATGCTGATGCCTTTTCTCCAGGTGATTTTTACGGATACCCGTCCGGAGTGCATCAGTTGCAGCCCGTTGACCCGCAACAGCAACAATTTTCTGATCCAGTCGATTAATAATTTCCTGAACCAGTCACTGGACACCCGGGGCAAGATCCCGACCCTGGGTTTTATCTGTTTTTTCCTGATCGGTTTTATTGTGCTGAAAAACCTGTTCCTGTATCTCTCGTATTACGTACTGAACCCTTTAAAAAATAAAGTCGTTAACCAGTTAAGAGAGGACCTGTATGATAAAGTACTGCGTTTACCCATTGGCTTTTTTAATGAAAAAAGAAAGGGTGACCTGATGAGCCGGATGACCAATGATGTAAATGAAGTGGAGACCTCTGTAGTCGGCACCCTGGAAGGCTGGATCCGGGACCCTTTAACCATCATTATTACCCTGACCGCCTTATTCCTGATCAGTTACCAGCTCACCCTTTTTATCCTTGTACTTATACCGGTACTGGGTCTCGTCATCGGACGGATCACCCGTTCCTTAAAGCGTCACTCGCAGGATGTGGCCAATAAATACGGAGAAACGCTTTCTACGCTGGATGAAACACTGGGCGGACTCCGGGTGATCAAAGCATTTAATGTTGAGAAAATACTGCGCGGTAAATTTTTTAAAGGCAATGATGAATTGCTGCATTCCAAAAACAAGATCAGTTACCGCCGGGATCTCGCTTCTCCACTCTCTGAAGTCATGGGCGTGGGACTTTTCACCGCCGTTTTATATTATGGCGGCGTACTGGTATTAAATAACCAGTTTCTCCAGGCATCCGCTTTCCTGATGTTTTTGGGTGTATTTTACAATATCATCAATCCCGCCAAAACGCTTTCTACTTCTTTCAGCAATATGCGTAAAGGCGCAGCAGCGATCGGACGGATCGAAGAAATTCTGAATACGCCGGTTACGGTGGATGATAATCCCAACGGAAAATTATTACCTGCCTTCAACGATAAAATCGAATTCCGGAATGTGCAGTTTTCCTATGAGGATGTAGTGATCCTGGACAATATCAACCTGACCATTGAAAAAGGAAAGACCGTAGCCCTGGTCGGTTCTTCAGGAGCCGGCAAATCCACGCTGGCCGACCTGGTGCCGCGCTTTCATGATGTGACTGCCGGTGAAGTACTCATCGATGGGGTGAATATCAAAGATTATTCGCTGAGTTCCGTCCGCAGCCAGATGAGTATCGTAACACAGGAGCCCATCCTGTTCAATGATACGATTGGCAATAATATCGCACTGGGCCAGCAGGGAGCCAGCCAGGAACAGATTGAGGAAGCGGC
>CAZYTV010000265.1:0-6009 GCA_964650455.1 uncultured Chitinophaga sp. | reverse complement strand
CCCAGTTTGGCACCATGGCTGAAGCGATGGCACAGGCCGGTATCAATACCAAACAGGTATCAGGTATCGGGATCACCAACCAACGTGAAACCACCGGGGTATGGGATAAGATCAGCGGACAACCCATCTATAATGCGATTGTATGGCAGGACCGGCGTACCGCCGCTTTTTGTGATGAACTCAAAGCAGCAGGACTGGCCGAAACGATTCAGCAAAAAACAGGACTGATCATTGATGCTTATTTCTCTGCCACAAAACTCAAGTGGATACTGGATCATGTACCTGGTGCCCGGCAAAAAGCGGTGAATGGTGAACTGGCCTTTGGCACCATCGATTCCTGGCTCACCTGGAAACTCACCAATGGCGATGTCCATGTAACGGATGTATCCAATGCCTCCCGGACCATGCTTTTCAATATTCATTCCCTTCAATGGGATGAAGAACTGCTCCGGATATTTGATATACCGCCGGCGGTACTTCCGGCTGTAAAGCCCAGAAGTAAAATCTATGGCGTTACCGGCCAGATCATACCCGACTCCAGGATACCGGTAGCCGGTATTGCCGGCGATCAGCAGGCTGCATTATTCGGTCAGCTCTGCACGCAACCCGGTATGGTAAAAAACACCTACGGCACGGGTTGCTTTATGCTCATGAATACCGGCGAAAAAGCCATTAGCTCTAAAAACAACCTCCTTACCACCATTGCCTGGCAGATCAATGATAAAACAGAATATGCCCTGGAAGGCAGTGTGTTTATTGCCGGCGCCGTGGTGCAATGGCTGCGGGATGAATTAAAGATCATCCGCAAATCAGGGGATGTGGAGAAACTCGCCGCACAGGTAAAAGATACGGACGGAGTATACCTGGTACCTGCGTTTGCCGGACTGGGCGCACCGCACTGGAACCAGTATGCCCGTGGCGCTATTTTCGGCTTAACACGCGGCAGCAGTAATGCACATATTGCCAAAGCCGCACTCGACAGCATCGCTTATCAAACCTATGACGTACTAAAAGCAATGGAAGCAGATGCGGGTATCCAGATCAGAGAACTGCGGGTGGACGGTGGAGCTACGGTCAACAATCCGCTGATGCAGTTTCAGAGCGATATTCTCAATTGTAAAGTAGTGCGTCCCAAATCAACAGAAACCACCGCACTGGGGGCCGCTTACCTGGCCGGACTCGCGGTTGGTTTCTGGAAAAATGTGGAAGAGATTCAGCAGCAATGGCAGATTGACCAGACTTTTACACCTGCCATGGAACCGGATAAACGAATTGAATTGGTGAATGGCTGGCAACGGGCGGTGAAAGCCAGTATTGCCTGGTCTTCGACAGGCTCAGACTGACATTCGACAGGCTCAGACTGACATTCGACAGGCTCAGACTGACTTTCGACAGGCTCAGACTGACAAGTTGATCTTCAAAAATAATTAGCGACTTCACCCTTTGGCAAGCTCCGGGTGACGATTGCTGTCATGTTGAGCTTGCCGAAACAGTGAGCAAATCATGAACCGGCAATCATTAATAGAACAACTTAAATCCACACCCGAATTCGATATCTGTATCATCGGCGGTGGTGCGACCGGATTGGGCATTGCCGTGGATGCAGCCAGCAGGGGATACAAGACTGTATTATTCGAACAGTATGATTTTGCCAAAGGAACTTCTTCCCGCAGTACCAAACTGGTACACGGTGGGGTACGTTACCTGCAACAGGGCAATATCAAACTCGTCATGGAAGCCCTGAAAGAACGGGGACTCCTCCTGAAAAATGCACCCCATCTCGTCCATCATCAGAAATTCATTGTACCCAATTACAAATGGTGGGAAAAACCCTACTACGGTATCGGTCTCAAGATCTATGACCGGATGGCCGGCAGCTTAGGCATTGGTCCATCGGTATTATTAACCCGGGAAGAGACCCTGGCCCTCACCCCCACCCTTGATCCGGAAGATCTCACCGGGGCAGTTCTGTATCATGACGGACAATTTGATGATGCACGGCTGGCCATCAGCCTGGCTCAAACGGCTGTTTCGCTGGATGCGGTGGTACTCAATTATTTTCCGGTCACTGCACTGTTGAAAAAACAACAGAATGTCTGCGGGGTCTTTGTAAAAAACAGTATCAGTGGAAAGGAATACGAGGTAAAAAGCAAAGTGGTCATCAATGCCACGGGTGTTTTTACTGACCGGATCCTGAGGATGGATAACCCGGATCATGAAAGCCTGATTAGTCCAAGTCAGGGAATCCACCTGGTCGTGGACAAGGAATTTTTACCCGGTGATACCGCCATCATGATTCCGAAGACGGATGATGGCCGGGTATTATTCGCGGTTCCCTGGCATGATAAAATTGTGCTCGGCACCACGGATACACCGGTGGATGAAATCACCGCAGAACCAATCCCATTAAAAGAAGAAATTGATTTTATCCTCACCCATATCGGCCGCTACCTGACCAAGGATCCGCAACGCAGTGATATCCGCAGTATGTTTGCCGGACTGCGTCCCCTGGTAAAAGGCAAATCAAAAGTGACGGCCGCCCTTTCCCGCGACCACCTGATCACGATCTCAGAATCTGACATGATCACGGTAACCGGCGGCAAGTGGACGACATACCGGAAAATGGCAGAAGACACCGTAAACCTGGTGGCAGAGAAACTGCAATCACAGATCACCTGTGTCACCCATGAATTAAAAATTGCGGTGCTAAAAACAGTACCCGCTGCAATCGGGCAACTGACCGATGAAGAATTAACTACACTCGTCAGACAAACCGCTGAAACGGAAATGTGCATGACCGTTGAAGATTTTCTTTCCCGCAGAACCCGGCAATTGTTACTGGATGCCCGGGTGGCCCTGGCCAGGGCACCGCTGGTGGCAAAGGCACTGGCAGATACATTGAATAAAGACGAAGCCTGGATTCAGGAACAAATCAATAACTTTAAAAATATTGCCCTCCATTATCTTCCTTATTAAAATCGATTGCTTATGTCCCCTTTTATCGGAGAATTTACCGGCACCGCATTACTCATTCTTTTCGGTGGTGGCGTGGTCGCCAATGTAGTACTGAATAAAACCAATGGCCAGAACAGTGGCTGGATCGTCATCACCTTTGGCTGGGCCATGGCGGTGTTCCTTGGCGTTTTCACTTCGGTGAAACTGGGTGGCAGCGGACATCTTAATCCGGCCGTTACGATTGCACTGGCCGCAACCGGCAAATTCAGCAGTTCCTTGATTGGCACTTACCTGCTCGCCCAATTAGCTGGTGCATTTACCGGTTCGGTACTGGTCTGGCTCACTTATCACACTCATTTCGATGCTACCAGTGACGCGGATCTGAAAAAAGCCATTTTTTGTACCGCACCAGGCATCCGTAATCCATTGAATAATGTGTTCACTGAATTCATCGGCACATTTGTCCTGATGTTCGGGGCTCTTTCGTTTACAGATCCCGCCACCTCCATGGGCACACTCAATGCTTTACCTGTAGCCTTGTTGGTTTTAGGTCTTGGCCTCTCCATAGGAGGCCCTACAGGATATGCCATCAATCCGGCCCGTGATCTGGGTCCGCGTATCGCTCATTTTATTTTACCCATAAAGGGGAAAAGGGATAGTGACTGGAGTTATAGCTGGGTACCAATTGTAGGACCAATAGCTGGGGCGGTACTGGCTGCAGTTGTATTTAAGCAACTGAATTAATTTTTTAAAGGGAAGCTGATGAAAATATTATTTTTCGGGTTGTTCCTGTTACAGACTGTTTTCAGCTATGCACAAAATGCAGAAGAGCGGTTAAAAGAACTGAGCATAGAACTGCCTGCGGTGGGCAAACCCATTGCCAATTATGTAAACGTAGTACGTGTGGGCAACCTGCTTTTTCTCTCCGGCAAAGGTCCGTCCAATGAAAAGGGAGTATACACGACCGGAAAAGTAGGCAAGGACCTGACTATTGAAGAAGGTATTGCCGCAGCCCGGCTTACTGCTATTAACCAGCTCGCCGTATTAAAAGCTGAACTCGGTGATCTCAATAAAGTAAAACGGATTGTCAAAGTGCTGGGTATGGTCAACTGCGAACCCGACTTCAAGGATCATCCCAAAGTGATCAATGGATTCTCCGACCTGATGGTGCAGGTATTTGGTGAAAAAGGGAAGCATGCCCGTTCTGCAGTGGGGATGTGCTCTTTGCCGATGAATATGGCGGTAGAAGTGGAACTGGTAGTGGAGGTGGAATAAACGCGGTACTTTGGCCTGACCAATTAACTACAAGCTTCAAGTATCATCGCACATGCCTGCCTCACCTGCGCTTCCGAAATAATCAGCGGCGGTGATATCCTAAGGCAGTTCGGGGCAAACAGAAACCAATCAGTAAGCACTCCCGCAGTAACTGATCGGTCAATAATTTTTTTACAAGTATAAAAGGAATCAAACTCCACTGCCATCCACAAACCAAAAGAACGGACCGCTTTTATTTTTGGGTGTACCAGTAATGAGTGAAACAACGCTTCCTTTGCTTTTACGGAGTCGATCCATCCCTCATCCAGTAAGGCCTTCATGGCAGCCAGCCCGGCAGCACAGCTAACCGGGTGTCCGCCAAATGTGGTGATATGCCCCAGAATGGGATTGTCGGTAAAAGCATCCATAAGTTTTTTGTCAGCCACCAGGGCGCCCAGGGGCATACCCCCACCCAGCGCTTTGCCGAGTAATATCATATCGGGCAGGATATCAAAATGCTCAAATCCCCATAATTTACCGGTACGACCGAAACCGGCTTGTATCTCGTCCAGGATCAGTAAGGTGCCGGTGCGGCTGCATTTCTCCCGCAGTGCTTTCATCCATTCCGCATCAGGAGGCTTTATCCCTGCCTCGGCCTGCACGGTTTCAGCTATAACACAAGCAGTATGTCCGGTAATAAAATCAAGCGAAGGAAAATGGTTATAGTCCAGGTGCAGAATATCCGGCAACAGTGGCCGGTAAGCATTCCGCCAGTATTCGTCACCTATGATGCTCAGGGCTCCCTGGGTACTGCCATGATACGAATTTTTAAAAGCAATAATTCCCGTCCGGTTGGTCACCCGCTTAGCCAGCTTCATGGCAGCTTCCACGGCTTCGGCCCCGGAGTTGGTGAAATAAACCGAATTCAGGGAAGCCGGCAAATGCTCGGTCAGCAATTGTGCATACTGTACCTGGGGAGCTTCCACAAATTCTCCATAGACCATGATATGCATATAAGCTTCCAATTGCTGATGGATGGCGGCGATCACTTTGGGATGCCGGTGTCCCATATTGGCCACACTGATGCCGCCAATGAGGTCAATATACTCCTTCCCCCCTGCATCATAAAGGGTGCAGCAATCGGCTTTCACAATCTCCAATGCCATCGGCGCCGGGGAAGTTTGCCCCACATGTCGCAAAAAAAGTTCACGTTGATTCAATCTTGCTGTTTTTATACAAAGGAAACGAAGAAATGCGGAACTTTGGAGGAAGCCTTCAAATGGCTTGAAAATCGCACACCGGAAAGACTACTAACTACTAACTTCTAACTACTAACTAAAATGCCCCTCATACTCCCCGTCGAAGACAAACACCCTCAATTCGGCAACAACTGTTTTCTCGCTCCCAATGCCACGATCGTGGGCAATGTGACCATGGGCGATGATTGCAGCGCCTGGTTCAATACCGTGATCCGCGGGGATGTGAATTTTATTAAAATGGGGAATAAAGTAAATGTCCAGGACGGGGCCTGTATCCACTGCACGTACCAGAAATATGGGACAACCATTGGCAATAATGTCTCGATTGGACATAATGCCATTGTTCATGGCTGCACCCTGCACGACAATGTGCTGGTGGGTATGGGAGCCATTGTGATGGACAACTGCGTGGTGCACAGCAACACCATCATCGCGGCCGGTGCAGTAGTGCTGGAAAATACGGTTTGCGAAAGCGGCAGTATCTATGCCGGTGTGCCGGCCAAAAAGGCTGCTCGTCCCTCCTATACTCAATTCGCCATGG